>NZ_CP108996.1:6147204-6454565 GCF_036226565.1 Kribbella sp. NBC_00709
ACGTCGCCGGCGTGGTCTTCAGGTCTGCCCGCCCGGCGGCGATCTCGGCCCGCTCGTGCGCGAGCTGCTCCGCCGACACCGGCGTGAATCTGATCAGGTCGAACTGCCTCAGCAACCAAGGCTGCTCGTCGGTGGGGGACAGGCGCCAGACCGGGACCGTGCGCCCGACCAACTGGTACCCGCCGGGGCCTTCCATCCCGTACACACAGAGATAGATCCCACCGATTCCGACCGCGTTCTGCGGTGTCCAGGTCCGGGCCGGGTTGTACTTCGTGGTGACGAGCCGGTGCCGCGGGTCGACCGGCACCGCGACCGGCGCACCGAGATAGACGTCGCCGAGACCGACCACCAGGTACGTCGCGGCCTGGACGATCTCGAAGACCTCGTCCCGGGTATCGAGATCGTTGACCCGGCGGATGAACTCGACGTTGTCCGGGCACCACGGTGCGTCCGGCCGGACCGAGGTCGCGTACCGGCGCATCGCCTCGTGCGCCTCCGGGTGATCGAACGCGATCGGCAGCACGACCTCCCGGGCCGGCAGCACTACGGTCTCGGGATCGTCCAGACCGGCGGCCAGGAACGCGAGCCGCTCCGCGAGCGCGGTCAGTGCGAGCCGGGACGAGTCGACCGCGACGAGGAGCGACCGCACGCCTTCGACGATCTCCGCGACGCCGGCCGGCCGATCATGCCGGAGGGCCTGGGCCAGTAGGTGGATCCAGACGCGGACGGTGAGGTCGAGCTCGGCCGGACCTGCCTCGACGAGCAGGTGTTGCTCGCCGGCGCATCTGATCGTGTACGGCGGCGCCGTCGCGGACCGCTCGCCTCGGTGCAGGATGTCCGGGCGGTTCGGCGTACCGGTCGAAACGGCGACGGACGTTGGCTCTTGTCGCAGATCGGTCAGCCAGCGACGCCGGTGCTCGATCGCCTCGATCGCCACGTCCGGGGTGACCGGGACCAGCTGTACCGAGTCGCCGGCGCTCAGCTGGCCGAGCATCCACCGATCGGCTTCGATCACCACGGCAGGTACGACGAAGCCGCCGAGCGACGGGCCGTCCTTGCCGACGATGACCGGAGTGTCCCCGGACAGCATGATGCCACCGACCGGGTACGCCGAATCGTGCACGTTCGAGGGATGCAGACCGGCCTCGCCGCCGTCGGTCCGGGCCCAGCCGGGAGTCGGACCGATCAGGCGGATGCCGGTGCGGTCGGAGCGATGGTCGACAATCCAAGCGTTGGCAAAGAACGCGTCGATTCCTTCGGTGGTGAGATGTTCCGGCGCGCCGTGGGGTCCGGGGATGACCCGCAGCTGCCAGGAGTCCGACATCGCGGGCAGTTCCACCGAGAGCGGAGTCAGCAGATTCTCCTGCCTGCCAAGCGGAATCCGGTCGCCGGCAGCGAGCGGCTGGCCGTCGTGACCGCCGAAGCCTCCGAGGATGAACGTTGACCGGCTGCCGAGCACCCGCGGTACGTCGAGCCCGCCCTGGATCGCCACGTACCCGCGCATCCCTGGACCTTCGAGCGGACCGACGTCCAGCACGGAGCCCGCCGGCCACCGGATGACCATCCCGGGCTTGACTCGCAGATTGTCGACAGTTGCATTGCGGACAGCGCCGCCGACGCAGACCAGCCGATCTTCGTCGCAGGTGAGCACCGGTCCGTTGAGTACGCACTCCAGTCCGGCCGCGGTGTCCGGATTGCCGACCGCGGCGTTGAGCAGCGCGAACGTGAGTTCGTCAGCAGCGCCTGACGGCGGTACGCCGACGTCCCACAGCCCGGGCCGGCCGGCGAGATCCTGCACCGTCGTTTGGATGCCTGGGGCAACGACTGTGATGGTGGCCAACGTCACCACCAGCCTTGGAGCTGGACCGGCGTCGGATTCCAGCCGTTACAAGGATTGTTGACCTGCGGACAATTGCTGATCAGGACGAACAGATCACGGCTCGCGGTGATCTCGACGTACTTGCCCGGGGCTGACAGGCCGTCCTCGAACGTCAGGCCGCCGGTCGACGTCACCGGCACGTTCATGAAGAAGTTGACGTTGTGGGTGAGTTGCCGCTGACCGATGCCGGCTGCCGCGCCGTAGCGGAGGAACGTCTGCCGGCAGGCGTGCTGGTGACGCGTGAACTCGCCGTACCGGATGACGTTGCTCTCCTGCGAGCACGCGCCGCCGACGGTGTCGTGCCGGCCGCAGGTGTCGTCGCTGATCACGGCGAGCTCGTCGAGCCTGGTCGACACCAGGCGTGATCCGGTGGTCAGGAACACGGCCCGCTGCTCGCGGATCGTGTCGAACGCGGAGTAGCGGTTGTCGATGTCGTGGGCGTCGTAGAACAGCGTGTCGACGGCTTGGTTCCCGTGCAGGTCGACAATCCGCAACCGCCCACCGGTCGGCACGGTCACGAGTGCGCCGTCGCCGGCTTCCACCACGGTGTCGAGGGCAACGGTCGTTGCGGTGATGGTCATGCGATCAGCTCCCGGGTCAGGCGCAGGGCGCGGATCGCTTCCTCGCGCAGGTCGGGATCCTCAACGTTTACAGGGTTTTCGAGCTGTACGGCGACACTCGCGGCGGACCCGTCGGACAGCGGATGGGGTGCGGTCGAGATGAAGATCAGCAGGTCCTGGTCGGCGCGGAGTGTGACGGTGTCGCCGGTGTGTGCATGGTCGGGGATGAAGGCGAGAGACGCGCGCGGGTCGTCCGCGACGGCGACCTTGCTGAAGAAGTTGATGCAGCCGTGCAGGTCCGCTTCGCCGAAGCCGTGCTTGATGAGTTCGAGCAGGAGGAGCCGGTTCGGGCGGGCGCCGGCGAGGCAGTCGTGCCAGTCGAGGCTTGAGGCGATGACAGTCGCCAGCGCGAGGCCGCGGTCCGACATCAGCACCATGCCTGGTTTGATGCGCGCCGACATCTGGGATTTCAACGTGTCGGGGATGTTCAGGCGGTCGAGGCGGTCGGCGCCGATGATCAGCATCGTCGCGTTCGCGCCGTCGCTGAGCGCGGTCAGCGTGATCGTGCGTCCCGCACGCACCGGCGCAGACCACGCGGCGTCCCCGGGAATCTCGTGAGCGGGCGCGGGGGTGGCAGAGGTGGCGTCGGAAACGGCGTCAGCGGGAGTCATGCGCTGGCTCCTTCTGCTTCCACCGCCGGTGTGGTGGTGCGCGTGGGTACGCCGATCGAGGCGTAGTACGCGGTGCGCTGGGCGCGGTAGGCGAGGAGTCCGCCCGCGGCGACGATGGCGAGGGTGATCAGCGGGAGGTAGTGGAGGTACCAGCCGTCGCCGGCCGGGTCGTACACCTCCGCGCGCGGCCAGCCGAGGTTGATCGCCATCGCGAGCCCGTACGCCACCGCGATGATGTTGACAACCAGACCGAAGCGTCCGAGCGAGAACAGCGGCCGGCCGTTCTCGTCCACTCCGGCCGGCAGCCCGCCGCCGGTCAGACGTCGTACCAGCAAGGGCGTGGTGACCATCAGGTACGCGACGTACAGCAGCATGATGCAGACGCTGGCGAGGCCGAGGAACAGGCCCGCGTTCCCCACGTTCACGACCAGGCAGACAGCGGCCAGCACACCCGGTACGACGGTTGCGGCCACCGGCGTGCCGGTGCGCTCGGACACCTGGCGCAGCTGTCGCGAGCCCGGCAGGACGTTGTCGCGCGCCATCGAGAAGATCATCCGGGCCGCGGCGGTCTGGATGGCGAGCGTGCACACGCAGACCGCGAGCGCGACGTCGAGCAGCAGGAGCTTGCCGGGCGTCGTACCCAGCCGGCTCGTCAGCACGTAGGGGAGGCCTTGGGTGGCAAGGTTTCCGTCGGTCAGCGACGGCGCGGCCATCAACGCGGCGACGATCAGGAACGCACCACCGATGCCGGAGGCAACGACCGCGCGGATGATGGTGCGCGGGGTCGTCGCGCGCGGCTTGTGCGTCTCCTCCGACAGCTCGCCCGCACTGTCGAATCCGACCAGCACGTACGCCGCCATCAACGCCGAGATGAGCAGCGGTACGACGTACCCGGTCGTGCTGTCCAGGTTCGTCGTGTGCAGGACGACGGACGGACCGCGCTCGGCGCGGCTTGTCAACAATACGACGATCAGAACGACGCCAATCAGCTCACAGGTCACTCCGACCGAGTTGACGAGCGCGGTGATCCGCACGCTGGTCGCGTTGAGCAGAGTGGTCGCGACGAGCAGCAGGCAGCCGAGGAGTACGGCGTTCGCGGCGCCGTCCTTCGACGCCAGGGCAGGGTCACTGCCGACCAACTGGAAGCCGGGCCAGACCGCAGGCAGCACGACCTGCAGCGCGATCGCGGCGGTGGCTAGCGTGATGATCTGCGCGATCACCATCGTCCAGCCAGCGAACCAGCCGACCACGGCGCCTCCGAGACGACGAGCCCACTGGTAGATCGCGCCCGACAACGGGTACCGCGCGGCGAGTTCGGCGAAGCACAACGCCACCATCAACTGGCCGGCCAGGACAGCGGGCCAGGTCCAGAAGAACGCCGTACCGCCGAAGCCGAAGCCCAGGCCGAAGAGCTGGAAGACAGTGGTGAGGATGGAGACGAACGAGAAGCCGGCCGCGAACGACGCGTAGCTGCCGACGCGGCGCGAGAGCTGCTGGGCGTAGCCGAAATGGCCGAGGTCCCGTGCGCCCAATTGATCGGTGGTCAGTGTTTCGGGGGGTGCTGCGCCAAATCCTGGCATTCCGGCCTCCGCTGGGGATCAGGCCCGGAATGCACGCACAGCAGCCCGGGGCCTTTCAAGGCCTCCCGGGCTTTTGTCCCGCCGTGGAACGGCGCTCTGCTGCGAGCACCGCCTCCCCTCTCGGACCAGTCCTGCCGTCACGTCGACCAGCAGCGGAACCCTAGGGGCGCCCCGCCGTCCCGGCGGGTCCTGACCAGTTCAGGGCCCGCCGGTTTCAGCAGTCGTCCTCACGTGTAACGCGGAAGTAAAGAAAACCTCTCACTGTTTCCGGCTCACAGCCCTTCGCGGAAACCTTCCCGCCAGGACGCGTACCCGGGCTGCCAGCCGAACGTCTCCTTCGCCAGCGTGTTGTCCGCCCCGCGGATCTCGGTGAACGCCGCGACCCCGACGTCGCCGACCGCGAGCCGGCCAACCCACGCCGGGATGTGCCGCGGCGCCTTCGCCCCGAGGATGCGAGCGAACTCCGGCAGCCAGACCGCCGCCTGCGCCGGGTCGTCGTCCGCGACCTGGAAGACCCCGGTCACGTCGCTCTCGATCGCCTTCACCGTCACCGAAGCGGCGTCGTCGTAGTGGATGAACGACCACACCCCGGCGCCGTCGCCGATGATCGGCAGCCGGCGCTTCTGGATCAGCTCCACCATCGAGCCGCCCTTGCCGATGTCACCGGTGGGGCCGTAGAAGCTCGCGTACCGGAGCGCGACGCCCTCGATCCCGTCGGCGTTCAGGACCGCCGACTCGAGGTGCTTGATGCCGGCCATCGTCTTCTGCTGCGCGGGCACCGGGTTCGGGTCGAACGGGTCCGCCTCGGTCTTGGTGGCGGATCCGCCATGCTGCAAGTTCCAGCCGGCGTACGACTGGACGACGAACCGTCGTACGCCGGCAGCCTGGGATGCGGCGAGCAGGTTGTCGGTGCCTTCGGTCCGCAGCCGGTTCGTCATCGCGAAGCTGTCGTCGAAGTGCTTGAAGTCGATCCCGCTCTTGAGCGCGGTCATCTGGTGTACGACGACCTCCGGGCGGACCTTCTCCACGGCGGCGCGGACGGCGTCGGCGTCGAGGCCGTCCGCGAGTACGACGTCCGCCCCGAACGACCGCACGCTGCTCGCGCCGGACTCGGACCGGGTCATCCCGGTCACCTCGTGCCCGGCCGCGATCAGCTGCGGTACCAGCGACCGGCCCATACCGCCGGTCGCGCCTGCCACCAAGACCTTCATGTCATCCTCCGTCGTCAGTGATTACGACCCGGAGGACACGCGCCGGCCCCAGCTGTGTGACATGACCCCGGTCACACCTCCGAAGTCAGCGTGAATTCGGTCGGCCCGAACGACACGTTCAGCTCGCCGTCGACGGTCATGGAGTCGCCGGTCACACGACAGGTGAATGTGGCAACGAACGGCGTCTCGACCCAGCGGAGCGTGGCTACGAAGGCGTCGCCGTCGCCGTACGCGCTGGTCACGATCCGGTTGCCGGCTTCGAGGCTTGCGTCGTACAGGCTGCCCAGGGTGGACTGCTCCCGCCATTCGCCGGGCCCGCAGACGATGTCATGTGATGCGCCGCCGCCGAACTCCCGGAAGGTGAACACACCGGTCCCGTCCGCGTCGAGCCGCACGGCGGTCAGACCGGCATCGTTCTCTCCACTGAACTGATACGTCCGCCCGTCGCCGCCGCTCGGTGCCGAACCAGTCGGCGGCAGCAGTTCCAGTCGCGCGGGCCGGGCGACCGTCGGGACCTCCTTGCCTTCGAGCGCGGGCAGCAGGAACTCCCAGACCGTGTTCAGGATCGCCTGCATGTCGGTGGTCGCGCTGGTGACGATGAGCGCAGCGTCGTACTCCGGGAACACCAGGCAGAACTGCCCGAAGGCGCCGTCACCGCGATACGTGTTGTGGCGACTGCGCCAGAACTGGAAGCCGTACCCCTGCTTCCAGTCCGGGTTCTCCTCGGTGTCGTTGGGGACCTGCTTCGAGGTGGCCGCTTCGTACCACTCGGCGGGGACGAGTTGCTTGCCCTGCCACTCGCCGTGCTGCAGCAGGAGCTGGCCGAAGCACGCGAGCGACTCCGTGTTGATGCTCAGGCCCCAGCCGCCGGTCGTGATGCCTTCCTTCGACACCTGCCAGGTCGCCTCGGTGGCGCCGAGCGGCTCGAACAGCCGCGGCCGCAGGTAGTCGAGCAGCCGCTCGCCGGTCAGCCGCTGCAGGATCGCGGACAGCATGTACGTCGCGCCGCTGTTGTAGACGAACACCGTGCCGGGCTCGTGCGCGACCTCGAGGCCGAGGAAGATCTTCACCATCCGGCGGTCGCGGCTGAGCGCCTCGACGGTGTCCTGCGAGTGCCCGGTCGTCATCGTCAGCAGGTGCCGGATCTTCATCGCGGCCAGGTTGTCGCTGACCGTCTCCGGCAGCTCCTCCGCGTCGAAGAACGAGATCACCGGGTCGTCCAGCGACAGCAGCCCCGCGTCGATGGCCAGCCCGACACCCGTCGACGTGAAGCTCTTCGACACCGAGAACAGCAGGTGTGGATCGTCCAGCCGGTACGGCGCCCAGGCCTCCTCGAGCACTACCTGCCCGTGCCGCAGCAGCATGACGGTCTGGATCTCCGGCTCGCCGGCGTCGAGCGCCCCGACAAAACTGTCGAGCGCCGCGGCGGACAACCCCTGGGCTTCTGGCGTACTCCGTGGAAGTCTGCTCACCCCGAGCACGTTATCTCTCCGAACGGACAAAAATAAGGTGAGTCCTGCCAGGCGGGCAGCCGTCATCGTGAACCCCGTCAAGGTCGACGTCGACCCGTTCCGCCGTACCGTCGAGACCGCGCTGGCGGAGCGAGGGTACGACGGTCCGCTGTGGCTGGAGACGACCGAGGACGACGCCGGGGTCGGGATGGCCCGGCAGGCGATCGACGAGAAGGTCGATCTGGTGCTGGTCGCGGGCGGCGACGGGACGGTCCGCGTGGTGTGCGCCGAGCTGGCCGGGACCGCGATCCCGGCGGCCGTGCTGCCCGGCGGGACCGGCAACCTGCTCGCCCGCAACCTCGGCATCTCCCTCGAGCTCGACGACGCGCTGCTCGAGCTTCTCGACGGCTCGGAGCAGCGGATCGACAGCGTGCGGATCAAGGGTGACAACCTGCCCGACGACCGGTTCGTGGTGATGGCCGGCCTCGGTCTGGACGCCGCGATCATCGAGGACGCGCCCGACGACCTGAAGAAGCGCGTCGGCTGGGCCGCGTACGTCGTCTCGACGCTGAAGAACCTGAACCACCCGTTCGTCCGCGTCGAGATCACCGTCGACGACCAGCCGCCGGTACGCCGTCGTGCGCGCACCGTGGTGATCGGCAACGTCGGCACGCTCCAGGCGAACATCCCGCTCTTCCCTGACGCGACGCCCGACGACGGCCGGATCGACCTCGTCGTACTCGCGCCGCGCCGGATCAGCCACTGGCCCCGGCTGGCGCTCGGCCTGGTGATCAAGTCGTGGCGCGAGCGCGATGTCGAACGCTTCACCGGCGCGCGCATCCAGGTCCGCGCCGATCGCCCGGTACGCCGCCAGCTCGACGGTGACGCGATCGCCGAAGGTACGTCGCTCGTGGCGGAGGTGGATGCGTCAGCGCTCGTCGTCCGCGTGCCGTGAGGGCTGGACGTGCATCAACTTGTCGGGGTTGACGATGCCGTGGATCGCGCTGATCCGGCCCTCCGCGACGACGAAGGACCAGATGGCGACGGTGCGGTCCGCGCGGTCGTGGATCCGCAGGGCGGGTTGGCCGCCGACGTGCACCGGTTCGGTCGTCAACTCGCGGAACTTGCCGAACGCGCCGATGAGCATGCGGGCGACGTTGCCGGCGCCGTGCACCGGTCGCGGGAAGCCGCCCTTGCCGCCGCCGTCGCCGGTGAAGGTGATGTCCGGGGTGAGTAGCGCGACGAGGTCGTCCAGTTCGCCTTCTTCGGCGGCCGCGACGAACCGTCGGACCAGCTCGTCGCGTTCCTTCGGTGAAGGGTCGAAGCGCGGTCGATTGTCGGCAATCCGACGACGGGCGCGGACGGCGAGCTGGCGGCAGTTGGCCGGGGTCTTGCCGAGGATGCTCGCGAGGTCGTCGTAGGAGTAGCCGAAGACGTCACCGAGCAGGAAGACCGCGCGCTGATCGGGAGAGAGGCGCTCGAGGACGACGAGGAACGCGGTGGACAACGAGTCCGAGAGTGCGGCGCGGTCGGCCAGATCGACGTACTCGTCGACGGCAGGCTCCGGTAGCCACGGCCCGAGGTACTCCTCCCGCTGCCGCCGGGCCGACCGCAGCTGGTCGATCGCCAGCCTGGTCGTCACGGTGGTCAGGAACGCCTTCGGTGACACGACCTCGGGCTCCCGATGCAGCCGCAGGTACGCCTCTTGGACGACGTCCTCCGCGTCACCGAACGTGCCCAGCATCCGGTACGCGATCGACAGCAGCAGCGGCCTGAGTTCCTCCATCACACCTTCACAGACGATCGAGGGCGTCTCCCAGTGACAGTGTCACACCGCCGTGTTGTCGATCGTCTGCAATCGACATGAACGTCATAACCTGGATCTTCAGCGGCGCGCTCGCGGTCGTCTTCACGATCTCCGGCGTCTTGAAAGGCACCATGTCCCGCGCCCGCCTCCTCGCCAGCGGTCAGACCGGCATCGCCCCGTTCCCGATGCCGCTCGTCCGCGTCACCGCGTACTGCGAACTCCTGGCCGTCGTCGGCCTTTTCGCCCCCTGGCTCACCGACAGGGCCCGCGTCCTCACGCCGCTCGCAGCCGTCGGCCTGGTCATCGTGATGATCGGCGCCGCGACGTCACACTCCTCGCTCCGCGAGCCCCGCAATACCGCCGCCAACACCATCCTCCTGGCACTGGCAGCCTTCGTCGCAGCAGCCCGGTTCGCCTCGCTGACCTGACACAGTGGGGCCATGCAGGCATACCTCGACTCGTTGGTGGATGGCGGCGCGGCCGGCGTGCTGCTGCACTACCGCTCCGGCGACCAGACCTGGGTCGGCTCCAGCGGCCGCTCGCAGCTCGATCCGGACCGCCCGGTGGATCCGGACGGATGGTTCCGGGCCGGCAGCGTCACGAAGACGTTCACAGCCGTCGTCGTCCTACAATTGGTGGCCGAAGGCAAGCTGCGACTGGACGATCCGGTCGGCGAGTGGGTGCCCGGCGTACCGGATTCGATCAGCTTGCGGCAGCTGCTCAACCACACCAGCGGCCTCTACAACTACACCGACGACCTGCCCGCCGACCGGCATCTTCTTGACCGGTATTTGCACCGGGACCCAGCGGGGGCGTTGCGGACCGGGCTGGCGAAGGCGAGGTTGTTCGAGCCGGGTGAGTCATGGTCGTACTCGAACACCAACTACATCGTGCTCGGCCTGCTGGTCGAAGCGGTGACCGGCAAGGCGTACGGCGATGAGGTACGGACGCGCGTCCTGGAGCGACTCGGACTCGAGCGGACGCTCTTGCCGGGCGACGACGTGGATCTGCCCGAGCCGCACGCGCGTGGGTATCTGCAGATCGCCGGCGAATGGGTCGACCTGGCCAGGTTCAACGCGTCGCAGGCGTGGGCGGCAGGAGAGATCGTCTCGACGGCCGCCGACCTCAACCGCTTCTACGCCGCGGTGCTCGGTGGGGAGCTACTCGGGGAGCCCGAGCAGGAAGCGATGCTGACCGTGGTGCCGGTGGACGACTCGTTCGGTTACGCGCTGGGAATCGAGCGCAGGCGTCTGCCGGACGGTCAGGTCGTGTGGGGGCACACCGGTGGGATCTTCGGCTACCAGACGATCAGTTATCACGCGGCTGATCTGTCCCGGCAGCTGACGTTGTCCTACACCGGCACCACCCTGGTGGTCCCGGAGACCGGCCAGGTGCTGGCCGGTCTCCTGAGCTGACTACCTCTGAAGCAGTACGGCGACTGTGCGCGGCGGGACTGTCGCCGTGCCGGTCGCGGCGTTCCAGGTGGTTTGTTTGACGACTGGGTCGGAGCCGCCGGCCTGGATGGGGGACAGCGACAGGTTGGCACCGGACAGGCCTGGCACCTGCTGGGATACCGCTGACCCGGTGCTGTTGAAGACGACCACCACGCCCTTCAGCGCTGGGTCGACGTTTGGTCCGACGGTGTCGTCGATTCGCATGGTGATGACGCCGGGCGTCGTACCGCTCAGCGGGAAGCTGAGCTTCTGGTTGATCAGGTTGGCGGTGCCGAGGCGGAACAGCGGCGTGGAGAAGCGCAGCTTCAGCAGGTCCGCCGCGGCTGCCGAGGCCGTTGACACGTCGCCGGCGGTCGGCTTCAGAGCCGAGTTGGCGAGGAGTGGCTGCATGTACGGCCACTTGGCCTCGTTGTCGGCCTTCGGTGGGAGACCGTGCCCGAATCCGTTGTCGGCGCCGGTCCAGTCGAGGGTGTTGAACCAGTCGCCGGAGTCGTACGAGTTGCGGTCCAGCGACTTGCTCCGCAGCAGGTCCGCACCCGCATGCCAGAACGACGGTGTCTGTGCCAGCGCGGTCGTTGCCAGCGACAACGTGTTCATCCGGATCCGGTCCGGCATCGGCAGGTCGGCCGGCAGCTTGTACGTCAGCGTGTCCCACAACGTTTCGTTGTCATGGGCATCGACATAGCTGATCACCTCGTCCGGCTGATCGGCGTACCCGGCCGGTGAGCCGTTGTAGTCGACCCCGTCGCCGCGCACCGTCGTACCCGACTCGACGGAGCGGAAGGTGAACGAGCGCAGGTTGCCGGCCAGGCCGAGTTGCACCAGGTCGGTGTCGTGCGCCAGCCGCTTCGCCCGCTCGTCCGGCGTCCCGTTGATCGGGTCACCGTTCGGGTCGCTCGCCTCACCGGAGCCGAAGCCCTGGATCCGCGGGTTGTCGTCGAACGGCCCGCCGCCGCGGACCGCGTCGCGCATCCGGTCGGAGAACGTGCCGATCCCGGTGCCGCCGAGATTGCCCTGCCGGGCCTGGACGAACAGCGCGTCGTTGGCGACCTCGCCGAAGTTCCAGCCCTCGCCGTAGAGGTAGATCGACTTGCCGTCCACGCCGTCCTTGGCCAGGGTCAGCCTGTCGAGCGCGGCCCGGATCTTCAGCATGTTCGCCTTGCTGCTGTGGCCCATCAGGTCGTAGCGGAAGCCGTCGACGTGGTAGTTCTTAGCCCAGCTCACAGTGCCGTCGACCATGATCTTCTCGGCCATCGCGTGCTCGGTGGCGATGTTGCTGCAGCAGGTCGAGTTCTCGACCTTGCCGGTCGCGTTCAGCCGCTGGTAGTACCCGGGCACGATCTGGTCGAGCACTGACGTCGGCGCCTCACCGGCGGCCGGCGTGTGGTTGTAGACCTGATCGAGTACGACGCGCAGCCCGGACTTGTGCAGCCCGCCGACCATCGTGCGGAACTCCGCGACCCGAGCGAGCCCGTCCTTCTGCGTCGCGTACGAACCTTCCGGCGCGAGCCAGTGGTACGGGTCGTAGCCCCAGTTGAAGCCGTCCTTCGCGGCGACGGCCGTCACGCACGCCTGCTGCTGGTCCGAGTCCGGCGGCAGCGCCTTCAAATCGCAGGCCGGTGTCTGCTGTCCGGTCTCCGGGATCGATGCAATGTCGAATGTCGGCAAGAGGTGGACTGTGTTCAGCCCCGCCGCGGCCAGCGCCTTCAGGTGCTTGGTTCCGTCGCCGTCGTCGG
This sequence comes from Kribbella sp. NBC_00709, assembly GCF_036226565.1. Taxonomy (GTDB): domain Bacteria; phylum Actinomycetota; class Actinomycetes; order Propionibacteriales; family Kribbellaceae; genus Kribbella. The sequence continues at coordinate 6,159,554 of NZ_CP108996.1, forward strand.
CGAAGGCCAGGTAGGTACCGCGGTGCGCGGCCGGCACCGTGCTGTCGTTGATCGAGAAGTCGCGGACGTGCAACTCGTAGATCGTCGAGTCGACACCGCGCGCGAGCTTCGGCGCCGGTGTCTTCGACCACGACGCCGGCTGACCCGCCGGATCGTTCAGATCGGCAGCAACGGAGTACGTCGAGTCCGTCGTCAGGGCAACCGAGTACGGATCGGTGACGACGTTCGTCTCGACCTTTCCGGTACTGGGCGCGAAGACCTTGACCTCGAACCGGTACGAAGCGTTCTTCAACGAGCGTGATCCGGTGATGGACCAGGACCCGTCCGCATCGGGTCGCATCGGGAGCCGCTGCGAGCCCACCAGCAGGGCCACACTCTGGGCGGTAGGCGCCCACAGGGTGAACGCCGGTACGCCGCCATGCCACGTCACGCCGTACGAACGACCTGTCGCGCTCCCGGACACGTCGTCGAGCACGCCCGGTATCTGCACACCCGTTGCGTCCAGCAACCGTCCCGCGTCGTCGTACTGCGCCAACCCGAGCTGGCCCTTCAGGATCTTGCGGACGTCCGCGTTGTCCAGCCGCAGGGTCGTGTACCCGGGTTTCACCTCGCGATGGTCATATCGTAGGCCTGTCGACAATCCACCGATGTCGTTCGCGTCGATCTTCAGCGAGCCGGTGTCGGACCAGTGCAGTCGCCAGCGGTACCGCTCCGGGTGGGCGACGGCCGGTACGGCGAGGGTGTTGCGGTCGAGCCAGTACGCCTTGGCCTGACTCAGGTCCGGTGTCGCACCCGGCTTGGACGTCGTCACCGTGAACTGGTGCGTCGCGAGCACGTACGAGAACGTGACCACGAGCCCGTTGCCCGGCACTGTGACCGGCACGTTGTTCGCCGGGTAGCTCTCGTCCGACGACAGGTTGTGCGCGACCTTCGCCTCATAGTTGCCCGCTCCCAACTCGCTGGTGGACCAGGTGTACGTCCCGTCCCCGTCCTCGTCGGTCAACCAGGGTCGCATGCAGGACGGGTCCCAGTCGGTCGGACAGCCCAACTCGGACTGGAACGTGCCGGGCACCGTGATGATCGGGCCTTGCGCACTGGACGTGGCGTAGTGCCGTCCGTGCTCGTAATAGAAGGTGACTGGCCCGCTAGGCCCGGTGTAGGAGATGTTGGCGCCGTTCGCGACCCCGCCGGCGCCGTAGTTCTCGTCCCAGGTCTTGTTGATCGCCGCCTTGTAGGCGTGTTCACCGGCCAGGCCCGTGTAGGTGCCCTTCCACACCTTGTCCTTCGGGTCGAGTGTCAGCTGGGCCTGGTCGCAGTCCGGCGCCCAGTCCGCAGTACAGCCCATCTCACTGTTGTGGTCACCCGGCACGCTGACGTTGGCAGGCTGTACTACGGGACCTGTGCCCCCACCGCCGCCACCCGGGGCGGGTGCGTCGCCGACAACGCCGTACGAGCCGGACACCGAGTAGTTGCCCGAGGCATCGCGCAGTACAGCGCGGTACTCGAGCAGCGTGCCCTTCGCTAGACCGGACACATCCTGGTAGACCCGGTACGGCGCGTTGTCGTCGGCGCCGAGCCGCGTCCACGCCGTCGTACCCACTGGCCGATAGCCGAACGTCACAGTCACCGGAGTGTTCGCAGGCACCGCAGCGGCGATCTCAGCGCGACCACCGACGGTGGCACCGAGCTCCGGTGAGCTCATGTAGACAGCAGGCGCCTTGGCAGGCTTCGGGACCTTCGTCTGGGCCTGGTACACCGTGACTGACAGGGGCGCCTGGCTGAGGACCACACGGCCCTCACGGTCGGTCTTGACCGCCTTGGAGCCGCCGTAGACCGGCTTGAGCCACGTGTTCGGCCCGTACGTCGGCACTGTCGCAGACGCCGTGGTCTTCGAGTTGTTCGCGACTACTAGGTACTCGATGTTGTCGCTACCCAGCCGGCTGAACGCGTAGAGCCCGTTGCTGTTGGAGGAGTACCGGTGCACCTGCCGTCCGTCCGACAGCGCCGGGTACTTCGCCCGCAGCTTCGCCAGCGCCGCGATGTGCTTGTACATCGGCGAGTTGACGTCGTACCGGTCCTTGCTGCCGATCGTGGTCGTGCCGGTGCCGTCGACGACCTCGTCGTCCATGTAGTCGGCGGTCTTGGTCGCGAACATGTCCTGCCGCGCGTCCTTGTCGCCACCCGGTCCGGTGAACCCCTGCTCGTCGCCGTAGTAGATGACCGGCTGGCCGCGCGTGAGGTACATCAGCGAGTGCGCGAGTTCGTCGCGTGCGAGCAGGTCCTGACCGGACGCGCCACTCTGCTTCAGGAACATGCCGACGCGGCCCATGTCGTGGTTGCCGAGGAACGTCGGCAGCTCGTACGCGTTCGAGTCGGCGTCGGTGTAGTAATCGTCGTCGGCGTACAGGTCCTCCAGCTTGGTACTCGGATCGCCCTTCGCGTAGGCGACCGCGTTCTGCTGGAACCCGAAGTCGAGCGTGGCCTGCAGGTCGCCCTTGGTGGTGTACGTCGACATGAGCTGCGGGTTCGCGTCGAAGACCTCGCCGAACATGAAGAAGTTCTTCGACCCGGCGCTCTTGGCCGCGGCCAAGATCTGCGGGGAGAACTTCTGCCAGAACTCGATGTTCACGTGCTTGACGGTGTCGATCCGGAACCCGTCGATGCCGAACTCGGCCCAGGACTTGTAGACGTCGATCATCCCGTCGCGGACCTTCGGCTGCTCGGTGAACAGGTCGTCCAGCCCGACGAAGTCGCCGTACTCCGCGCTCTCGCCGGCGAAGGTCGAGTCGCCGCGGTTGTGGTACAGCGTCGGGTCGTTGAGCCAGGCCGGCACCTTGACGGTCGCGTCGGCCGGGGTCCGGAAGACCGGGATGTTCGGGAAGGACACGTTCGCGTCCAACTGCGGGAACGTGTCGCCGCCGGCATAGTCCTTGTCGTTGAATTCGTTGCCCTGAGCATCCTTGTACGGCGAGGTCGACTTCGGGATGTAGCCGTACTGCTGGGACTGGTAGTCGATCACGTCCGCGGTGTGGTTGGTGATGATGTCGAAGAAGACCTTCATCCCCTTGCCGTGCGCCAGGCTGATCAGCTGCTTCATGTCCGCGTTCGTGCCCAGGTGCGGGTCGATCTGCGTGAAGTCCGTGATCCAGTAGCCGTGGTACCCGGCGCTCACGTTCGCGCCGGTGCCCTGCACGGGCTGGTTCTTGAACGACGGGGTCAGCCAGATGGACGTCGTACCCAGGGACTTGATGTAGTCGAGTTTCTGCATCACGCCGGCCAGGTCGCCGCCGTGGTAGAAGCCCTTGTCCATCGGGTCGAGCCCGGTCTGCAGGCGGTCGCCGGTCAGCCCGCCGGCGTCGTTGGTCTTGTCGCCGTTGGCGAAGCGGTCTGCCATCAGGAAGTAGAACCGTTCCTTGGTGAGGTCCGGGCGCAGACTCGGCGTCGCGAGTGTCTTGTCCGCGGCCGTCACCGCCGAACCGGCTAGGTCGACCGGTTTCACCGTCACAACGTGACTAGTGTCGTCGTAACTAAACTGCAGCTTGGCCGGCCCCTCGATCCGCAACGGGATGTTCGGCCCGTTCAGCACCCCGCCCGCGCCGTAGTTCTCGTCCCAGCCCTTGTTGACCGCGACCTTGTACTCGTACGTCCCGGCCGGCACGTCGAACACCTTCGTGTACGGCGCCCCCGCCCCCAGACTGGTCGCGTCACACCCCGGATCCCAGTCAGCCGCACACCCGAGCTCGCTCTGCAACGATCCCGCCAGCGTGACCACCCGGTCCGCGGCGACTTGAGCCGGCGCCGGTGACGGCGTACCGAGCCCGAGCACGACCACAGCGGCCGCGGTGAAACCTGCCGTCCAACGCCTGAACCCGCGCATCACGGTCCCCTCCCGCCGATTCACCTGCCGGGGACGCTAGCCCTCGGCATTTACCGTGAGGAGGGCTCGAATGTCACGGTAAGGTCACGAGGTTCGGGAGGGTGGTCTCGATGGGGGTGTGGAGGAGTTTGGTGGCGTGCTCGTCGTACGGCGTTGGTTGGGCGTTCAGGATGACGAGCGGCTTGCCGGCGTTCAGTGCGATGTCGCAGAGTCCTGCTGCTGGGTAGACCTGCAGTGAGGTGCCGACGGCCAGGAACAGGTCGGCGGACTCGGTGGCGGCGACGGCCCGGTCGAGTACGTCGCGGTCGAGTGACTGGCCGAAGGAGACCGTCGCGGACTTCAGGATGCCGCCGCAGACCTCACAGGCCGGGTCCTCGTCACCGGACTCGAGCCGGGGGAGTACGTCGGCCATCGGGATACGTCGACCGCACTGCAGGCAGTCGACGTACCAGACCGTCCCGTGCAGCTCATGAACGAGCTCTGGTGACGATCCGGCCTTCTGGTGCAGTCCGTCGACGTTCTGAGTGATCAGGCCGGTCAGACGGCCCTGTCGTTCCAGCTCGACCAGTGCGAGGTGACCCGGATTCGGCTCGGCCGTCCACGCGGGCACGGCGAGACGGTGCTTCCACGTCGCCACCCGCACCTCAGGACTCCCGACGTACTCGTCGATGTCGAACATCGCCTCCGCAGCCGGATCCTTCGTCCACACTCCCTGCGGTCCCCGGAAGTCCGGGATCCCCGACGCGGTCGAGATCCCCGCCCCGGTCAGCACCGCAATCCGCTCGGCTTCGATCACGACGTCGAACATACCGACTAGACGGAGCTGTCCCGGGGGCTGTGAGCCGGGATCCACTCCGACGCCAGGATCGACATCACGATCTCGTCGACCCATTCGCCCTCCCAGAGCAGGGCATCCCGCAGTACGCCCTCGACCTTGAAGCCGGCCTTCTCGTACGCCCGCCGGGCCCGCGGGTTGAACGCGTAGACGCCGAGGCTGATCCGGTGCAGTCCGATCTGCCCGATTCCGTAACCGACGATCAGCCGGGTCGCCTCGGTGCCGAGGCCGCGCCCCTGCCCGGCCGGGCCGATCAGGATGCGGAAGTTGCAGCACTTGTTGTCCGGGTCCCAGTCGTTCAGGACGGCCTCACCGACGACCTGTCCGGAGGCGCGGTCGACGATCGCCAGGTCGAGCCGGTCGGTCTGGTCCTTCCGGGTGCGCATCCACTCCCGGGCCCGCTCTTCGCCGATCTCCTGGTGGCTCCCGGTCAGCCGGGCCACCTCCGGGTCGTCCATCGCGGCGGCCAGCGCGTCGTAGTCGCCTTCGTCCAGCGGTCGCAGTACGACGAGGTCGCCGGTCAGGGTCGGTTTGTGCGCGAAGTCGGTCACTCGACGGAGTCTGTCACCTGATTCGTCACCTGATCACCCGTCGGACCGCAGCGCCGCCCAGTCGGGCCGCAGGATCGCCATCATGATGTCGTCGACCCGCTCGCCGTCCCACTTGAGCGCCTGCCGCAGCCGGCCCTCCTCGACGAAACCGGCCTTCTCGTAGACCCGCTGGGCCCGCGGGTTGAAGGCGAACACCGTGAGCGAGATCCGGTACAGGCCCAGCTGCTCGAACCCGTAGTCGACGATCAGCCGGGTCGCCTCGCTGCCGAACCCCTGATCCCGGCCGTCGGCGCCGATCAGGATCCGGAAGTTGCACGACTCGTCCTCGGGGCTCCACTTGTTGAGCACCGCCTCGCCGACGGTCCGGCCGGTCGCCTTCGACACGATCGCCAGGTCCAGGCGGTCGGTCTGATCCTTACGCGTCCGCAGCCAGTCGCGGTACAGCTCCTCCTCGATGCCCCCGCCGTCGTGGTCGCCGGTGAACTTGTTCGCCTCGGGATCGGCCATCGCCGCCATCAACGCGTCGTAGTCGCGCTCGTCGAGCGGCCGGAGGACGACGAGGTCGCCGGTCAGGGTCGGTTTGTGCGCGAAGTCGGTCACGACCCGGAGTGTTTCAACTGACCCGCCGGATCACGTACTGATTTTCCGCCGCTGACACCAGGTCCTGGGAGCGCATCCGGCACCAGGCCGGGATGTCGACGGCCGCGGCCGGGTCGTCGGCGAGCACGGTGACGGTGTCGCCGATGGCAACAGTCGGTAGCGCCCTGGCCAGTTTGATCACCGGGAGTGGACAGAGCAGGCCGCGGCAGTCCAGCTCGACACTCACATCCCCACCTCCGCCCGGATCCGCTGCACGATGCCGGGCACCACAGTGCAGAACCGGTCGACCTCGGCGTACGTCGTGTCGCGCGCCAGCGAGATCCGTACGTTGCCATGCGTCAGGACGCCCATGGCGGCCAGGACGTGCGACGGCAGGAGCGTGCTCGACGTACAGGCGGAACCACTGGAGACCGCGAAGCCCTCCGCGTCCAGGGCCGTCACGATCGCCTCGCCGTCCACATAGAGACAGGAGAACGTGAGGATGTGGGGCAGCCGGTCGTCCGTATCGCCCACCACCTCGACATCCGGTACGTCGGCCGCGATCCGGCGCCGTACCTCGTCGATCCAGGCCCGGTGCCGCTTGTTGAGCTCCTCGGCCTCACCGAGCCGGGCCTGCAGCGCAGCCGCCGCGGCCAGCGCATTGGGTACGTCGGAGAAGCCGGGGGAGAGCCCGTCCTCCCGCTCGTCCATCGGCCACGCCGGTGTGAACCGGGTGCCCTTCCGGACGGCCAGCAGCCCCACCCCGGCCGGACCACCCCACTTGTGCGCACTGGCTGCCAGCGCCGACCACCCAGCCGGCACCACGTCGTGCCCGATGGACGCGGACGCATCAACAAACAGCGGTACGCCGTTGCAGACCTCCGCGATCGCAGCGATTGGTTGCCGGGTCCCCACTTCGTGATTGGCGGACTGGACAGCAGCCACCGCGACATCCGGCCGCCGTACGGCGTGTGCGAAAGCCTCCTGGTCTACCTGGCCGCGGATGTCCACCCCGACTTCCACACCCGTCTCGCCGGCACTGTGCAGAACGGCGGAGTGCTCGACAGCTGTGTGCACAACCCGCGTGCCTGCGCGTGTCCGCGCAGCCTTCAGCGCGGACAGTCCGGCCTGGATGGCCGTCGTACCCGAGGTCGTCAGGTACAGCTCGTCCGGCCGTACTCCGACCGCGTCCGCGAGCACGGCGCGGGCGTTGTCCAGCAGCAGTCGTGCGGTCCGTCCTTCGTGGTGCAGACGCACCGGATCGGCCCATCCGGAATCCACTGCCGACAGCAACATTTCCCGTGCTGCCGGGTGCATCGGCTCCGCCGAGGCCGCGTCCAGATACCCACGCTCGCTCACACGGGAAACGCTAAGCCCTACCTATGCGCAGGACGGCGAAAGGTGTCCAGTAGTGTTTGGTCGTCAGTCTCACTTGGGAAGGGAAAGGCGCCCCGTGGGTTCGAACGGCACGCCCGGAGTGGAGGAGCGACCGGCAGGTTCTGCCGGCGCCACACGACCGGCGAAGCGTCGCCTGCTGGTCGGCAGTGCAGTGGTGCTCGGCACCCTCATGCTGACCGGTTGCTCGACGGCGACCACTGAGCAGTGGAAACGACTCGGTCTCCCCGAGGGCGCATCCGACCGGACCGAAGCGGTCCGAAGCCTCTGGATCGGCGCGTGGATCGCCGCGCTGATCGTCGGCGTGATGGTCTGGGGCCTGATCCTCTGGGTCTCCGTCCGGTATCGCAAGCGCAATGACGAGGCCCCCCGGCAGGTGCGGTACAACCTGCCGCTCGAGGTGCTCTACACGCTGGCGCCGTTCGCGATCATCGGTGTGCTGTTCTTCTACACCGTGGAGCACGGCGACAAGATCACCGCGATGTCGAACAGCCCGCAGCACACCGTGAACGTGGTGGCCCAGCAGTGGCAGTGGACCTTCAACTACAAGGACACGGTCGACGGGCAGCAGGGTGTCTGGGAGACCGGCACCATGGACAGGCCGGCCACGCTGTGGCTGCCGGTGAACGAGTCGGTGCGCTTCGACCTGACCTCGCCGGACGTGATCCACTCCTTCTGGGTGCCGTCGTTCTACTTCAAGCTCGACGTCATCCCGGGCCGGACGAACAAGTTCGAGCTCACCCCGACCAAGATCGGCACCTTCGAGGGCAAGTGTGCGGAGCTCTGCGGGCTCTACCACAGCCGGATGGTCTTCAGCGTGAAGGTCGTCAGCCGCGACGACTACGACACACACCTCCGTGAACTGGCCGCCAAGGGCCAGACCGGCGCCGCCACCGGAGGCTCCGACGCCACCACCATTCCCGGTACAGGGGAGGGCGAGAAGTGACCGACTACGCCGAGCGCACCGGCGCTATCGGTAGCACCACCGCACTGCCGCGGCGGCGCAGCAAGGGTCAGATCCTGGTCAAGTGGATCACCACCACCGACCACAAGCTGATCGGGCACATGTACCTGATCACGTCGTTCGCGTTCTTCCTGATCGGCGGTGTGATGGCGCTGGTCATCCGCGCCGAGCTGGCCAAGCCGGGCCTGCAGATCGTGAACGAAGAGGTCTACAACCAGCTCTTCACGATGCACGGCACGATCATGCTGCTGCTGTTCGCGACCCCGCTGTTCGTCGGCTTCGCGAACGAGATCATGCCGATCCAGATCGGCGCACCGGATGTCGCGTTCCCGCGGCTGAACATGTTCAGCTACTGGCTGTTCCTGTTCGGCGGCCTGATCACGATCAGCGGCTTCTTCACCCCGGGCGGCGCGGCCGACTTCGGCTGGTTCGCCTACGCCCCGCTGTCCAACGCGGTCCGCTCGCCGGGTATCGGCGGTGACCTGTGGATCATGGGTCTGTGGATGGCCGGTCTGGGCACCATCCTCGGTGCGGTCAACTTCGTGACGACGATCATCACGATGCGGGCGCCGGGGATGACGATGTTCCGGATGCCGATCTTCACCTGGAACATCCTGGTCACGTCGATCCTGGTGCTGATCGCGTTCCCGATCCTGGCCGGCGCGCTGCTCGTGCTGGAGGCCGATAGATCGTTGGGGGCGCACGTCTTCGATGCCGCGAACGGTGGGCCATTACTCTGGCAACACCTGTTCTGGTTCTTCGGGCATCCCGAGGTCTACATCATCGCGTTGCCGTTCTTCGGCATCATCACCGAGATCCTGCCGGTGTTCAGCCGCAAGCCGGTCTTCGGCTACATCGGTCTGGTCAGCGCGACCCTCGGTATCGCGGTCCTCTCGGTCGCGGTCTGGGCCCACCACATGTTCGTCACCGGCGCGGTGAACCTGCCGTTCTTCTCGTTCATGACGTTCCTGATCGCGGTACCGACCGGCGTGAAGTTCTTCAACTGGATCGGCACGATCTGGGGCGGCTCGGTGTCGTTCGACACCCCGATGCTCTGGTCGGTCGGCTTCCTGACGACCTTCCTCTTCGGCGGTCTGACCGGCATCATCCTGGCCTCGCCGGCGCTGGACTACCAGCTGTCCGACTCGTACTTCGTGGTCGCGCACTTCCACTACGTCGTCTTCGGCACCGTGGTGTTCGCGATGTTCGCCGGGTTCTACTTCTGGTGGCCGAAGTTCACCGGCCGGATGCTGAACGAGCGGCTCGGCAAGCTGCACTTCTGGCTGCTGTTCATCGGCTTCCACACCACGTTCCTGGTGCAGCACTGGCTCGGTGTCGAGGGCATGCCGCGGCGGTACGCCGACTACAAGGCGAGCGAGGGCTTCACCACGCTGAACGAGGTCTCCAGCGTCGGCGCCTTCATCCTGGGCATGTCGATGCTGCCGTTCTTCTACAACGTCTACAAGTCGCGGAAGTCGCCCAAGGTCGGCGTCGACGACCCGTGGGGCTGGGGCCGCTCGCTGGAGTGGGCGACCAGTTCGCCGCCGCCGCGACACAACTTCGAGAAGCTGCCCCGGATCCGGTCCGAGTCCCCGGCGTTCGACCTGCACCACGCCGAGCTGGCCCTGGCGGAGTACCCGGACAACCGGGCCGGCGCCGACAACCTGCTCGACGCCGGCGAGGACCAGGGCCGGGTGGAGCATCTCGAGGAGATCGCCGATAGCGAGACCGAAGGGAAGGACAAGGCGTGAAGGTCGAAGCCTGGGTCTTCGGGATCCTGAGCGTTTTCGTCGTGGTCGTCACGCCGATCTACTGGCTGATGTCGAACGACCCCACCGGCACCACGGCGCTGGTGATGACGTTCTTCCTGTCACTGCTGGTGGCGTTCTACCTGAGCGTCACCGCACGGCGGATGGACGCCCGGCCGGAGGACCGCAAGGAAGCGGAGATCGTCGAAGGAGCCGGTGAGCTCGGCTTCTTCCCGCCGTACTCCTGGTGGCCGCTGTGGTGCGCGCTGACGCTCGCCGTGGCCGTGCTCGGCATCGTCTTCGGCTGGTGGCTGTTCATCGCCGGCGTCGGCATCGGCATCGTGACGCTGAGCGGGTTCATCTTCGAGTACTACCGCGGTGACCACGCTCACTGAGCAGTACGACGGTGTCCACTAGTTGAGCACCGTACGAAAAACGCCGTCCGGGAACGAACCGGGCGGCGTCTTCGTGCGTCTTTAGGAATGCCACCGGTACGGACCGTTGTGGTCCGTACCAGTTCGGTGGCGGTGCGGTGCAAAGAAATGTCGCTGCGGCAGGTTACCCTTACCGCGGTTTGACTAAACAGGGGAGAGCTGGGGAATGGTGAGCGGTTCGGTGAGGAAGCACGGGCTTGCCGTAGTGGGGATCTGTGTGCTGCTGCTGGCCGGCACGGCCTGCAGCGACACGAAAGCCGACGGTGGCAACGGCAGCGGTGGTCAGTCGACCCCGGGCGCGTCCACGTCGCAGAGCAACTCGCCCGGTGCATCGACCACTCCAGGCGACTCGACCACTCCGTCGGAGACGCCTGCGGCGAACATCGCCGTCGTGCCTGCCAAGGGCGCGTCCTCGGTGCAGCCGGACAAGCCGGTGACGGTGACCACGACGGCCGGCAAGCTGGCTCAGGTCACGCTGAAGGACGACGACGGCGACGCGGTGGCCGGCAGCTTCAACACGGAGAAGACGCAGTGGACCTCCACGGATCACCTGAAGCCAGGCGCGTCGTACACCCTGAGTGGCTCCGCCGAGGGCACCGACGGCGGCACTGTGCCGATCAGCTCGACGTTCAAGACGGTGAAGGCGACCAAGAGCCTGAAGGCCTCGGTCGTCCCGCTGAACGGTGAGACCGTCGGCGTCGCGCTGCCGATCCAGATCTTCTGGAACAACCCGGTCAAGGACCGCGCCGCGGTCGAGAAGCGGCTCAAGGTCACCACGTCGGTCCCGGTCACCGGCAGCTGGCACTGGGTGAACAGCAAGCAGGTCAACTACCGGCCGATGAACTACTGGCCGGCCGGCACCAAGGTGACGGTGAACATCGACACCCAGGGCGTCAACGCCGGTAACAACACCTGGGGCACTGCCAGCCGGAAGATCGCCTTCAGCATCGGCAAGTCCGTCGTCAGCTTCGTCAACGTCAAGAAGCACACGATGACCGTGAACATCAACGGGAAGCTGGCCCGCACCATCCCGATCACCGCCGGCAAGGACGGGTTCACCACCCGCAGCGGAGTGAAGGTGATCATGGAGAAGTTCACCACCAAGCGGATGGACGCGGCGACGATCGGCATCAAGCCGGGCGACCCGAACTACTACAACATCAGCGACGTGAAGTGGGCCCAGCGGGTCACCAGTTCCGGCGAGTTCATCCACGGCGCCCCGTGGTCGTCCGGCAGCCAGGGCAGCGCCAACGTCAGCCACGGCTGCGTCGGCATGAGCCTCGCGGACGCCAAGTGGTTCTTCGACCAGACCCTCCGCGGCGACCCCGTCACCGTCACCGGCACCTCCCGCCACATGGAGCCCGGCAACGGCTGGACCGACTGGAACACCACCTGGGCGGCCTACAAGAAGGGCTCCGCGCTCTCCTGACACCAGCGCATCGACAGGCCTGAGGCCTGCACAGCTCCGCACCGGAGCCGTGCAGGCCTCAGTGCGTTGTGGCATGGCTGTCTTTGAAGTTGAGATATCTGACCCTAGACATTGAGATTTCAGTGTCCTACATTGCAACGACAACCCCGCCATCGAGACCAAGGAATCTGCGATGCGCCGAATTGTCGTTCTTCTCACTGTCTGGATCCTTGGTGTGACGATGGCCGCCGGCTGCGGCGATCACGACGAGTCCGGGGGGCCGTCCGGGACGCTGCCGGACGGGCCGATCGTCATCGGAATGGCGATCGCGCGGTCCGGGTTCGCCGCGCCGTACGATCTCGGGCCGGCGCGCGGCGCCGAGCTCGCGGTCGCGGACCTCAACGCGCACGGCGGCGTCCTGGGCCATCAGCTCGAGCTCAAGTACGGCGACACGAAATCCGACCGGGCGCTCGGCACCACTGTCGGCCTCGACCTGCTGTCGCACGGCGCGAAGGTCATGGTCGTCACCTGCGACTTCGACCTCGGTAGTCCCGCGGCCATCGCCTCGACCAGCAAGAAGGTCGTGGCGGTGTCGCCGTGCGCCGGCTCTTCGCAGTTCGACGTGCCGACGCTGGGACCGCTCGCGTACTCGATGGGCACCAAGAGCGCGGCCGGGGCGATGAACGTCGCCCAGTTCGCCTACGACAAGGGGTACCGGAAGGCCTTTCTCTGGCTCGATCCGAGTATCACGCACACCAAGGAGACCTGCGCGGCGTTCGAATCGCAGTTCGGCGCGCAGCCGCAGGCGAAGGTGGTCGGGACCGAAACGATCCAGCAGAACGACGCGTCGTTCGCCGGCCAGGTCGCGCGGCTGCGGGAATCCGGCGCCGACGTGCTCGAGCTGTGCAGCTACAACCCGGGCGCGGCCACCGCACTGCGCCAGCTCCGGGCTGCCGGCGTCGACATCCCGGTCGTGTCGAACATCTCGATGGACGGCAACTACTGGCTGCAGAGTGTCCCGAACCTGAAGAACTTCTACTACGACGCCTTCGGCTCGCTGTACGGCGGTGATCCGCGCGCGGATGTGAACGAGTTCTTCACCCGCTACCAGGCGAAATTCGGTGAGCCGGCCGTGACGTCGTACGCGCTCACCGGCTACGCGACGATCCAGATGATCGCCAAGGCGATCGAGACGGCGCACACCACCGACGGCGCGGCGCTGGCCAAGGCGATCGACGGACTGGGTTCGTACGAGACGATCGCCGGCCCTGTCGGGTTCAGCGCGACGCAGCACATCGTGACGGATCGTCCCGCGGTGATCATGGGCGTCGACGGAGGCCGGATCAGCCCGGTCGCCATGTACGCCGGCGGACGCAAGATCGTGAAGGGCTGAGCGGCCCATGCGGCCGCTGCTGTGCACGAGTCACGTGACCGTGCGCTTCGCCGGGCTGTGCGCGCTGGACGACGTCGGACTCGAGCTGGGCCACGGCGAGATCCTCGGGCTGATCGGGCCGAACGGGGCCGGGAAGACGACGCTGCTCAACGTGCTGTCGGGCTTCCAGCGTCCGACCGCGGGCCACGTCGAGCTCGACGGCCACCGGATCACCGGCTGGGATCCGCCCCGCCGGGCGCGAGCGGGGATCAGCAGGACGTTCCAGGACGTCCGGCTGTTCCCGGACATGACCGTGCGCGAGAACTGTGAAGCCGCGGTGGTCAGCTGCGACGGGAAGTGGGCGACCGCGCGGACCCGGGCGAGCCAGGCGCTGGACTGGTTCGACCTGCAACAGAGCGCCGACGTCCTGGCTCGTGACCTGCCGTACGGCGTGCAGCGGCGACTCGGGATGGCCCGGGCGATCTGCGCCCAGCCACGAGTGCTGTTGCTCGACGAGCCGGCGGCCGGACTCAACGACGACGAGAGCGCTGCGATGGCCGAGACAGTGCGGCAGATTCATCAGGAGATCGACTGCGGGATCGTCGTGATCGAGCACGACGTACGACTGATCCTGAGTCTGTGTGATCGAGTGCATGTCCTCGATCACGGCGTCACGCTCCGGGTCGGCAGCCCTGAGGAGATCCGGACAGATCCCGAGGTCGTGTCCGCGTACCTGGGAGCGGAGGCGACGGGATGACGCTGCTCGAAGTCTCCGGCCTGCACGTGTCGTACGGGCCGATCGACGCGGTCAAAGGGGTTTCGTTCAGCATCGGACGCGGCGACGTGGTCGCGGTCCTCGGTCCGAACGGGGCCGGCAAGTCCAGCATCCTGCAGGCGATCCAGGGTCTGGTTCGCTCGCGCAGCGGATCGATCCGTTGGCGCGGCACGGACATCACGAACTGGGCCCCCGAGCGCCGAGCGCGGGCGGGGATCGCGTTCGTGCCCGAGTCGCGGGGCGTGTTCCGCACGCTGTCGATCGGGGAGAACCTGCGGCTTGCCGGCTGTGCACTGGCCGGGGGAGTCGACGTCGCAGAGCGGATAAAGCTCGCCTTGCGACACTTTCCCGCACTGGCGAACCGGCTGTCCGAGCGGGCCGCGGTGCTGTCCGGCGGCGAACGCCAGCAGCTCGCGATCGGACGGGCGCTGGTGGCCGCACCGGACTTGCTGGTCCTCGACGAGCCGTCGCTCGGGCTCGCGCCGGTCGTGCTCGACGAGCTGTTCGCCAACCTCGCCGCCCTGCGTGACGAGGGCTCGACGATCCTCCTCGTCGAGCAGAGCGTCGCCCGCGCGGTCCGGCTCGCCGACCAGCTGTTCTCGCTGCGAGGGGGTGTGATCGAGCGCGTGGACGAGCCCGACGAACTGCTGCGGAATCCGTCGTTCCGGGCCAAACACCTGGGAATGGGGTGAACACGGATGGCTCAGAATCTTGTCGACGCCGTCAGCATCGGCAGTCTTGATGCCTTGATCGCGATCGGCATCGCGCTGCTGTTCAGCATCATGGGGCTGATCAATTTCGCGCACGGCGAGTTGATCATGATCGGCGGGTACGCGCTGCTGTGGTTCGCCGGACTGCCGTTCGCCGTGACGGCAGTACTCGTAGTCGCGGTCGTCGTCGGGTGTGGACTCGCGATGGAGCGGCTCGCCTTCCGATCCGTGCGCGGGGCGAGTGGGGAGACGCTGCTGATGACCTCGTTCGCCCTCAGCCTGTTCGTCCAGGGCGGCGTACTGCTGTTCGAGGGCGCGAATCCGAAGAGTGTCGACGTCCTCGGAAGTCTCGGGGCGAGTGTGCACGTGGCCGGCCTGTCGGTCGGCAAGCTCGACCTTGCGATCATCGGCGTCACCGCGGTGTTGCTGCTCGGGCTTGCGTGGTTCCTGCGCGCGACACCGCTCGGCGTCCAGATGCGCGCCGCGGCCGAGGACTTCAGGATGGCGCGCGCACTCGGCGTACGCGCCAACCTCGTCGTCGCCATCGCCTTCGGGGTGAGTGGCGCGTTCGCGGCGATCGCGGCGATCTTCCTGGTCGCGAGGACGGGCACGCTGACTCCGGCCATGGGCCTGAGCCCGGTACTCACGGGGTTCGTCGCGATCGTGCTCGGCGGGCTCGGCCGGCTGTGGGCGGCCGCGCTGGGCGCGTTCGTACTCGCCCTGCTCTCCGTGATGCTGCAGGCGTACCTGCCCACTTCGATGGCGCCGTACCGAGACGCCTTGGTGTACCTCGGGATCGTCGTCATCCTGGTCATGCGGCCGCACGGCATCGCCGGCCGCCCCGGGGCGGTGCGGGTATGACGAGCTCGAGTACGTCGGCGCTGGCGCGCTGCGCGCCCGCCGTCGCCTGCACCGTACTGGTGCTCGCGGTCAGCGGCCTGGCCATGATCGGCTCGGAGACGACCCAGCGGACGGCGACGCAGATGCTCGTCATGGGTGTCATTGCCGTCGGCACCTTCATCTTCGTCGGCAACTCGGGCGTGCTGTCCTTCGGCCACGTCGTGTTCGTCGCCGTCGGGGCGTACTCCACGGCGCTGACGACCGTTCCGCACGGCCTGAGGCAGGCGCTGCTGCCCGAGTTGCCGAGTTGGCTCGGACGGCTCGAGCTCGGCCTTCCCGAGGCGCTGCTGATCTCCGGCCTGCTCTCCCTCCTGGTCGGCGTCGTCTTCTCACTGATCATCCTGCGTCTCGACGGGATGGCGGCCGGCATCGCAAGCCTGGCGCTGCTGATCAGCGTCAACGTGGTGATCGGCAACTGGGACGCGGTCACCCGCGGCTCGCAAGGGATCGTGGGAATCCCTACCGATCTCACCATCGGCACCACCGTTCCCTGGCTGATCGGCGCGATCGCGGTCGCTCTGGCCCACCAACTGAGCCGGTCCGGCTTCCGGCTGCGGGCTTCGCGCGAGGATCCCGTCGCCGCTGCCGCACTCGGGGTCCGGATCCGGCGGGACCGGTCGATCGCGTTCGTCATCAGCGCGTTCGTCTGCGGCGTCGGCGGTGGTTTGTATGCCCATTTCCTCGGAGCACTGACCCCGGGCGACGTCTACCTGCAGCTGACCCTGCTCACTCTGCTGATGCTCATCGTCGGCGGGGTCCGCAGCCTGAGCGGTGCCGTCATCGGGACCCTCTTCATCTCCGTGCTGGCCGAGTTGCTCCGAAGGATCGAGGCCGGGGGAGAGGTCGGCCCGATAGCGCTCGCTCCGCATCCCGGCATTCAGCAACTGATCCTCGCCCTGACACTGCTGCTGACCCTGCTCCTGCGTCCCGGCGGGATCACCTCACTCAGCCGAGGAACTGCAAGAGTGCGTTGGAGAGTTCGTCGCCGTGCGCGGTGGGGAGTGAGTGGTGCGTCGCATCGGTGAGGTGTACGACGGATGCCCCGGCGGCTGCTGCTCGCCGCGCCAGCTGCCGCGGGTCGTGGGACTTGGTGCGGTCCGCCACGAGCACAAGGGTCGGCGGTAGATGCTTCAGCTGCTCGGGGGTGGGGCGGCGAGGCTTGACCGGCTGGGTCGTGGGCTCGACGGAGGCCAGGGCGGCCAGGTCCAGCCAGGCTGGATCTATCGGGAGGCCTTGGGTCTCCCAACGGATGAAGGACTTCAGGCGGGCCTCTGAGGGGCGCAGGAGCATCGGCAGGGCGCGGGCCACGTAGGCGGGTCTGAGGCCGGTGAAGCAGTCCGTGGGGTCGATCAGCGCCAGCCGCGGGACCGGTGTCTGCAGGGCGTACGTTAGGGCGATCCAGGCGCCGTACGAGTGGCCGACGAGTAGCGGGTCGTCGAGGCCCTTCAGGACTCCGGACAGCCAGGTCATCAGCTCGGCGACCGTGCGAGGTGGGGGTGCGGTGCTCAGACCGGCGTCGCCGGGGACGTCCGGGGCGTAGACGCGGTACCGCTCGGCCAACCGCGGAGCGACGGGGAACCAGACCGGAGCGGTGGCGCCGTGACTGGCGAGAAGGACCACGGTCTGGGCGTCGGCGGGACCGCAGACGTTGACATGCGTGCCGGCGACGTCGAGGTGTTCGACCGGGATGTCCCAGCGGGCGAGGAGAGCGGCGTACGCGTCCTGGAAGGTCATGCTGCCGAGAATAGCTCACTGAGTGAGGTAAACTGAGCGCATGCGTGAAGGAGTGACGCCGGCGGACGCCGAACGGGCCGCCGCGCTGGAGTTGGTGCACGGGCTGCGTGCGGTCGCGCTCAGGCTGGAGCAGTCGGTCGGGGAGTTCGCTCGTACGTCGGGCTTGCACGGGACCGACGTACGGGCGCTAGTGAGCCTCCTCGACGCCGAGCGGGCCGGAGTGGAGGCCACGCCCAGTTGGCTTGCTCAGCAGCTTGGAATGACCTCTCAGGCGACGACGGCCGTCATCCACCGCCTGGAGGCCGCCGGGCACGTCGAACGCCTCAGAAGCCGCACGGACGGCCGCAGCGCCCGCCTCCAGGTCTCCGACAGCGCGGTCGGCCTGGGCTGGCAGTTCTTCGGCCCGCTCCTCGATCGTCTGATCGCCACCACCCAGACCCTCGACAGCGACCAGCAGACAGTGGTGAAGAACTACCTGTCTGCGGTCACCGACGCGCTGGGATAAACGAAAGGGCCCCGGCGAGTGAACTGCTGCCGGGGCCCTTTGCGTTCGGTACGACGTCAGCTGCGGTCGCTGGTGACCTCGCGGTAGGTCTCCGTGTCTTCCGTCAGCTCGTGGATCTCGTCGGAGTCGTGCGCGTGCTCGTGCGCCTCCTCGAGCTCCTGGCTGGTCGGCTTCTGGATCGCGTCGGCGAAGTAGAAGCGGGACAGCCGGGCGCGGACCTTGTTCAGGGCCCGGCGCGGGGCGCGGACGCCGTTGTCGTCGGTCTCCGGACCGATCTCGTACGGCAGGACGCGGTCCCGTGCGGTCAGCGAGTACGCCTCGTACGTCGAGATCGGCTGGTGCTTCTCGGTGTACTTGCCCTCGGGCGAGCGCACGATCACACCGGTCTCGAGACCGTGCAGCAGCCGCTCGTGGTCGGCCCGCTGCAGCGAGATCGCCCAGCGACGCGCGACCCAGAAGGCCAGGATCGGCCCCAGGATCACGGCAAACCGCAGGAACCAGGTCACGTTGTTCAGCGAGGCCCCGAAGTGGGTCGCTATCAGGTCGTTACCGCCACCGATCCACAGCAGCGCGTAGAAGGTGATGAACGCGACGCCGACGCCGGTGCGGGTCGGGACGTCCCGCGGCCGGTCCAGCAGGTGGTGCTCGCGCTTGTCACCGCTGATCCAGCCCTCGATGAACGGATACAACGCGACCAGTGTCACGAACGCGGGCGGGATGATCAGCGCCGGGATGAGCAGGTTCCAACCCAGCGTGATGCCCCAGAAGTGCGACTCGAAGCCGGGGAATATTCGCACCGCGCCTTCCAGCCAGCCCATGTACCAGTCGGGCTGTGAACCCGCCGTCACCTCGGCCGGGTTGTACGGCCCGTACAGCCAGACGGGGTTGATCTGCATCAGCGCACCCATCAGGGCGGTGATGCCGAAGACCACGAAGAAGAAGCCGCCGGCCTTGGCGGTGTACACCGGGAACAGCGGGTAGCCGACCACGTTCTTCTGCGTCCGGCCGGGTCCGGCGTACTGCGTGTGCTTGTGGTAGACGACCAGGAACAGGTGGGCCGTGACGAGGCCCAGGATGATGCCCGGTATCAGCAGCACGTGGACGATGAAGAATCTCGAGACGAACTCGTCGCCCGGGAACTCACCGCCGAAGATGAAGAAGTTCATGTACGTGCCGACAATCGGTGACGCCTGGATCATGCCGTTGGTGATCCGCAGACCGGTGCCGGACAGCAGGTCGTCGGGCAGGCCGTAGCCGATGAAGCCCTCGATGATGCCGAGGAACAGCATCCCGAAGCCGATCAGCCAGTTCAGCTCACGCGGCTTGCGGAACGCGCCGGTGAAGAACATCCGGAGCAGGTGCACCATCATCGCGGCGATGAACAGCACGGCCGCCCAGTGGTGGATCTGCCGGACCAGCAGACCGCCGCGGACGTCGAAGGTGATGTCCAGCGTCGAGGCGTAGGCCTCCGACATGTGCAGACCCTTGAGCAGGCTGTACGAGCCGTTGTACTGGACTTCCGCCATCGACGGCTTGAACCAGAACGTCAGGAAGGTGCCGGTCAGGATCAGGATGATGAAGCTGTAGAGCGCGATCTCGCCCAGCATGAAGGACCAGTGGTCGGGGAAGACCTTCCGCAGGTTCTTCTTCCCGATCTTCGCGATGCCGAGCCGATCGTCGATCCACTTGACCGGCGGTGGGAATTCTTCTGTGTTCGACACTGGTGTCACCCTCGTTCCCAGAAGCTAGGGCCGACCGGCTCGGTGAAGCCGCTCTGCGCGACCAGGTAGCCCTCACTGTCCAATGCCAACGGTAGCTGAGGCAGTGGCCGGGCCGCAGGGCCGAAGACGACTTTCGCGCTGTCGGACAGGTCGAACGTCGACTGGTGGCACGGGCAGAGCACGTGGTGGGTGGTCTGCTCGTACAGCGAGATCGGGCATCCGACGTGGGTGCAGATCTTCGAGTAGCACAGGATGCCGTCGATGCCCCAGTTCTCCCGGCCGGGCTTGGTGCGGATCTCGCTCGGCTTGATCCGGACCACGATCACCGCGGCCTTCGCCTTGGCGTTCTGGTACTCGGTCGGGTTCTCCTCCTGCAGCGGGGCCAGGTTGGCCGGCGCCGCGTTGACCAGCTGGCCGACGATCAGGTCGGACGGCTTGAGCGGGCGGTCGGTGACGTCGTTGACGACCCGGATGCCCTTCGCCCAGATCGTGTTGTAGAGCGCCCGGCCCGGCAGCGGGCCGAGGTCGCGCAGGAACACGATGGCAGGCAGTCCGAGCACACCCAGCGCGCCGATCAGCGAGTTGCGGATCATCTTGCGGCGGCCGAAGCCCGACTCGGCGGTGCCCTGCTTGAACGCCTCGGTGATCTCGGCGATCTGCTCGGGCGAGGAGTGCGCGGCGTGCCGGTCCTCGGAGATCTCCTCGTCGACCATCAGCTTCTTGGCCCACTGGATCGCACCGGCACCGATCAGGAACAGCGCGAGCCCGATGCACACGCCCATGACCATGTTGTTGCCGTTGCCGGACAGCGGACCGAACTGGAGGATCGAGTCCCGCGGGATCGCGAAGTACGCCACGCAGGCCCCGAGCACCAGCAGGGTGGCCAGGCCGAACATGCCCGAGACCTGCCGCTCGACGCGGTCGGCCGCCTTCGGGTCGATGTCGGTGATCCGCGGCTCGTGCGGCTCCAGACCCGGGTCCGGGATCGGCTCCGCCACCTCGAGGGCGGTGCCGTGTTCCTCCTCCGGCTTCACCGGCAGATTGTCGTTACTCACTTGGCCTTCGCTCCCTTGGCCTTGACGCCCTTGGCGCCGATCCAGACCGCTACGCACACCAGCAGACCGATGCCGACGAACCAGCCCCACAGACCCTCGGAGACCGGGCCGAGCCGGCCGAGGCCGAAGCCGCCCGGGTCCTTCTGCGTCTGCAGCGCCTTCAGATAGGCGATGATGTCGGCCTTGTCCTGCGGCTGCATGACCTGGTCGGAGAAGACCGGCATCTGCTGCGGACCGGTCAGCATCGCTTCGTAGATGTGCTTCTCACTGACGCCCATCAGCGACGGCGCGTACTTGCCGTTCGGCAGCGCGCCACCGCGACCGGCGAAGTTGTGGCAGGCCGTGCAGTTGGTGCGGAACAGCTCGCCGCCGCGGGTGATCTGCTCGTCGGTGGCCTTGCTCACGTCGTACGAGTCCTGCGCCGGGACGGCCGGGCCGGGGGCGAGCGAGGCGACGTACGCGGCCAGGGCCTCGATCTCCTCCTGCGAGTACGCCGGGGTCTTGCGCGGGATCTGGGCGCCCGGCTGCATCGCGGGCATCCGGCCGGTGCCGACCTGGAAGTCGACCGCGGCGGCGCCGACGCCGATCAGCGACGGGCCGGCCATCTTGCCCGCGCCGTTCCCGCCGCCCTCGGCGTTCAGGCCGTGGCAGCTGGAGCAGCCGACCGAGAAGAGCTTCTTGCCCTCTTCGATCTGCTGGGACTGGGCCGAGTTGTCCGCCTGGGCGCTGTCAGGGGCGAAGGCGGCGTACGCCGACCCCACAGCGAGGAGGCCGAACAGGAGCACGACGAGGCCGGCGGACCGGTGCCGTCGTCGCGCGGAGAGAAAGCGCGCCGGTGACAAGGAAGGTCTCTTCTCACTCATTTGAGCAGGTAGATGGTCGCGAACAGGGCGATCCAGACCACGTCGACGAAGTGCCAGTAGTACGACACGACGATCGCCGAGACGGCCTGTTCGTGGGTGAACTTTCGAGCCATGTACGTCCTGGCCAGGACGAACACGAAGGCGATGAGGCCGCCGGTGACGTGCAGCGCGTGGAACCCCGTGGCCAGGTAGAACACCGAGCCGTACGCGGTGGACGAGATCGTCAGACCCTCGTGCACCAGCCCGGTGTACTCGGTCACCTGGCCGGCGACGAAGACCGCGCCCATCAGGTACGTGAGGATGAACCACTCACGCATGCCCCAGTTCCGCGGGTTCGCCAGCGAGCCGACCCGGCCCACCTTGCCGTGCTCGGCGGCGAACACACCGGCCTGGCAGGTGAACGACGAGGCGACCAGGATGAACGTGTTCACCGAGGCGAACGGGACGTCCAGGAGGTGCGTCGACACCTGCCACAGCGTCTCCGTGCCCGGAGCGGCGGCAGCGGTCGTCACCGACCGGATCGTGAAGTACGCCGCGAACAGGGCGGCGAAGAACATCAGTTCGCTCGAGAGCCAGACGATCGTGCCGACACTGACCATGCTGGGACGGTCGTGGTGTCCGTGTTCACGAGACGCTGGGAGCGCGGTTGCAGTGGCCACGCCGTCATTATGTCGGTCCTCGCGTTCAGCGCTACGACCACCCCCGTGCATGTCGTGAACCGGGTGTTCCTACTGTTGAAGCGTGCTTCCCCTCCACGCCACGCCCGGCGACCAGATCGAGCCGTTGACACCGGTCCGGTTGCTGACGGCATGGACCTTCGAGCCGGTGTTACTCGGCGTGATCATCGTCCTCGGCGGGCTCTACCTGTACGGCGTCCACAAGCTGCGCAAACGCGGTGACAAGTGGTCCCGGGCGCGCACGGTCGCGTTCGTCGGACTCGGGCTCGGCAGCGCCGTCGTCGCCACCCAGTCGGCGCTCGGCACCTACGACACGGTGCTGATCAGCGTCCACATGGTGCAGCACATGATCCTGTCGATGCTGACGCCGCTGATGATGGCGCTCGGCGCGCCGATCACGCTGGCGCTGCGGACCCTGCCGGCGCGGCCACGGAAATGGTTGCTCTCCGTGTTGCACTCGCGGATCGCCAAGGTGCTGTGCTTCCCGCTGATCGGCTTCACGCTGTTCGTGCTCAGCCCGTGGGCCCTCTACTTCAGCGGCTGGTACGACGCGACGCTGCACTCCGCCGTACTGCACGACCTGCTGCACCTGCACTTCATCCTGGTCGGGTCGTTGTTCTTCTGGCCGCTGCTCGGTCTCGACCCGGTGCCCGGCCGGGTGATCTACCCGTTCCGGCTGATGCTGACGTTCCTCACGCTGCCGTTCCACGCGTTCCTCGGCATCACGATCATGTCCGCCAACAAGCTGATCGCCGAGGACTGGTACACCAGCTTCGGCCGGTCCTGGTCGCCGTCGCCGCTGCGTGACCAGTACATCGCGGGCGGTCTGCTGTGGGGTTCGGGTGACCTCATCGGCGTGGTGTTCTTCGCCGTACTGTTCGTCCAGTGGGTGCGGGAGTCGCAGCGCGAGGCGCGGCGCGAGGACCGGCGGCTGGACCGGTTGGAGGAACAGGCTCGCCGGGCCGGACAGCCGCCCCGGTAGCATTCGCGGTGACCATGTTGATGTCCACAGAACTTGGGATGGATCGATGAGTTCAGAGCGTCCGCTGAAGGTGCTGCTCTACAGCGACGACCGTACGACGCGGGAGTCCGTCCGCCTGGCCCTCGGCAAGCGGCCGGCCGCCGATCTGCCCGAGCTCGAGTACGTCGAGTGCGCGACCGAGCCGGCCGTGATCAAGACCATGGACAAGGGCGGGATCGACCTGGCCATCCTCGACGGCGAAGCGGTTCCGGCCGGCGGCATGGGCATCGCCCGGCAGTTGAAGGACGAGATCTTCCAGTGCCCGCCGATCCTGGTCATCACCGGCCGTCCGCAGGACGCCTGGCTGGCGACCTGGTCGCGGGCCGAGGGCGTGGTCTCGCACCCGATCGACCCGGTCAAGATGGCCGACGTCACCGCGGACCTGCTCCGCCAGCGCCTGGCCAAGCTCCCCGCCACCACCGCCTGACTGATGGCCGCCTACACCTGGCCCCAGGTTCTCGGGCCGCTGCTGCGGCATGAGGACCTGGAGGCCGCCGCCACCGCCTGGGCCATGGAGCAGATCCTGTCCGGGGCGGCGTCGCCGGCGCAGCTGGCCGGGTTCGTGATCGGGCTGCGGTCCAAGGGCGAGACGGTCACCGAGGTCGAGGGCCTGGTCGCCACCATGCGCGACTTCGCCGCCCGGATCACCGTGCCCGGCCGGACGCTCGACGTCGTCGGTACCGGCGGTGACCAAGCCCACACCGTGAACATCAGCACGATGTCGGCGATCGTCGCGGCCGGCGCCGGCGCGAAGGTCGTCAAGCACGGCAACCGCGCCGCCTCGTCCGCGTGCGGCGCCGCCGACGTGCTCGAGGAGCTGGGGATCCCGCTCGACCTCACCGGGCCGCAGGTGGCCGAGGTGGCGGAGCGGGTCGGGATCACGTTCTGCTTCGCGTCGGCGTTCCACCCGGCCCTGCGGAACGCGGCGGTCCCGCGGCGGGAGCTCGGCGTACCGACGACGTTCAACCTGCTCGGCCCGCTGGCGAACCCGGGCGACCCGTCCGCGCAGGCGGTCGGGGTCGCGGACGGGCGGGTGGCCGGGCTGATGGCCGGCGTACTCGCGCGGCGGGGGATCGACGCGCTGGTGTTCCACGGCGACGACGGGCTCGACGAGCTGACCACCCGTACGACGTCACAGGTGTGGGTCGTCGGCGGCGGGAAGGTCGAGGGGCCGATGACGCTGGATCCGCGCGAGCTCGGGATCGCGCCGGTGTCGGCGGATGCGTTGAAGGGCGCGGACGCGACGTACAACGCGAAGGTCGTCCGGGCGCTCGTCGACGGCGAGCCGGGGGCGGTGCGGGACGTCGTACTGCTGAACGCCGGGGCCGCGCTGGCGGTGTACACGCCTGAAGAGGGGACTGTGACCGCGCGGATCCGGGCCGGGATGGACCGGGCGGCCGAGGCGATCGACTCCGGTGCCGCGAAGGACGTGCTGGACCGGTGGATCGCTGCCTGCGCCGAGGTGCGCGGCTGATCAGCTGCTGACGAAGGGCCGGTGGGGGTGACCCCGCCGGCCCTTTCGCTATTTGTTGATCGCGATCTGGCTGACCTTGTAGCGCCAGACGTTCTGCCAGGCCGGGGTCGAGCCGGCGATGTCGGCGACCGAGACGTCCGCCGTACCGTCGCCGCGGTCGATCACGGCGATCATCACGGTGGAGAAGGTCTCCGCGAGCTTCGGTTGCTTGACCACGACCTTGGCGACGATCTCGTGACCCTGGTGGCCGTTGACCGTCAGCACCTTGTGCGTGGTGCCGGGCATCAGCTGCGCGTTCTTGTCGTACAGGTTGACGATCGCGCGGGAGCCGATCTGGACCGCGGCCTCCTTGAGACCGGCTGCGGTGTTCTTGTACGGGATGTCCGGCGGGAGCTGGCCGAAGGCGACATAGTTGCCCCAGGTGCCGCCCTTGCCGTCGTAGTTCTTGTGCACCACGAACCAGATCGCGGCGCCGCCCCACAAGCCGGTGCGCTCGTAGCTGTTGGTCCAGGCCGAGCTCATGTTCGGCATCGAGTCGTTGTTCGAGGCAACCATCACGGTGCCGAGCACCTTGCCGTACGGCGTCGGCGTCGAGGACGGCGCCACCGACGGGCTGACCGTCTCGAGCGGCGTCGCACCACCCGAAGGCAAGGCGACCGGACTGACCGCATCCGCCTTCGACCAGATCCACCCCACACTCAACCCAGTGGTGGCAAGCGCCGCCACCACCAACACGATCGCCCCGATCATCCGAGCCCGCCCACTAACTCCAGCAGACCCGCCATTCCCCCCATCCGCACCAGGCAACCGCCCACCACCATGCAAACCGCCTGCTGCCGCATGCGAACCAGCCCTCGAGGCCTGCGAGCCCCCGGACTGCTGTGGCGGCGGCTGCTGTCGCGCCTGCTGCCCATGCTGAGGCCCCGTAGCTTGCGTCTGCCACCCAACCTGCCGCGGCCCCCGCCCCTGCTGAGCAGCCCCCCACACCGGTCCACCCTGCGGTTGCCCAGGCTGCGGCTGCCCGAGAGGCGGTTGTCCTGGACCGGGCTGCCCCGGCTGAACCGGACCAGGCTGTGGCTGCCCGGCATGAGCCGGGCCTGGCTGACCTGGGACTGCCTGACCTATGCCTGGCTGACCTATGCCTGGCTGACCTATGCCTGGCTGACCTGGACCTCGCTGTCCCGGGTGTGGCTGTCCGGTGTTGGCCGGACCTGCCTGCGGCTGGGAGTGCTGGGCTTGGTTCGGTTGCCGGTAGCCGGGTTGTGGTTGTCCGGGCTGAGGGCTGCCTGGTTGCTGAGGCTGGCTTGGCTGTGATTGGTGCGGTGGGCGGCCGGTGTACGGCGGACCCTGCTGTGGCGTGGCGTGTTGCGGGCCGGCGTGCTGAGGACCGGGCTGGCGGGAGACGGGCTGCTGCGGCGGCTGTACACCCCACATCTGTGCCCCCGGCTGCTGCTGACCTGGCTGCGGACCCTGGTGCTGCGGAGCCGACTGCTGCGGAGCTGGCTGCTGGCCGAGCTGCTGCTGACCCGGCTGCTGCGATCCCACCTGCGGCGACCCCGGCTGTTGGGGGGCTGCGTGTTGGGGGCGGGAGGGGGGTGGGGCGGGGGCGGGGGACTGGCCGAAGAGGGCGTCTGACGAGGGGTTGGGTTGGGTGGGGTTTTGGGCAGGCTGGGTCCAGGGGTTCGGGGTGCCGGCTTGGGGATCGCCGGGTGTGGGGTTTGCGGGTGGGCCGCCCTGGGCGGGGGCGTCCGGCGTACCCGGGGGTGCGTCGTCGCGGGGCGGGTTCTGGTCTTCGTTCTCAGCCAACGTTGATTCCCTTGTAGGCCTGGCTCTCGGCCGCCTTCAGATCTGGGCGGTTGTTGGGGATGCCGCTGATGTAGGCGACCGCCGTTCCGTCACCGAGGTCGAAAACGGCCACCGTCAGGGTAAGCACTCGATCGGTCACTGCGGCCGATGTCGCGGTCACGGTTTGCTGGAAGAACCAGCCCGACTTGTCCGTCCGCTTCACGGCGCCGCTCGCGACCGTCCGGTAGGTCGCCGGGATGCTCCCGTACATGCCGGTCCGCAGCTGCACCGACAGCGCCGCCGCGGTCGCCTTCGGGTCGCCGTTGAAGCCCGATCCGGTACCGAGACCGCCGACGAAGATGTCCGCGGTCCAGTCGTCGGCGCCGTTGACGTTCTCCTGCAGGACGATGTGCTGCCCGCTCGAGTCGAGCAACTGCTGGACCAGGCGCTTGCGGTCCGACCACGGCGGGTTGCGCCGCGGGAACGAGATCGCGTCCGACGAGATCCGGCCGGTGCCTTCGTGCAGCTTCGGGTTCTTCGACTGACCCGGCTTGGTGCTGCTCTGGTTCGTAGGGGAGCCGGTCGGCTGCGGCGAGGTGGTCGGGCCGGGGTCGGCCTTCTTGTCGTCCCCGGAGCTGGTGATCAGGAAGACCGCGGCCACGATCAGCATCGCCAGAGCGATCCCGCCACCGACGATCAACGGCAGCTTCGCACCGAACTGACCACCGCCACCGCCGGAACTCTTCGGCTTCTTGCTCTTGCCCTTGTCCCGCTTCCCGACGCCGGAGCTCAGGTCGGTCTGCCCGCCCCAGCTCTCGTTCTCGTCCTCACCCCAGGCACGCGGCGTCTGCTGATCTTCCCACGCCTGCTGCCCGCCGCCCTGCTGGAAGCCCTGCGGCCCAACCCCCTGCTGCACACCACCTTGCTGTACTCCGGCAGTCACCTGCCCACCGCTCTGCGGGCCACCCCACTGCTGCTGCCCGCCCTGCTGCCCGTCACCCCACGACTGCCCGCCCTGTTGGCCGTCGCCCCACGACTGCCCGCTGCCCTGCTGGTCGCCGGCCCATGAGTTGCCGCTCTGGTGGCCGTTGTTGGCCCAGGACTGGGCGCCGTCCTCCTGCGTCGGTGCGGTGTTCTGCTGACCGTCCCAGCTCGGAGACCCGTTCTGCTGGTCGTTGCTCCAGCCGTTGCCGTTCTGCTGGTCGCCGGTCTGCTGCACGGGCCAGCTCTGCCCGCTCCACGCCTGATCGCCGGTCGGCTGACCGTTCTGCGTCTCGGCGGTCGCCTGCTGACCCCAAGGCGCGGGCTGCTCGGCGCCCCAGCTTTGGCCTTGCTCGGGCTGGGCGCCCTGCTGACCGTTCCAGCTCTGGTCCCGGCCGTTCTGCTCCTGAGGCTGGTCACCCCACATTTGGACCTGGGTGGGCTGTTCCTGGGTGGTGTCCGCCGCAGCCGGCATCGACCAGAGCGGTGCGGCCGGATGGTCCGGTGTCTGCTGGTCGTCCTCGTCGCTGACCTCGACACCCCACGACGGCTGATCACTCGACTGCTGGTCCTGCTCGTCGCCTGCCTGACTACCCCAGTCCGGCTGCAGTTGCGCAGCCACCTGAGCTGCGTCCGCCGCCTGAACCTCCGCGTCCTGCGCGCTCACGTCAGCGCCAGGCACCTCAGCGCCAGGCACATCAGCAGCAGCCACCCCAACGGCCGGTAGGTCAGCGGTCACCTCAGCCGCAGCCGCGTCACTGGCCGCGGCGACAGGCTGCGCGTCCTCCTTCGGCGTAGGTGCGAACCTCGGCTGCTCGGTCCAGCTCACATCCGACCAAGGCTCCGCCGAATCAGCATCCTCGTCCGCGCCGTCAGCCGGCGATGGCGCAGGAGCGAGCTTCAACGTCCACCCGGCGGACGGCTCCTCGGCCTGCACAGTCGGTACTTCGGTGCCCGCCGTACCCTGCTCTGCCTCGAGCTCCTCCTCCGTGAACTCGCGCTGCGTCCAGTGCTCCGGGGGAGCGGCCGCGATCTCGGGCGCACCCCAGGTCGCCTGGGCGCGCTCTGCCGGGGTTGGCCCGGCTTCCTGGGCAGTCTCCTGATGAGTCACCGCACGCAGGCGCGGCCCGCCGTTCGCCTGGACATCGCCGTCGGCCGGATCGAGGTCCCACAGTTGCGGTGTAGGCGTCGGCTGCCACCACCCGACCGATTCTGCGTCGTCCTGTGACTCCTGCACCGACCGCAGCCCAGGACCAGGCGCCTCAGGCTCAGCGTCAGGCGCCTGCCCGACCGGCTGCGTGGAGACCTGCCCGACCGGCTCCGTAGAGACCGGCTCTGGGGGGAGCGGCGGCGTCGAGGCGTTCTGGTGCGACTTCTCAGGGGCCGGCTCGGGGTCCTCGTGTTCGGTCTGGTTGGTCCACTTCTCCCCGTTCCAGAAGCGGATGATGTTCGGCTGGCCGGTGGGGTCGGGGTACCAGCCGGCGGGCGGGTTGCTCATCCGCGTCCTCGCTCGGCTGTCGGCGCGAACCTCGAGTGCGCACCCGCACGAAGTACGCCGTTGTCGGCAATGAACTGGCCCCGGTCGTTCATGTGTTCACCGTAACTTCAGCTCGTGTCAGCCGGACCGGTCCTGACCGGTCCTCAGACACCGTCCTCCTGGCCCAGGCTGAAGGCCGCCTCCAGGTCATGGCTGGAGTACGCACGGAAGGCGATGTGCGTCTCGGTGCTGACCACACCGGGCACCCGGTTGACGTGCTCGGGGATGACGGTGGCCAGGTCGTCGTGCCGCGCGACCCGGACGAGCGCGATCAGGTCGAGCCCGCCGGTCACGGAGTACACCTCGCTGACGCCGTCGATCGCCGCCACCTGCTCGGCCACCTCCGGGATCCGTGCGACGTCGGCCTTGATGAACACGATCGCGGTGACCATGCCGTCCTCTCCTCAGAACTCATCCTCTAGACCCGCTGAAGCATAGTGTGGTCGAGGCCCCGCAACGCCCTCGCCGTCGGTTCGTCCGCGGGCAGGAACGCCTCCATCCGCAGTTCCGACACGGTCACGTCGATCGCCGTACCGAACCTGGTCAGCGTGGTGATCAGCCGCAGCTCCCCGTCTGCCGACCGCAGCCGCAGCGGTACGGCGAACCCGAGGTGATCCGGCCCGGTCGCCGGACGTGGCGGAACCAGCGCGGTCAGCTCCGAAATGAGGCTGTCGGCCGCCGGATCCGGCACCACCGCGGCCTCCCGCGTGAGCGCGTCGATCACGTGCCACGACCACTCGGCGAGGTTTACGATCCGCGGCGCCAGCCCGGCCGGGTGCAGCAGCAGCCGGGGCAAGGACACCGGCGGCTCCAGCAGGTACGGCGCGACGCCCGCGACGAGCGCGTCGAACGCCCCGTTGGCGATCACCAGGTCACCGCGCCGATCCACGACGACCGCCGGGCTCGGCCGGTGCCCTTCGAGGATCGCGGTCAGCGCCGAACGGATCGCGCCGAGGTCCGGTGCCCCGTACGGCGTCTCGTCGTACGCCGGTGCGTACCCGCCGGCGACCAGTAACTGGTTGCGCTCGCGCAGCGGCACCTGGAGCGACTCGGCGAGCCGGATGATCATGTCCCGGCCGGGCGCCGACCGGCCGCTCTCGATGAAGCTGACGTGCCGCTGCGTCGTGCCGGCGCGAATCGCCAGCTCGAGCTGACTCACTCGTCGTCGGGTACGCCACAACCGCAGGCCTGCGGACAGCTCTGATGCCATGCCGCAGTTCTAACGCATGCCACCGACATTCCATACCCAGCAGGGAATTGTCCGCCCACAACCAGCCCGGGCAAGGTCGTACCCATGAACAGCAAAGACCTCGCAACCCGCTATGTCGCAGTCTGGAACGAGTCCGACGCCGACGCCCGCCGGAAGGCGATCGAGGAGCTGTGGGCCGAGGACGGCGTACACCTGCTCGAGCCGCCCGAGGAGATCGGCAGGCGCGCGACCGAGATCGGCGTCACCGCCACCCTCGAAGCACGCGGCCACGCGGAGCTGGTCCGTCGGGTCACCCGCGCGTACGACGAGTTCGTCGCGCCCGGTCAGTACGAGTTCGTGCCGCACGGTGAGCCGGCCGCGCTCCGCGATCTGGTGAAGTTGCGCTGGGCGATGGTCCCGGCCGGCGGGGGAGAGGCGCTTGCCATCGGCATCGATCTCCTGCTGCTCGGCGCCGACGGCCGGATCGTCACCGACTACCAGTTCGTCGAGGTCTAACCGACCCGGGCCGGCCCCAGCGGGCGCAGGTGGCGGCGGCGCTCGGTGGGGTGGTGGTGGGCGTCGGAGTGCGAGTTGTCGAGCCGGGTGAGGTGGCGGCCGGCGCCGCTGACCGGGCAGGTCCAGGTGCCGTCCATCTCGACCAGGCGGACGCCGGGGAGCTCGAGCCAGCGCAGGACCAGCTCGATCTCCTCCGGCGACGCCGCCGCAACCGGGCCGATGCCCGGCAGCACGGTCTCGGCGGACGCCCTCAGCATCTCCAGATGCGGCCGGGGGTCCGTGCCGCGCGGCGTGAACCCGGCCGCCGCGAGCCGGCCGCGCCGGATCACATGCAGCTCCCAGCCGCCGTCCTCGGTCCGCCGGGCAGCGCAGATCTCCGCGCACCCGGTCACCGACGCCATCCGCTGCATCCGCGCCGAGCTCCGCACGAACGCGCTCAGCCGATCCCGGTGGACGGCGGCGTCCTCGAACCGCTCGTCCGCCGACAGCACGTCGATCCGGCGGTCGAGCGCGTCGACCACGGGCGTCGGATCCACGGTCAGCGCCGTCCGCAGCGCCGCCACGAAATCGCCGTACGAGTCCATCGAGATCCGGCCGTCGCACGGCGCGACGCAGCGACCCATCTCGGCCAGCACGCACGGCGACAGCTGCGGGTGCTTCGACATCCGCGCGGTGCACTGCCGGATCGGGAACGCCTCGTGCAGCGCCGCCATCGCCCGCTCGGCCGTCTTCCGCGAGCTGAACGGCCCGAGGTACCCGGCGTCGTCGTCACGCACCTGTTTGACCAGCGACAACCGCGGAAACGGCTCGACCGTGACCTTCAGCCAGTGCTGCCGCTCGGGGAACTTCGAGCGGCGGTTGTACCGCGGCTTGTGCTCCGCGATCAGCCGCAGCTCCCGGACCTCGGCCTCCAGCGGTGTGCCGCACTCGATACCGCGGACGCCGGTCGCGATCCCGACCATCTCGCCGATCCGGTTGCGGGTCTCGGAGGCGGTGAAGTACGACCGGACGCGGGTGCGCAGGTCCTTGGACTTCCCGACATACAGCACCTCGCCGCGGTCGTCGGTGAACAGGTACACACCTGGTGCGTGCGGCAACGACTCGGCCAGGTGGCGCTTGGCCCGGACGGCCGGCGCGACGCGGGACGAGTACGTCTGCAGGTCCTCCAACGTTTGCACGCCCAATGACCCGACCCGCTCGAACAGCCCGTGCAGCACGTCGACCGTCGCCCGCGCGTCGGACAGGGCCCGGTGGTTGGGGGTCGTGGTCGTGCGGAACAGCTTGGCCAGCGTGCCGAGTTTGCAGTTCGGCGCTTCGTCCGGGGTGATCACGCGCCGGGCCAGCAGCGCGGTGTCGACGACGGGGAAGTCGGGCCAGTCGTACCCGTGCACGAGGCTCTCGTGCTTCAGGAAGCCCATGTCGAACGGCGCGTTGTGCGCGACCATCACGCACCCGTGGGCGAACTCGAGGAACGCGGGCAGCACCGACTCGATCCGCGGTGACGAGGCAACCATCAGGTTGGTGATGCCGGTCAGCACGGCGATGAACGGCGGGATCGTCTCCGATGGGTTGACCAACGTCTGGAACTCGCCGATCACCTCGCCGGCCTTCACCTTCACCGCGCCGATCTCGGTGATGCCGCCCTCGCCGGGCGGATTGCCGGTGGTCTCCAGGTCGACCACGCAGAACGTGATGTCGCGCAGCGGCGTCCCCAGGTCGTCGAAGCTGTGCTGGACGCCGCGGATCGGCAACATCGAATCCGCGGTGTCTGCACGCCCTGGGCTGCTCATGCCCACGACGCTAAGAGCCGCCACCGACAATTCCGCAGGTGACACGCCTGCAAGTCGACTAGGCTCTCTGTATGCGTACACAGGCGATCACCGTGAAGCAGGGCCGCGCGCCCGTTCACTGTGGTCTGCGTCACTGGTCAAGCAACAGCTGCCAGGTCGTCGTTCCGGCCGGACTGCGGACCGGTGACTGAGGCCGGCACCGCCGCGAGCTCCGCCGCTACGACTTTGCCTGAACCGGTCCGGCAACGCGTCCTGACCCTCGCCGCACATGCACTCGGCCAGCTCCCCGCAACCGACATCCCCGCGCCGCTGCGCCGGTTCGCCAGCTTCGCGCCGGCGAAACGGGCGAAGCTGTCCGCGTCGGTGCTCGGTCCGATCCTGGAGACCGACGACCACTTCCGCCGGCTGACGGCCTTCGAGGTACGGCGGGCGCACCCGGAGCTGGGCGACGCCGTGGCCGAAGGTGTCGCGGTCCCGGCCGCGGACCCGGTCGAGGTCGCCGCACTCGCGTACCTGCTCCGCCCGGACGACTGGGAGCAGCACATCGCCGCGGCGGCCCAGGTCCCGGTGGAGAACCCGCGCGCCGACGACGAAGCTGTGCACCGGCTCGCCGATCAGCTCGACCAGGCCCGCACCGAGACCCGGCAGGTCCGCGAACGCCTTCGTGAACAGGTCAACGAGCTCAAGGCCGAGAACGTCACGCTGCGCCGCAAGCTCAACGAGGCCCGCCAGCGCATCACCGGTCTGCAGACCGATCTCGAGCAACGCACCAAAGAGGCCGAGACCGCCGACGAACGCGTCGACGCCGCACGCGCCGAAGTTGAGCGGGACCTACGCAAGCTGCGCACCCGCATCACCGAGCTGGAAGCGATCGAGCACGCTGCCCGCCGTACTGCGGGACAGGAGCGGGAGCTCGCGTCGACGCGTACCCGGCTCCTGCTCGACACGTTGCTGGAGGCAGCGAGTGGACTGCGTCGCGAGCTCGCGCTGCCGCCCGGGGGAGAGCTCCGTCCTGCGGACACAGTGGCCGGCTCGGAGCCTGAAGCGGCTCCGATCGGGCGTACGGCGCCTGAGGACGACCCGGCGCTGTTCGACGAACTGCTGGCGTTGCCGCAGGTGCACCTGATCATCGACGGCTACAACGTCACGAAGACCGCGTGGCCGAACTCACCGCTGCACTCGCAACGTCAGCGACTCGTCACTGCATTGGGTGCGTTGGTGGCACAGCGCCGGATCGAGATCACGGTGGTCTTCGACGGCGCCGAGTTGTCGGGACCGGTGCAACTGAATCCGCCGCGCGGCGTGCGGGTGCGGTTCAGCCCGGCCGGGGTGATCGCCGACGACGTGATCCGGCAACTGGTCCGCGCCGAGCCGCCGGGCCGCCCGGTGGTCGTCGTTTCCACCGACCGCGAAGTTGCCGACAGCATCATCAAACTCGGCGCCCGCGCACTCTCAGCGACCAGCCTGATTTCACGCATAGCTCGCACCTGACGACGAAAACTGTCGGCGGGCTTCTCTAGCGTCCTTCTCAGCCGGATGCAAGTCCGGGTGCTTCCCCACTTGGAGGATGTTGTGCTGATCGACTGCGACGCCTGTGTGATGAAGGGTCCGGGCTGTCAGGACTGCGTGGTTACGGTGGTGCTCGGATTCGCTGCCGAGCGGGCCGGGAGCCTGCGCATCGACGACGACGAGCTGGCCGCGCTCGACGCGCTCGCCGACTCGGGCCTGGTGCCACCGTTACGCCTTGTGCACGCCGTCAGCAGTGTCGAGCCCGATGCTGCTGCCGAAAACCCTGCCGGTGAAGGCGAAACGATCGTTGGGTCGGGTTGAGCCTTCGTTAATTTTCGATCAAACCCGAGGGGCGAATTGCACTGGTCACGAAACGGTCACTACTGTTACGTCTCGTTGCCTCAGGGTGTCGGCCGCTCCGGCCGACCGGGCAGCGGCAAGCCGAGGGAGTGATCCGGCGGATCCGCGGACTTTCGTCCGCGATGGGCCTGGTCAACGGGGACGGCGCGAGCAGAGGAAGGGACCGACCGGGCTGTGTCCATCGGACGCATCAACCGCACCAAGGGAATCGCCCTCGCCGCCATCACCAGCACGGCCGTCGCTGCGGGAGTGATCCTGATCCAGGGAGCGGCCAGCGCCGACCCCGCGCCCACCCTGGCGGAGGCGAAGAAGCAGGTCGCCGAGCTGCAGCACCAGGCCGAAGTGTCCGGTGAGTCGGCGAACGACCTGCGCGGGCAGATCAGCGCCTCGGCCGTTCGGGTCAAGGCCCTGCAGGCCGGCATCGCCAAGCAGCAGACGCAGGTCGACGGTGTGAAGCGGCAGATCGGGTCCCTCGCGGTCGCCGGATACCAGACCTCCGGCATCTCCACGACGGCGCAGTTGCTGCTGTCGACCAACCCGGACCAGTTCCTCAGCCAGGCGTCCACCGCCCAGGCCTTCGCCGGCCAGCAGAACTCGGCGCTCCGTCGCTACCAGGTCGCGCAGGGCAAGCTCACCGACCTGCAGGCCAGCGAGCAGAGCGAGCTGGCCGCGCTGCAGGCCGTGCAGGCCAAGCAGGACGCGTTCAAGAAGCAGCTCCAGACCAACCTGGACGCCGCCCAGAAGGTGCTCGACAAGCTCAGCGACGCCGATCGCAAGCGGATCGAGGAAGAGAACGCCAAGGAGGCGGAGAAGGCGCGCAACGAGCGCCCGACTCGCGACGGCGACCGGGAGTCCGACGACAAGGACCTGCCGAACGTCCCGGCCAGCGGCCGCGCGGCGATCGCGGTGAACGCCGCGCTGTCCCAGCTCGGCGACCCGTACGTGTGGGGCGCCGACGGACCCAGCTCCTACGACTGCTCCGGCCTGATGATGTACGCCTGGGGCAAGGCCGGTGTCTCGCTGTCGCACTCGTCGAAGGCGCAGACCGGCGAGGGCCGCCACGTCAGCAAGTCCGACCTGATGCCGGGCGACCTGATCTTCTACTACTCCCCGGTGAGCCACGTCGCGATGTACCTCGGCAACGGCCGGATCGTGCACGCCCCCCGTCCGGGGAAGAGCGTCGAGATCGCCCCGATGGACGAGATGCCGTTCAACTCCGCGGTCCGCCCGGGCTGACCTGCGACCTTGACATACTCTGCGGCTCCGGGGGATCCCTCCCCCGGAGCCGCATCATTTGATGCCGTAATGTCGGAGGAGGCCGGGTGTCCCGCCTGACTGGGGCAGGTGAGCAGCGAAGGACCGAGGTGATCGACGATCAGGGCGATACGGTGCCGCTGCCAGTGATCCCGTCAGCCGGTGACCCACGGGAGCCGGACGACCACCGTCCGGGGCCGTTCGCCCGGGTGGCCGACGGGAACAGGCCGCCGTTCACCCCGATCCTGAAGAAGGTCGCTCTCGGCGTCGCTGTCTGCCTGGTCGCCGGCGCCGGGTACGCCGGACTCCGGCAGGTCGCCAACGCACCGGCCGACCCCAACGGTTCGCCCGCGCACTCGCATCCGGCCACCGCGACGACGCCGGACCAGGCCGAGGCCGGCGTGCAGCGGGCCGTCGCCGGCGAGGCCGTCCTGCAGAAGATGACCGACGCGGTCGACAACGACAACCGCAGCGAGTTCCTGGACACCATCGATCCGAAGGCCGCGGACTTCCGGACCAGCGCGCGGACGATCTTCTCCAACCTGAGCACGCTTCCGATCAGCACGTTCCAGTTGCGCTACGTGAGCGACGACGCCGGTGCACTGACCCCGGACCGGCAGGCCCAGCTCGGCGGGACGCAGTCCTGGCTGGCCCAGGTCGAGGTCTCGTGGCAGCTGACCGGGTACGACGTGAAACCGGCCCGCGAGACCCTGCCGGTGACGTTCGTCACCCGCGACGGGACGACGTACGCCGCCTCGTTCTCGGAGCGGTTCGCATCCGGGCAGCGGCGGCCGGTGTGGGCGCTCGGCCCGGTCGAGGTGGCCAAGGGCAAGCACAGTCTGGTGATCAGCCTCGATTCGGAGGCGGAAGCGAAGAGCTACGTCGCCGTTGCCGACAAGGCGGTCGAGTCGGTGACCAAGGTCTGGGGCAAGACCTGGCGGCAGAAGGTGATCGTCTACCTGCCCGCCAAACAGGCCCAGATGGAGGGCATCCTCGGCGCCCAGCCGAACACGTACACCCAGATCGCCGCGGTGACGTTCGCCGAGCTGGACACGCCGGCCGTCGGTGCGCCGGTGCGGATCGTGGCCAACCCGAAGCTGTTCGAGGAGCTCGGCAAGCAGGGGCGGCGGATCGTCCTGACCCACGAGACCACCCACGTCGCGTCGACCGCGACTGCTTCGCCGGTCCCGTTGTGGCTCGCGGAGGGGTTCGCGGACTACGTCGCGTTCACCGCCGTGCCAGTGCAGGACGAGTCGGCGGCGAAGGAGCTGTTCAAGGCGGTCCGGGCCGGGAAGGTGCCGACCACGCTGCCGACGCCGGAGGCGTTCGCGGCATCGGCGACCGAGTTGCCGCAGGCCTACGAGTCGGCGTGGCTCGCCTGCCGGTTGATCGCCGAGCGTGAGGGACAGGACAAGCTGGTGAAGTTCTACCGGGCTGTGCACACGTCGAAGAGCGCGACAGGGCTCGCGGACGCCTTCAAGTCGGTGCTGGGGATGACCGAGGCCGAGTTCGTCGCCGAGTGGCAGAAGTACCTCGAGAGGCTCGCCGGTGCCTAAGCCGGCCGCTCGGTCGACGCCTTGGATCGCAGGCGGGGTGCTCGCCCTCGCACTGGTCTTCACGATCGCGGTCACCACTCCGTGGCACCTGATCGACCTGCCGAAACCCGACGCCACGCTGGACTTCACGACGGCCGAGATCGCGCGTCAGAACGCGTTCCGCCACGAGATCCTGCCGTGGTCGACGGCGTCCTGGATCATCTCGATCGTGGTTCCGCTCGCGATCGGCTTCAGCCCCCTCGGCCGGCGGCTGTACGACGGTCTGCGGGTCCGGCCGTGGATCATCGCCGTCCCGTTCACGGTCGCCGGCGTCGTCCTGATCACGAGTCTGCTCACCGTCCCCACCGACGTACTCGCGGAGCGGATCAGCCTGAAGTACGGCCTGTCGGTGCGGAACTGGCGGCTGTGGGTCTGGGACCGCGGCATCAACTGGGCCCTCACCTCGCTCGGTCTCGCGGTGATCGCCGTCGTCCTGGTAGCGCTGGCGAAACGCTGGCGGCAGGGCTGGTGGTTGCCAGGGGCAATTATTGCGGCGCTGCTGGTGCTGGGCGTGTCGTTCGCCTACCCGGTGCTGGTCGAGCCGCGGTTCAACCACTTCACCTCGATGCCGGCCGGTGCCCAGCGCAACGAGTTCCTGGCGCTCGCGAAACAGGACGGCGTACCGGTGCAGGATGTGCTGGTGGCAGACGCGTCGAAGCGGACGACCGCTTTGAACGCGTACGTCTCCGGCTTCGGCTCGACCCGGCGGCTGGTCGTGTACGACACGCTCCTCAAGGACACCCCGCCGGCCCAGGTCCGGCTGGTGGTCGCGCACGAGCTCGGTCACGCCGCCGAGGACGACGTACTGCACGGCACGCTGATCGGGGTCCTCGGTACGGCGTTCGGGATCACGTTGCTGTACTTGTTGCTCGGGGCCCGGATGGCCGACCCGCGGCGGGCCGCGCTCCTGGTCGCGATGGTCGCCGCCGGGACGACCCTGGCGAGCCCGGTGCAGAATCTGGTCAGCCGGAAGATCGAGGCCCGCGCCGACTACCACTCGCTCCGGCTGACGAACGATCCGCAGGACTTCGTCGCCATGCAGCACGACCTCGCCGTGCAGAACATCTCCGGCCTCGACCCGAGCGCCTGGCGGTACTGGATGTTCGCCGACCACCCGACCCCACCGGAGCGGATCGCGATGGGCCGCGCCTGGGCGAGCCAGAACGGCAGCACGGTCCCGCCGCTGGCCAAGCGATGACGGTGCTGGTCGTCACCAACGACTTCCCGCCGCGCCAGGGCGGGATCGAAACCTTCGTGCGGTCGTTGTGCGACGAGCTTCCGGACGTCGTCGTCTACACCTCCCGCGAACCGGGCGACACGGCGTACGACGCGACGCTGCCGTTCCCGGTGATCCGCGACCGTACGTCGATGTTGTTGCCAACGGCCCGTACTACGAAGCGCGCTGCCGGGCTGCTCGGCGAGTACGACGCGGACCGCGTGCTGTTCGGCGCGGCGGCGCCGCTCGGGCTGATGGGACCCGCGCTGCGTCAGGCCGGCGCGCGGCGGATCGTGGCGATGACCCACGGGCATGAGACCTGGTGGGCCGGCGTACCGGGTGCTCGGCAGGCGCTGCGGCGGATCGGGGACGCCGCGGATGTGGTCACCACGGTGTCGGGGTGGTGCGAAGAGCACATCAAGCCCGCCCTCTCACCGGCGGCCGCTCAACGGGTACGACGGTTGACGCCAGGAGTCGACACGCACCGGTTCGCCCCGGACTGTGGCGGAAAGCAGGTCCGCAAAGGGCTTGGGCTGGAAGGCGTTCCGGTGGTCGTCTGTATCTCGCGGTTGATACGCCGCAAGGGGCAGGACACGTTGATCCGGGCGTGGTCGCACATTCAGGAGTCGGTGCCGGGCGCCAGGTTGCTGCTGGTCGGCGGCGGTCCGGACCGGGAGTACCTCGAGGGGCTGGCCGCGACGTCCGGGGTGGCGGGCTCGGTCGTGTTCACCGGGCCGGTTCCATGGGCCGACATCCCGCCGTACCTGGATGCCGGTGACGTGTTCGCGATGCCGTGCCGGACCCGGCGGTTCGGGCTTGAACCGGAGGCGCTCGGGATCGTCACGCTGGAAGCGTCGGCGACGGGCAAGCCGGTGGTGGTTGGCGACTCGGGTGGTGCCGGCGACACGGTCCGGCACGGCGAAACGGGCTATCTGGTCGACCCGTACAACCCGGTGCCGACCGGCGTGCGGATCGCCGAGCTGCTCACCGAGCCGGCCCGCGCCCGGGCGATGGGCGCGGCCGGTCGGGAGTGGGTACGGCGCGATTGGTCGTGGGCCCGCAGCGGCGACGTACTGCGAGAACTCCTCGAGGTCTAGGAACCCCAGTCCGCCAGCGGTTCGAAGGCCGGCGTGTTCGTGATCCGCTGCAGGTCGGTTCCGTCCGTGTGGGCGGTGTAGATGTCCTCCTGCTGGTCGATCGACAGCGACATCACGATTCTGGTCCCGGCCGGCGACCATCCGGGCGCGAAGGCGTGGTGGGCCTTGCCGCCGGCGTCGAGGGTGATTGGGGTCAGCCTGCCATCGCGGAGCCGGATCAGGGACAGCCCTCCTTCCGCGGTCGCGAACAGGATGGTGCGGTCCTGATGTTCCTGCGCGCGGCCGACGGGTGAGAGAACGCGCTGGACAGCCGGGCCCGTGATTCGTGTACCCTGGCCGACATGCACCGGATGTTCCGACTTGCCGCAGCCGTACGAGCTCTCAGCTCTCCGGCTGCCGCTGCCTGACATCTTCGAAACTTCCACCGGCGACCGGAAACGGTTCGCCGGTGTTGTTGTTTCCGAGCCCGGTGGTCTGCTTTCCGGTCCGATCCAGACAAGGACCAGAAATGACCATCAGCAGGACTTTCATCGACTTCTTCATCGACCGCGGCCACGTCCCGACCACCGGGTCCACGCTCATCCCGCGGCTGGGTGATCCGGTGCTCTTCACGACCTCGGGGATGCATCCACTCACGCCGTACCTGGAAGGCGAACCTCATCCGCTGGGGCGCAGACTCGTGGGCATCCAGCGATGCCTGCGAACCACCGATCTCGACGAGGTGGGGGATCCGACCCACCTGACCGTGTTCGAGATGCTGGGCTCGTGGTCGCTCGGGGACTACGGGAGCAGCGAGACCCTGCAGTGGGGCTACGAGCTGCTGACCACCCGCTTCGGCCTCGACCCGCAGCAGATGTACGTGACCGTGTTCGGAGGTGACGAGCAGGTGCCGCTGGACCAGGAGTCGTTGCAGACGTGGCAGGAGCTCGGCCTGCCGATCGAGCTGACCACCGACGACAACTGGTGGTCGAACGGCCCGACCGGTCCGTGCGGCCCGGACTCGGAGATCTTCGTCTGGACCGGCGACGGCGATCCGGAGGGTACGCCGACCACCGACGACCGCTGGGTCGAGGTGTGGAACCACGTGATGATGCGCTACCGCCGGCTCGACGACGGCTCGCTGGAGCCGCTCAAGCAGCAGAACATCGACACCGGTCTCGGCCTCGAGCGGCTCACCATGCTGCTCGAAGGCAAGCGTTCGGTGTACGAGACCTCGCTGTTCGAGCCGTGGATGCGGACGATCCCGAAGCTGTGGAAGCTGGACGAGCGGTCGCGGCGGATCGTGATCGACCACCTGCGGTCCAGCATCGTGATCGTCGGCGACGGCGTGCACCCGTCGAACACCGGCCGCGGGTACGTGCTGCGCCGGCTGATCCGCCGGATGCTGACCACGCTCTGGCGCGACGACGACTCACGCTCGCTGTCCGAGGTGCCGATCGAACTGTTCGAGCACACGCTGAACCATTTCCATCAGGGCGAGACGGTCACGCTGATCCGGCGGATCCTGATCGACGAGGAGATCCGGTTCAGCAACCTGCTCGACCGCGGCCGGAAGGTGCTCAGCCACGAGCGCTTCCACAAGTCGCTCGACGACACCGACTACGAGTACCTGCACGACACCCACGGCCTGCCGCGGGAGTTGGTGGACTCGCTCAGATGACCGGATCCAGTACGTCGGTGCGGGGAGTATCGGAATCCGGGATCTCCGGCGACGCGACCTTCCCGACCGACGACTGGGCCACGAAGGCGCCGACGAGCACGATCACGCCGCCGATGATCTGGTTGGTCCGCAACGTCTCGCCGAGCAGGATCAACGCGAAGATGCACGCCGCCACGACCTCGACGTACGCGACCGCGCCGGCGATCGCGGCCGACAGCCGCTGCACCGCGGCCGCGCCGGCCAGATAGGCGACGACCGTGCTGACCAGGATCAGCCAGGCGGCCATCACCCAACCGGGTGCATGCCGGTGGCCGATCGCGATCGTGTCGACCAGCACGTGCCACGGCGTACCCCAGGGCGCGGCGACGAGGGTGAGCACGACGGCGCCGACCACGCTGCCCGCCGCGGTCATCACCAGCGGATCCGCGGCGCCGGTCAGCTTGTCGATCAGGATGAAGTACGTCGCCTGGCACGCGGCCGCACCGAGTCCGGCGAGCAGGCCGATCGGGTCGATCTGCAACCCGGTCCAGATCTCGGCCACCGTCGCGAGGCCCACGACCGCGATGCTGACGCCGATCGCGGCCGATCGCGGTACTGCGACCTTCTGCCCGAACTTCAGCCAGGCGACCACCAGGATCGGGCCGGAGAACTCGAGCATCAGCGCGACGCCGACCGGCAGCCGGCTCGCCGCGATGAAGAACAGTGTCTGGCAGCCGGCGATCCCGGTCAGGCCGTAGAGCACCAGCGCCTTCCAGGAGGCCCGCGCGGCGCGGAGACCGGCGCGACCGCGGAAGGCCAGCACGAGCGGGACGAGCACGACGGCGGCGCCGAGGATCCGCAGCCAGGCGGCCTGCTGCGGCGTAAAACCGGCGCC
Organism: Kribbella sp. NBC_00709; assembly: GCF_036226565.1. Classification (GTDB taxonomy): domain Bacteria; phylum Actinomycetota; class Actinomycetes; order Propionibacteriales; family Kribbellaceae; genus Kribbella. Next base: position 6,201,515 of record NZ_CP108996.1, read on the forward strand.
GATCAGCGCCTTCGCGAACGGTCCTGACCCGCCGAACGTGATCGCGGAGAAGATCGCGAACCCCAACCCCACCGACTTCGTGCTGTACATGGGCATAACGGTCTCATGCTCATTACAGAACTGTCGAGGGAGATCTCAGAGGACGTTCACCGCGCGGGCGGCGATGATCGCGATGGTGAGTAAGGCGATCGCCGACTGGACGGCCATCAGCATCTTGGTCCGCGCGGTCAGCGGCAGGGTGTCGGTCGGGCTGAACGCGGTCGCGTTGGTGAACGACACGTACAGGTAGTCGGTGAACCCGGGTAGCCACTTCTTCCAGCCGTCCAGGTCGACGGTCATCTGCGGGAACAGCAGGTCGGCCCGCTCGGCCTCGCGTTCGTGCTCGGGGGCGCGGGCGAACGGTCCGCCGCGGTCGATCTCCCAGTACCAGAGGCCGAACGCGACCACGTTCGTCACCCAGATCAGCAGGGCGCTCTTCACCAGCACCTTGCCCTCGTTCGCGTCGCCGTTGTTGAGGAAGAAGATCATCCCGGCCAGGTAGTACGCGTTCACCGCGACCAGGACGGCGAGCAGCACGAGCTCGACCCAGCGCAGCCAGGGTTCGTCGCGGCGGAGATGGAACGGGTTCATGTAGATCAGCGGCACCAGCAGGAGCAGACCGAGCGCGGGCATCAGCCAGCGCGGGAGGGCGTTGATCTGCGGCGGCACCAGCAGTTGCAGGATGAGGACCGCGACCACAGCCAGTGAGGCCGGCCACCTCCGGGTGTGCCGCGTTTTCGTCTCCATCACAGCATTCTGACGCCGATCGGTGCTCATCCGACGGAGGCGTCGACGACGGCCTGTCCTACCTCGGTACGCCGGTAGTGGACCTGGTGGCCGGTACGCCGACGTGTCGCGAGACCGGCGTCGTACAGCGCGGAGAGGTGCTCGGCGACTGTGGCCAGGGCGAGACCGTACTGGGTTGCGAGTGCGCTGGTGGTGGCCGGCGGGTCGAGAGCGATGAGCAGGGTGGCGCGCGTACGGCCGAGGAGGCGGGCCAGCGGGTCCGGGGGAGCGGGCGCGTCGGACCAGAGGCGGGCGGCGCCGCGGGCCGGGTAGACGAGCGTCGGGTGGTACGCCGGGTCCGCGACGATGACGAGGTACGGCCAGGCGAAGACTCCAGGCACGAGGAGGAGGCCCTGCCCGGTCAGGTCGCGGTCATCGGCGGCTTGCCGGGTGGCGACCAGGCGGTCGTCTTCCCAGGCCAGGGTCGGGTGCAGGTCGTCGAAGAGGCCGGCGAGGCCACCGTCGGTGAGTTGCCGACCGCGATAGGCGATGTCGTCCTCGAGCACGCGGCTGATCAGCGGCCAGTCCGGCTTGATCAAGGTCTCCCAGGCGCTCTCGATCGCATCCGCGAGCCGTTCGCGGGCGCCGGCCAGGTCCTCGAGCATCCGGTTGATCGCCGGTGCGGCCGGGTTGTTCCGCGAGTCCCGGGACCGGATCAGCTCGCTCCGGACCCGGTCGAGCGGCGTGCTCCGGACACGGGCGATCTCGGTCGCGAACTTCGCCCGCGATGCCTTGGGCGGCGGGGTCAGGAAGTCAGGGGTGAAGCCGACCCGCGGTTGCAGTGCCTTCAACTCGCGAAGATCCAGCGAGCTCGCCGGGTCGCGCGTGGCCTCGATCCAGTCGCCGTACAGCGGCCGGTGCTTCGACCCGTTCAGCACCCGCACCGCCGACATCGTCTCCCACAACGGCGACGAACCGAACCGGCAGCGCACGGTGTCGGCCTGCGTGAACCTCAGAACGGTCATCAGCGAGAACTTTCGGCCACAACCAAAACTCTACTCCGGCCGGCCGGCCGTCGTGCAAGCTCTCCGCGTGAGGTCCTACGGAGCCGTCCTGAGCGTTCCCGGCATGCGCGCGGTGTTCTGCGCGCATGCCGTTTCCATGCTGGGGACGGTCGGTGCGCAAGTTGCCCTGTCGATCCTGGTCTTCGAGCGGACCGGGTCGCCGTTGTTGTCGGCGCTCGTGCTGGCCTGCTCGTTCCTGCCGTACGCCGTGGGCGGCGTGCTGTTCTCCTCGGTCGCGGACCGATTCCCGGTACGACGGGTGCTGGTGGGCTGTGATCTGGTCAGCGCGGCGTGCATCGGGTTGATGCTGACGCCGGGGATGCCGGTCGGCGGCCTGCTCGGGCTGCTGGTGGTGACCGGGATGGTGGCGCCGGTCTTCGCCGGAGCGCGGGCGTCCAGTCTCGCGCACCTGTTGCCGGCCGACCTGTTCCCGATCGGGAGGTCGTTGCTGCGGGCAATCAGTCAGGTCAGTGTGCTGGCCGGGTTCGCGGTCGGCGGGATCGCGGTAGCGATGGTCGGATCCAACTGGCTGCTCGCGCTCGACGCGATCACGTTCGTCGCGTCGGCGGTGCTGATCGGCGTCGGTACGCCGTACGCTCCGCCGGGTGCGCGGACGAGCAATCCGGTCCGGGACTCGTGGAGTGGCCTGCAGTACCTGTTCGCGGACCGCAAGCTCCGCACCCTGATCCTGCTGACCTGGGCGGCGCCCGCGTTCTCGTCCGTCCCGGACGGACTGGCCGTTGCCTATACCGCTCAAGTCGGCGTCGCCGCTGCGTTTGCCAGTGCGCTGTTCACTGGTTACGCGGTCGGCTCCGTTCTCGGCGAGCTCGTCGTCGCGCGGTTTCCCCCTTCCACGCGGCGACGGCTCGTCGTTCCGTTCCTGCTCACCAGTCAGCTGCCCGCGATCGCGTTCCTGACCGAGCCGGCCATCCCGGTCGCGGCCGTTCTGCTCGCGATCTCCGGCGCCGGATACGCGTTCAACCAGGGCATCGACCCGCTGATCCTGCAGTCCGTCGAGCCGTCGTACCGCGGCCGCCTGTTCACCGTCCAGACCAGCGGCCTGATGGCGATCCAGGGCGTCAGCATCGCCCTGGCCGGCGTCGTCGGCTCCTTCCTGGCCCCCAACCTCACCATCGCCGCCGCCGGCATCCTCGGTACGACAACCACCCTCCTGATCGCCCGTCAGGCCCTCACCACGCAGCCACGTCGGCCAGCGAGCCCGGTCCTCTGAAGACTCCGGTCGGGCCGTCTGCGGGGAGTGTTGCCAGTGCGACCGGGACGGCTGCTCCGTCGGCGACGGTGCGTTCGCCGCGCGGTACCGCGGCTTGCGTGTTGAGGTCGGTCGGGACGAGGCCGGGGGTTGCGGCGTTCACCTTGATGCCGTCCGCGCGCAGGGCGCTGGCGTAGACCAGAGTGAGGGCGTTCAGCGCCGCCTTCGACGAGCTGTACGCGAGCAGGCCCTGCGTGGCGAGTCGGCCGTCGAGTTCGGAGAGGAGGTTGACCGATCCCAGGCCGCTCGACATGTTCACGATCCGCGCGTTCGGCGAGCGCCGCAGCAGCGGTACGAACGCATGGATCGCGGAGACCACGCCGAACACGTTCACGTCGTACGCCGTCCGTACCTGCTCGGCTGTGATGTCGGCGACCGACGTACCCCACTCGGCCACGATGCCGGCGTTGTTGACCAGCACGTCCAGCCGGCCGGAGTCCGCCTCGACCTGCTTCGCGGCCGCGCCGACCGACTCCACGTCGGTCACGTCGAGCTGCACGAACCGTACGTCGAGCCCCTCGGCCGCCAGCTCCGCCGCTGCGGTGGTGCCCAGCCCGGGGTTGCGGGCCGCCAGATACACCGTGAGTCCACGCCGGCCGAGTTGCCGGACGATCTCGCGGCCGATGCCTTTGTTTCCGCCCGTCACCAGGGCGACTTCGTTCTGATTCATGCTCCCAGTTCAGCGCGGACCCACCCCCGCGGACCAACACCGATCAGGTGGTCCGCCATACCCTGGAGGTATGCCGGAACCGGAGATCCGCGAACTGCGCTATTTCCGCGCGGTCGCCGAGGACCTGAACATCACCCGCGCCGCCGAGCGTCTCGGGATCGCGCAGCCGCCGCTGTCGCGCGCGATGCGCCAGCTCGAGCACCGCCTCGGCGTCGACCTGTTCGACCGCTCGGGGACGCGTCTCGGGCTGACGTCGGCGGGGGAGACCTTGCTCAAGGAGTCCGGGCCGGTCCTGGACGCGCTCGACTCGGCGGTACGGCGGACGCAGCGGGCCGGCGCGACCGCCGGGGGACTGGTCGTGACCGCCAAGCCTGGTGTGGCGACCGAGTTGCTGCACCGGATCGTGGCTGAGCTGCGAGGTGAGATGCCGGGTGTGCAGGTGGTGGTGAGTGGGTTCGGGGAGCAGGCGGACCTGGTCCGGGACGGGCGGGCGGATGTCGCGCTGGTCAGTCGGCCGTTCGATGACCCTGGGCTGGAGATGGAGGAGTTGTACACCGAGCCCCGGGTGGCCGCGCTCCCCGCCGGCCACGAGCTTGCCGGGCGCGACGTGCTGAGGGCCGATGATCTCGCCGGGATCCCGGCGCCGCGGTGGAGCCGGGCCAATGTTGCCGAGCGCAACTACTGGTCGGCGCGGCCGGACGATCCGGTGGACGGGCCGATCGTGCAGGACTCGTCGCAGCTGCTCGAGGTGATCGCGTTCGGGCAGGCGGTCGCACTCGTTCCGCAGTCGATGGCCGAGCGCAACATCCGGCCGGACGTCGTCTATCGACCGGTGGCCGATGCCGAGGTGTACCGGATGTTCGTGGTGTGGCCGGCCGGCAGCCGTTCGAAGGAGCTCGCGTGGTTCGTCGAGGCGGCGATCAGGCACTCGAGCGGACGACCAGCGGCGCGGTGACGAGCCGTCCGGGCGCGTCGGGCTCGCCGCTGATCTCCTGGAGCGCACGGTCGAACAAGGAGGAGGCGATGTCCCGCAACGGGATCCGGGCCGTCGTCAGCGGGGTGTCGAGCATGCTCGCGAACGGGAAGTCGTTGAACCCGGTCACTGCGACGTCCTCGCCGACCGCGATCCCACGCCGCTGCAGCGACCGCATCGCCACGACCGCGAACGCGTCGTTGTCCGCGACGAAGACGTCCGGCGGCTCGCTCTCCTCGACGTACGCCGCTACCGCTTCGAGCGATCCGAACGAGCGCACCACCGTCGACGGATACTCCCGGACGAACCCGGCCTGCCGCTGGTGTACCCAGGGCAGCGAAGTGTCAGTCGCCAGGTACACCGCCCGATCCCGGCCGGTCGACCGCAGATGCTTGGCGATCCCGGCCATCGACGTCTCGTTGTCGACGTCGACCCAGCATTGGCGATGGTCGGAACCGGTCCGCCCGAACGCGACGAACGGGAAGCCCCGCTGACTGAGGAACTCGATCCGCTCGTCGTGCGGCATGGTTTCCAGGACGACGATCGCATCCACCTGGCGGGCCGCGATCAGCTTCTCGTAGAGCGCGATCTCGGTCGCGTTCTCAGCCGGCGTGGCCACGTGCACGCCGTACCCGGACAACGCCGCCGCCTTCACCAAGCCGCCGAGCAACCCGTGCAGGAATCCGCCGAGACCGGGGTTCTCCTCGTCCTCGAAGTACAGCGGTAGTCCGATCACCTGACTGCGTCCGGACGACAAGGCGCGGGCCGCGTGGTTCGGGATGTACCCGAGCTCGTCGATCGCGGCACGCACCGTCCGGACGGTCGGCGCACTGACCCGGTGCGGTGCGTTCAGCACGTTCGACACCGTCATCGCCGACACCCCGGCCAGCTTGGCCACATCGGCAACGGTTGTTCGCTTCAATCGATCCCCCTTAGTTACGCACGATCCGGGCCACCCCGCCGACCGGTACGTCGACCGCCCACAGCCCCGCCGGTGTCACCGTGCTCCGAGAAACTTCGACGCCGGCGCAGTCCGACACTACGAGCTCCACCGGCCCACCATCAGCCCCTTCGACGTAGATCCTGCCGTCCGCGCCGCCGTTCACAACCAGCGTGCACGAGTCCGATACCCGCACAACGGGGTTGGCGAACACCGCGACGATGGTCTCGGACGCACCGACCGCACGCACCTGCGTGTACCGCGCATCGGCGCGAGACGGCAGCAGTACGCCGCGCAACAGCACGTCGGCGTACTCGCGCATGAACCCGAGCCAGTGGCGGACGACCTGCTCGTGCTCCGGCGACAGCGCGTCGAGCTCCATCGACACCTGCGGCGTACTGAACAAGGCTCCGATGAACTGGTGCGCAACGTTCTCCGCGGACGCCGACGGGTGCCACAGCAGCATGTCGGAGTGCACCGCGCGATCACCGGCCAGCAGCCGGCAGTCGACCGTACGGACGCGGTTCTCCACCGGGTCGAGCGCGCAGTCGCCGGCCCGCAGGAACGTGCCGAACTGCCACAGCCGCGGGTTCACGTAGTCCTGCCGGAACTCGATCAGTACGTCGGCCCGCAGCCGGCGCAGCTCGTCCGTGACCGCCTGCAGGAACTTCTCCACACCTTCGTCGACCGAATCGCAATCGCCACCCGGCGCCGGCGGCACATCGTCCCGCGCCCACGAATCGATGAAGTCGAGCTTGAGGCCGTCGACACCCCAGTCGCGCACCGGCCGGATGCAGCACTCGAGGAGGTGCTCGCGGACCTCGGGATAGCGCGGATCCAGCACCGCGGTGACCTCGCCATCGGCGAACCCGAGGGTGCGGTCCTTCAACCGGTCCCAGGCCTTCGAGTGCACCCCGATCAACGGCGGCGCGAGCCACAGCACGTACCGCTGGCCGAGCTCGTGCACGCGCCGTACATGCTCGGCCATGTCGGGGAACGTCTGGCTGGTCGGCTCCCAGTCGCCGCAGTACGCGTACCCGCGCCGGGTGTCGTCCGTCTGCCAGCCGTCGTCGACGATCACCGCGGTGCAGCCGTACGCCGCTCCCGCGCGGGCATGCCGCTCGATGGACTCGGAGGACACGTGCTGGTGGTCGCTGTACCAGGTCGAGTACATCGCGGTCCGCGCGATGTCGGGCACCGGGGCGATCCGGTCACCCAGCTCGGCCGTCCACTCGGCAGTCACCGCTCGCAGTGCATCCGCGAAGTGCTGGGTCCGGGTGTCGATCCGCAAAGTGAAGGACCCGCCCTCGACGTCGGTCACGGTGAGTTCGACGAGCTGCTCGGCTGTCTCCTCGTTCACACCCACCGCGAAGTCGCAGCCGCGAACGTTCGACGACAGGGACACCGTGACGATGGCCCGGTCCTGTGCATCCACGAGGGTCGCGACCGGCGCGGAGCGGACCGAGCGGATGTCGCGGTGCGAGCCCCAGTCGGTCGGCAGGTTCCGCCGGGAGTCCTGCGTCGGCCGCCACAGCGTCACGGCATCCTCGGCCGGCCACGTCCACCGCAACGTCACCGCATCACCAGCAGTCACGTCGTAGGACTGCAGCCCGGGTGTCCCGAGCGGTCGCGGCGTGATCGCGCCCGGTCCGGTGAGGGTGCCGGTCCGGGTGGTGCGGCCGTCGGGAGAGCGGATCTCGAAAGTCGTCACGACCTGGACTATAGCGGTAAAACACGGGCCCCAGAAGGTATTGACGAAATTGCCTTACGTCTCTAGTTTTAGCGCTAATATCCCCTTTGTGAGGAGTTGCTGTGCTGACCCTGACGTCCAGCAGCGCCTACGTCGACGAGGCCTTCACCTGGGCCCGGAAGCGCGCTCTCGCCTGGGTGCAGACGGGAGCCGGCAACCTGCCGTCGTACTGGGCCGGCTACCCGTCCCGGGAGATGTTCTACTCCCGCGACGTCTGCCACCAGGCCGCCGGTGCGCACCTGCTCGGCCTGGACGCGGAGAACTTCGCGATGTTCCGGCACTTCGCCCGGTCGGCCACGCCGGCCCGGAAGTGGTTCCCGATCTGGGCCTTCCACTTCGACGGCCGCATCGCCGCCCTCGACTACCACGACGACGAGCACTTCGTCCGGGAGATCCCCGCGGTGTTCGACCTGACCTATCGGGCGCTGGAGCAGTACGACTGGACCGGTGACCGCCGCTGGATCGACGACCCTGACCTGGCGGCGTACTACCGGCACAGCGTCGGTGAGTTCGTCGAGGCACACGATGCCGACGGCGACGGCATCCCCGAGGCCGGCGGGACCGCGGACATCTTCCTCGGCACCGCCACCTACAACGAGCGCGAGGCGCCCCTGTTCGTCGCCGGTGACGGCCTCGCGACGCAGTACGGCGTACTCCGCAAGCTCGGCCGGCACGCCGAGGCCGACCGGATCCAGTCGACGTACGACGGGTGGTGGAACGGGGATCACTTCGCCCGCGGCATCACCAAGGACGGACTGGACTTCGACTGGGGACTGGAGTCGCACACGCTGGTCCCGTTGTTCGGGCTGAGCGGGACGGGGGAGCGCAACGAGCGGTTCCTCGACTACCTCGAGGCCCAGATGGAGGCTCATCCGCCGCTCAACATCGAGTCGTTCAGCTACTGGCCCGAGTTCCTGTTCAAGCACGGCCGGGACGAGTCCGCCTGGCGCTGGACCAAGCACCTGATCGACAGCCGCGACGACTACCCGGAGATCTCGTTCACCGTCGTCGAGCACCTGGTCGCCGGGCTGCTCGGCCTCCGACCGGATGCGCCGAACGCGACCCTGACCGTCGAATCACACCTGCCCGCCGAACTCGACGCACTCACCGCCGACCACCTCCCGGTCGGCGACTGGGACCTACGCGTCAGCCAGGAAGGCCGGCACACGACCGAAGTCACCGTGCACAGCGGACCGGGTCCGCTCACCGTGACCGTCGGCACCGAGACCCACTCCCTCGAACCGGGTCAATCCGCCCGGGTGACCAAGGACCGCTCATGAAGAAACTCCTGCCCACCGCGATCGCCCTCCTGCTGGCCGCCGGCTGCGCGACCGGCAACGCCCCCGCCTCGAACAAGGACACCGGCACCGCCGAGATCAGCTTCTCGTTCTGGGGCACGAACTCCGAAGCCGCGTCGCTGAAGGCGATCGCGGCCGCCTTCGAGGAGGCGAACCCGGGCACCAAGGTGACCACCAACTGGATCCAGGCCGACTACGAGCAGAAGCTGCAGACCTCGATCGCGGCCGGCGCCCAGTCGACGGTGATGGAGATCAGCAACACCAGCCTGGCCGGGTTCACGCCCAGCTTCGCCGAGCAGACCGTTGACCCGGGCAAGTACGTGCAGCCGAACATCGCCGCGGCGATGCAGTACCAGGACAAGTACTTCGCGATGCCGTTCGCCGCCAAGCCCAAGGTGATGGCGATCAACACCGACGCCTTCAAGGCCGCCGGCGTACCGTTGCCCAGCGCAACGACACCGCTGACGCTCGACGAGTTCAAGGCGACCGCAGCCAAGCTGTCGCACGGCGACGGCAAGGCACGCGTGTACGGCTCCAGCAATCTCTGGTATCGGGGCTGGCTGACCGCGGCGGGCGGCAGCTACTACAACGACGGCGCGACCGAGTGCACCTTCGGCGACGGGACCGGCGTACAGACCGCGCAGTACGTCGTCGACATGCAGAAGAACCGCTACGCGCCGACCTCGACCGACATCCAGGGGCAGGACCAGGCGCAGTGGTTCGCGGCCGGGCGGCTCGGGACGTTCAGCGACTTCGGGCCGTGGACGGTCGCCGACTTCGCCAAGATCAGCAAGCCGAACTGGACCCTGGTCCCGGTGCCCGGCAAGGGGTTCCCGATGGAGGTCGACGGCCTCGGGATCGCGAAGAACGCGAGCGGCAAGCAGCTCGAGACGGCCAAGAAGTTCGTCGAGTTCGCCAGTACGCAGCAGGTCGCTCAGGACCAGCTGATCCAGGGCAACACGGCGCTCGGCGTACCGATCATCGCGGCGTCGACGGCGACGCTGGAGAAGGTGCTGCCGGCCGAGCGCAACCTGGCCGCGTTCACCACCGCGCTGAAGTCGGGCATCGTCGGGGTCTCGGTCGCGAAGGAGGCGCAGATCTCCGGCGACGCCGAGAAGGGGATGACCAGTTACACCGCGCTCGGCACCGGTAAGGACGACGTCGCGAAGATCCTGCCGCAGCTCGCGGAGAAGTGCACGCAGGCGCTGAAGAAGTGAATCCCACCATCGGCTGGATCCGTGACCTTGCGGCGTCCTGGGGTGTGCCCACCGCCCTCGTGCCACTGGTCCCGTTCCTGCTCCTCCTGATCGTCCTGTACGCCGTCATCGGACTGGCGGCATACGGGGCGCGGCGGAAGTGGCCGCGGGCCGACAAGACGATCGCGTTCTGGCTGTTCGTCTCGCCGTGGCTGATCGGGTTCTGCCTGTTCACGCTCGGGCCGATGGCGTCGTCGATCTACGTCAGCCTGACGTCGTGGGACCTGATCACTCCGCCGCAGTTCGTCGGCCTCGCGAACTACACCGAGGCGTTCCAGGATCCCCAGGTCGCTCAGGCATTGAAGGTCACGCTGCTGTACGCCGTGATCAGCGTGCCGCTGCAAACCGTGCTGGCGTTCCTGGTGGCGCTGCTGCTGAACACGGATCTGCCAGGGATGCGGTTCTTCCGGACCGTCTGGTACCTGCCTTCGCTCGTCTCGGGTGTCGCCCAGATGGTGCTGTTCCTGTGGGTGTTCAACCCGCAGTACGGGCTGGCGAACGACGTACTCGCGCACTTCGGCATCCAGGGACCGGGATGGTTCAACGACTCGGCGTGGGCGCTGCCGACGGTGATCCTGATGAGCCTGTGGACGGTCGGCGGCGCGATGGTGATCTACCTGGCCGGGCTGAAGGACGTGCCGTCGAACCTGTACGAGGCGGCGGCGCTGGACGGCGCCGGCCCAGTGCGGCAGTTCTGGCACGTGACGCTGCCGCAGTTGTCGCCGATCATCCTGTTCAACGCGCTGACCGGCATCATCGGCTCGCTGCAGATCTTCACCCAGGGCTTCATCGCGAACGGCGGCCCGAAGGACTCGCTGCTGTTCTTCGTCTACTACCTGTACGACAACGCGTTCCAGAACTTCCGGATGGGGTACGCGTCCGCGCTGGCCTGGATCCTGTTCGTGGTGATCCTCGCCCTGACCGCGGTCACCCTGCGCGGGAGCGCGTTCGCCGTGTACTACGAAACCGAACTCGGCCGGAAGCGGAGGCGTCGATGACCGCACTCGCAGAACCCTTGGTCGTGCGGGCGGACCGGCCGTTCTGGCGCCGCAACGTCACGCTCACCGTCGTCCTGTACGTCGTGCTCGCACTCGGGTCGCTGGTGTTCGTCTACCCGTTCCTCTGGATGATCGCGACCTCGCTGCGCTCCTTGGCGGGGGCCGGCAACTCGGGCGCGAGCGTCGTACCGCACGAGTTCCTGTGGGACAACTACACCCGCGCGGTGACGTCGTTCCCGTTCTGGCGGTACGCGCTGAACTCGGTACTCACCACGCTGATCCCGATCGTCGGGACGGTGTTCTCCTGCTCGCTGGCCGGGTTCGCGTTCGCGCGGCTGCGGGTGCGGTTCGCCGGGGTGCTGTTCGCCGTCGTACTGGCGACCATGCTGCTGCCGGGGGAGGTGACGATGGTGCCGCAGTTCATGCTGTTCAACAACTTCGGCATGGTCGACACGCTGTACCCGCTGATCCTGCCGGCGTTCTTCGGGTCGCCGTTCTACATCTTCCTGTTCCGGCAGTTCTTCGCCCGGATGCCGTCCGAGCTGGCCGACGCCGCGGTCGTCGACGGGTGCGGCTGGTTCAAGACGTTCTGGCTGGTGTACCTGCCGCTGGCCCGGCCGGCGGTGGTCGCGGTCTCGATCCTGTTGTTCATGGGGTACTGGAACAACTTCCTCGGCCCGGCGATCTACATCAACTCCGACCAGTGGAAGACCCTGCCGCTCGCGCTGGCCGGCTTCCAGTCGGTCAACGGCACCGACACACCGTTGCTGATGGCAACGTCCGTGCTGATCACCCTCCCGTGCCTGCTGATCTTCTTCGTAGCCCAGAAACAGATCACCAACGGCATCACGTTCAGCGGGGGGAAATGATGCTGGGGCGGTAGGCGGGGAGGGCGTCGGCCAGGGCTGTGTAGTGGTCGAGTGGGCGGCTGGCTCGGGTGGCCCGGATCAGGTCGGCGAGCCATTGGGCGGCGCCGGAGGCGCGCAACCAGCCGCCGTGCTCGACGGCCAGGTCGTGGGCGTCGGCCAGCACGTCGAGACCGGCTGCCTCCATCGAGGTGACCCGGCGCAGGTCGACCACGAGCCGCGGGAGTTTGGTGGTGATCACATGCCGGAGTTCGCCCGCGAGCGTGGGCATGGTGCCGACATCGATCGGGCCGGCGACGCGGACGACGGCGCAGTCACCGACCGCGCTCCAACTGCAGACGAAGGCTCCACCGGCGACTTTCGGCGGGCGAGCAGATTTGACCACCCGGGGTCCAGGAGATGGCTTCATGTCATGACCTGTACCCGCCGCTAATCCTGGAATCAGTCCCGGCCGAGGATGCCCTGCTCGTACCCCTTGGCCACCGCGGCCGCGCGATCGGTGACGCCGAGCTTGGTGAAGACGTGGCTGAGATGGGTCTTCACCGTGGCTTCGCTGATGAACAGCTCCCGGGCGATGTCGCGGTTCGGCGTACCCTTCGCGACGAGCTCCAGGACCTGCCGTTCGCGCGCGGCGAGCGGGCTCGGCGCCGGCGTACGGACGGCTGTGACCAGCCGTGAGGCGACGGCGGGGGACAGCACCGTGCGACCCTCGGCGGCCTGGCGAACGGCGTTGAACAGGTCGTCCTGCGGCGCGTCCTTGAGCAGGTAACCGGTCGCGCCGGCCTCGATCGCGGGCAGCGTGTCCGTGTCGGTGTCCCAGGTGGTGAGGACGAGCACCTTGGACCGGATGCCGCGACGGGTCAGCTCGGTGATGGCGTCCAGTCCGCCACCGCCGGGCATCCGCAGGTCCATCAGGATCACGTCCGGGTCGAGGTCCGCGGCCAGCTCGACCGCCTCCACGCCGTTCGACGCTTCGCCGAGCACGGTGAAGCCCGGCTCGGACTCGAACATGCCGCGCAGGCCGTTGCGGACCACCGGGTGGTCGTCGACGAGAATCAGCGAGATCCCGGCTGTGTTGTCAGGCATGGGGCACCAACGGTACGCGAGCCGACACCGCCGTACCGAACCCTGGTTCGGCCTCCACCGTCAGGGATCCGGCGATGCGTTCGGCGCGGGCCCGCATGCCGTCGAGGCCGAAGCCGCCGGTGCGGGTCCGGGCCGGTAGGGACAGCGGGTCGAAGCCCTTGCCGTCGTCGCGAACGTCCAATGTGACCTCACTGTCCATGAAGCTGAGCGTGACGCCGACGCGGGTCGCGGCCGCGTGCTTGGCCGCGTTCGCCAGCGCCTCCTGGGTGATGCGCAGGATCGTCGCCGAGATCTCGCCGTGCAGGTGCTGCGGCGTACCGGTCACGGTGAACTCCGCGCGTACGTCGCTCCGCTCGGCCCACTGGTCGACGGTCTTGCGCAAGGCCTCGGGCAGGCCGTCGTTCGACAGGCCGACCGGGGCGAGGTTGTGGACCGAGCGCCGTGCCTCGCCCAGGCTGTGCCGGGCCAGGTCGGTCGCAAGGCTCACGTGGTCCTTGACGGACGCCGGGTCGGAGGTGTTCGCGACGACCTGGAGCTGGGCGATGATGCCGGTCAGCCCCTGCGCGATGGTGTCGTGGATCTCCGCGGCCAGCCGGCGGCGTTCGTCGGCGATACCGGCCTCCCGGGCCTGGACCAGAAGCTGCGCCTGCAACGCGGCGTTCTCATCGTGCGCCTGCTGGAGCTCGAGGATGGTGTCGGCCCGGTCGCGGGACCGCTGCTCCTCCTGCTCGGCGAAGTGGGTGACGAGCGTCAGCATCACGTTGTTGGCCAGCAGGAGTACGGCGAACACGATCCAGCGCATCCCGCCGTCCACCGGGATGCCGGCGGTCTGCGACCCGGCCACGGGGACCGAGCAGGCGAACAGCGCGACCCGGCGCCGGCGACGGCCGGGGATCAGCTCCTCGACGTCGAAGTACCCGGCCACGGCGAAGAAGGCGAAGAACGGGTTGACCAGCGTGAGCCCGAAGCCGAGCGCGTACCGGACGGCGTAGTACGTGGCCGAGAGACGGCTCGGGCCGCGCTCGGTGCGGTCGCCCCACAGCAGCTGCAGCACGACCGCCGCAACGACCCCGGCCGCGGCCAGCACCTGCCTGGTCGCGGTCGGGGTGATGAGCTGCGAGGTCGCCGCCGAGAGCGCGGTACCGATCGCGAGCAGGCCGTACGGCATCCACCGGCGGAAGGCCTTCTTCCGCCGGTCGATCTGCGCCTCGGCTGTGGTCACGGCACTATTTTGCCTTGTCCGGATCACGGTCCTACTCCCAGCGGAACCACCGTGCCGCCGCGGCGGACAGCACGACCGCCCACCCGGCCAGTACGCCGAGGTGCGACCACGACGGCCAGGCACCCGTGAAGGCCTGGTCCAGGGCGCTGGCCGCGGCCCCGAACGGAGTGAGGACGACGATGTGCGCCATCAGGTCGGGCATCGCCTTGACCGGGATCCAGAGGCCGGCGCAGAACATGCTCGGGAAGAAGATCCCGGTACCGATCGCCTGCGCGACCTTCGCGGTCCGGGCCAGCGCGGTGACGAGCGCGCCGAGGGAGAGCGCGGCGGCCGCCGTGAGCAGCAGGGCCAGCGCGTAGCCGAACGCCTGTCGCGGCAGCGCCACGTCGAAGGCGAGCCGGCCGATCGTCAGGCAGATCAGGGCCGAGAGCAGGGCCGCGGCACCGTTCAGCCCGAACTGGGCGCCGAGCAGGGCGGACGGCTTCACCGGAGTCGTCGACATCCGGCGCAGGATGCCGCGTTCGCGGTACCCGGTGATGACCGTGGGCATGGTCTGCAGCCCGATCATCACCAGCGCGATCAGCACCAGGACGGGGACGTACAGGTCGATCAGCCGGAGGCCGCCGAGGCCGTCGTCGGGCTTCCGGAAGGACGGGATGCTGCCGAGGATGATCAGCAGCAGCTGCGGGAACGCGATCACCCAGAACAGAGCGCCGGGCTCGCGGCGGAACAGTCGCGCCTCGGTACGCAGGACGGCGGTGTAGGGGGTGGCGTGCCGCTCGGGCGCGGTCTGGACGGCGGTGCTCATCGGTGGGCTCCAGTCAGGTCGAGGAAGGCGTCGTCCAGCGTGGCGTCGGTGACGCGGAGCTGATGCGCGGTGATGCGGTGCCGGGCGAGCAGCGAGAGCACGGCGGTGACGGTGTCGTCGGTGCCGCGGAGGGTGAGCCGGTCGTCCTTGTGCTCGACCGACGCGAGCGCGGGCAGCGTCGCGAGGTCGGTGTCGTCGAGCGGTGCCGACGGCGTGAACGAGATGATCGTGGACCCGGACGCCCGGCTGATCAGCCCCTGCGGGGTGTCCAGCGCGGTGATCTTGCCCTGGTCGATCAGCGCGATCCGGTCACAGAGGCGCTGCGCCTCCTCCATGAAGTGGGTGACGAGCAGGACCGTCACACCGCGGGCGCGGACGTCCTCGACGACCTCCCAGGTGTCGCGGCGGGCGCGCGGGTCGAGCCCGGTGGTCAGCTCGTCCAGGACCACGACTCGCGGGTTGCCGATCAGCGCGAGCGCGATGAACAGCCGCTGCTGCTGGCCGCCGCTGAGCTTGCCGAACCGGGCGTCCAGCCGGTCGGTGAGGCCGAGCCGCTCGACGAGCACCCGCCAGTCGGCCGGGTTCGGGTAGAAGGCCGAGTACAGCTCGAGCGCCTCGCGGACGGTGAGCTTGTCCTGCAGCCGGCTCTCCTGGAGCTGCGCGCCGAGCACCTGGGTGACGGCGGCGTGGTCGGCGATCGGGTCGAGGCCGGCGATCCGGATCCGGCCGCTGTCCGGGACCCGCAGGCCCTCGATCGACTCGACGGTGGTGGTCTTGCCGGCCCCGTTCGGGCCGAGGATGCCGAAGATCTCACCCTCGCCGACGCTGAAGGACACGTCGTCGACGACCGTCCGGCCCCCGTAGGACTTGCGCAGGTTACTGACTTCGACGACCGGTGCGCCCGGTGTCCCGCTGCTCGTGATCATGACTAGAGCTTCGCGGAACCGGCACCCCCGCTACATCGCCCAACGAGCTCGCTCCGGCATCATCCAAATGGCTGATGCCGGGGTCAGCCACTCACCTGGTGTAGAGCGCCTCGACGTCCGTGCCGTACTTCTCCATCACGATGTGGCGGCGGAGCGAGAGCTTGAGGGACAGCTCGCCGGTCTCCTGGGTCCAGTCGATCGGCAGGATCGAGAACTTCTTGATCGCCTCGGCGTGCGAGACCGAGGCGTTCGCGTCGTCGATCGCCTTCTGGAACTCGGCGATCAGGTCCGCGTCCTGGGTCAGCGCGGCCGGGTCGGTCGGCTTCCCGCGCTCGGTCGCCCACGGCACGATGGTCTCCGGGTCGATCGTGATCAGGGCCGCGATGAACGGCTTGCCGTCGCCGACCACCATGCACTGGCTGATCAGCGGGTGCAGCCGGATCTGGTCCTCGAGCAGCGTCGGCGCGACGTTCTTGCCGCCGGCCGTCACCAGGATCTCCTTCTTCCGGCCGGTGATGCGGATGAACCCGTCGACGTCGAACTCGCCCAGGTCGCCGGTGTGGAACCAGCCGTCGGCGTCGATCGCGGCCGCGGTCGCCTCGTCGTTCTTCCAGTAGCCCTGCATCACCTGGCCGCCCTTGAACAGCAGCTCGCCATCGTCGGCAACGGCGACCGTCACACCGGGAAGCGGCCGGCCGACGGTGCCGATCCGGATGTCGTCGGGCAGGTTCACCGAGACCGCGGCGGTCGTCTCGGTCAGGCCGTAGCCCTCCAGGACCGGTACGCCGATGCCGCGGAAGAAGTGACCGAGCCGATCACCGAGCGGGGCGCCACCGGAGACGGCGTACTGCACCTGGCCGCCGAGCACGGCCCGCAGCTTGCCGTAGACCAGCCGGTCGAACAGCATGTGCTTGGCCTTCAGCCCGAACGACGCGCCGCCCTTGTCCTGCGCCTGCGAGTACGCGATCGCGGTGTCCGCGGCGGCGTCGAAGATCTTGCCCTTGCCGTCGGAGTGCGCCTTCTGGCTGGCCGAGTTGAACACCTTCTCGAACACCCGCGGCACGCTGAGGATGAACGTCGGCTTGAACGCGCCGAGGTCCTCGACCAGGTTCTTCACGTCGGCGCTGTGGCCGATCTTGACCCGCTTCATCACGCAGCCGACCTGGATGATCCGGGCGAACACATGCGCCAGCGGAAGGAACAGCAGTGTGCTCGCGCCGGTGGTGTCGAACAGGCCGTCGAGGATCTTCACCGCGGGGCCGAGCTCGTCGATGAAGTTCGAGTGGCTGATCTTGCAGCCCTTCGGGCGTCCCGTCGTACCGGAGGTGTAGATCAGTGTGGCCAGGTCGGCCGGGGTGACCGCGGCGCGGCGCTTGTCGAACTCGGCGTCGGTGATGTCGGCGCCCAGCGCGGTCAGCTGGTCGACCGCGCCCGCCTCGATCTGCCAGACCTCCTGCAGCGCCGGCGCCTCGGCCCGGGCGGACTCGACGACCGCGCCGTGGGTCGGGTTCTCGACGACGGCGACGACGGCCTCGGAGTCGGTCAGGATCCACTGGATCTGCGAGGGGGAGGAGGTCTCGTAGATCGGCACGGTGACCGAGCCGATGCTCCAGATCGCGTAGTCGATGAGGGTCCACTCGTACCGCGTCGGGCTGAGCAGGGCGACCCGCTCGCCGGGCTTCACGCCGGCCGCGATCAGGCCCTTCGCGACGCCGATGACCTGCTGGGCGAACTCGGCGGCCGTCACGTCCTGCCAGCCGCCGCCCGCCACCCGGCGGCTGAACACCGCGGTGTCAGGATGGGAGGACGCGTTCGCCCACACCGGGTCGCTCAAGCTCCCGCTCGCGGGCTCGGTCACAGCAGGAACGGTGTACTCACGCATCCGCGTCGTCTCCTCAGTCGGTCACGAATTGTCGACTTCCGGCGCACGCTACAGTCACCTACCCACAAGTAGCCACCTTTATGTGACCCAAGGAACTAGGTTCGGAGCCATGCCCACGCTCGACATCAGTTGCGACGACCTGGTCGTTGCTGATCCAGCCTACGTCGCCGAGCGACTCGGTTCGGACACCCTCTGGCGCGAGTGGTGGCCGGACCTCACCCTGACCCCGTCCGAACGGCGCGGGGTGGAGGGGGTCCGGTGGGCCGTCACCGGCGCCGCGATCGGTACGGCGGAGTGGTGGCTGGAGCCGGTCCGCGACGGGGTCGTCGTGCACTGGTATCTCCGCGTCGACCCGGCCCGCCCGGTCCGCGGCCGGGCCCTCGAACGGCTCAAGGAACGGTACGTCGCGTCGTACCGGGAGCACCTGTGGCGCTTCAAGGACGAAGCCGAAACGGGCCGCGCGGCGGGCGAACGACGTACCTCGTCCGATCCCGCGATAGTCTCCGTTGAGGACACTGAGACTCGATCGGCGAAGAGGTGAATCGATGGCGGAACAGACCACCTCGACCATCCAGGTGAACGCGACCCCCAAGGAAATCATGGCGGTGATCGCGGACTTCGCGGCGTACCCGGAATGGGCCGACTCGATGCGGGAGACCGAGGTGCTGTCCACCGACGAGGCCGGCCGGCCGAACAAGGTGCGCTTCAAGGTCGACGCCGGCGCGATCTCCGACGAGTACACGCTGGCCTACGTCTGGTCCCGCAACGAGGTGACCTGGACGCTGGTCGAGGCGAAGATGGTGAAGGGGATGGACGGCGCCTATGTCCTCAAGGACCTGGGCGCGGAGGGGACCGAGGTGACGTACCGGCTGGCGGTCGACGTGGCGATCCCGATGATCGGGATGCTCAAGCGGAAGGCCGAGAAGGTCATCATCGACACTGCCCTGAAGGGCCTCAAGAAGCGCGTCGAGTCCTGATCCAGTGACTCGGGTTCTGCTGTATACGGGTAAGGGCGGGGTCGGCAAGACGACCTCCGCCGCGGGTACCGCGACGCTCGCCGCACTGCGCGGGCTGCGGACGCTGGTGCTGTCGACGGACGCCGCGCATTCGCTGTCGGACGCGTTCGACAGCGAGGTCGGCCCCGAGCCGACCGAGATCGACGACCTGCTGTTCGTCCAGCAGATCGACGCGCAGCGCAAGTTCGAGCAGTCCTGGGGCGACATCCAGAACTACCTGCGGTCGGTGCTGCACATGGTCGGCGTCGACCCGATCGAGGCCGAGGAGCTGACCGTGCTGCCCGGCGCCGCGGAGGTGCTCGCGCTGCTCGAGGTGCGCGACCACGTTCGGTCCGGGCGCTGGGACGTGATCGTCGTCGACTGCGCGCCGACCGCGGAGACGCTGCGGCTGCTCGGGCTGCCCGAGGCGCTGAACTGGTACCTGGACCGGATCTTCAACGCCGAGCGGAAGATGATGCGGACGTTCCGGCCCTTCATCAACCGCGGGGTCGGACTCAGCCGCGGGTCGAGCATCCCGATGCCGGACGACACCGTCTTCGACGCACTGCGGCGGTTGCAGAGCGACCTGGCGGACATCCGCACGCTGCTGGCCGGCCCGGACGCCTCGGTGCGGCTGGTGCTGACGCCGGAGGCGGTCGTGGTCGCCGAGGCACGCCGGTCGCTGACCAGGCTCTCGCTGTACGGGTACCGCGTGGACGGCGTCGTGGCCAACCGGGTCTTCCCGGCGGCCGGTGCGGACACCTGGCGGCGGCAGTGGGTCGCCGCGCAGCGCGGGATCCTGGAGGAGGTCGCGGACTCGTTCCGGCCGCTGCCGATCTGGGAGTCGCCGTACCGGGTCTGTGAGCCGGTGGGGGTCGAGGAGCTGGCCGCGTTCGCGGTGGAGATGTACGGCGGGGACGACCCGTTCGCCCGCGCCACCGATGAGACGTCGTTGTGGGTGGATCGCCACATCGACACCGACGGGCGGACGTACACGCTGACGATGCCGTTGCCGTTGGCATCGGCCAGTGAGCTGGAGCTGGCGCGGCACGGGGACGAGCTGATCATCACCGTCGGGTCGTACCGGCGGGTGCTGCCGCTGCCTGCCGCGCTGGCGCGTGGCGTGGTCGCTGGTGCACGGCTCGACGACGGACGGCTGCAGGTGCGGTTCGCACCGCGGGAGACCGCGCGGCCCGTTGCCCCTGCGGAGGTGCCGAGCGGGGCCGGGCCGTTGGAGTCGGCGCAGGAGCTGGCCCAGGGCCTGACAGCGGAGTACCACGAGCAGCTGGCTCGTCGTACCGCTGCGATCGGGGAGGGGCTTTGAGTAAGGAGCCCGTCGGCTCGGTCGCGGAAGAGGCGGCCAAGCTGTTCGCCGTGCTGCAGCATGCGGCCGCGGACATCCCGCCGGTCCGTGAGCCGGAGGCGGAGACGCCGCCTGCCGAGTCGACCGCGGAGCAGTCGGCTGCGGACGCGGAGCATGAGCACAAGCTGGGGCCCGATTGCGTGTGGTGCCCGGTCTGTCAGCTGATCCACCGGGTGCGGAACACCAGCCCGGAGACGATCGAGCAGCTGTCGACGGCTGCTGCGCACGTGCTCGGCTCGTTGAGATCTCTGCTGGAGGCCGCGGCGGACGCGGCCCGGCAGGCGCGGGAGGACGCAGCGTCGCGGCCGAGCAGCTCCGCGCAGCCCGAGGAGGAACCGGCCCCGGCCAAGGTGGACCGGATCGACGTGAGTGAGGACCCCGAGCCATGGGACTGACGATCGGCATCGATGTCGGCGGTACGAAGATCGCGGCCGGCGTGGTCGGCGAGGACGGCGTGATCGGGGCCCGCACGCACCGCGACACCCCGGCGGACAACGTCGACGCGACCGCGGCGGCGATCTGCGACGCGGCGGCCGAGCTGATCGCCGGGCACGAGGTGGAGGCGGTCGGTATCGGCGCCGCCGGATTCGTCTCGTCCGACCGGTCGACCGTGCTGTTCGCGCCGAACCTCGCCTGGCGGGACGAGCCGCTCGGAGCGCGGGTCGCGGAGCAGCTGACGATCCCGGTGGTCGTCGAGAACGACGCGAACGCCGCGGCCTGGGGCGAGTTCGCGTTCGGCGCGGCCAAGGACGTCGAGCACATGGTCTGCATCACGGTCGGCACCGGGATCGGTGGCGGCGTGGTGATCGCCGGCGAGATGCTCCGGGGCGCTCATGGTGTCGCGGCCGAGCTCGGCCACATGCGCGTCGTACCGGGCGGGCATCGGTGCGGGTGCGGGGCGCGCGGGTGCCTGGAGCAGTACGCGTCCGGCCGGGCGCTGGTGCGGGAGGGCCGGGCGCAGGCCGAGTCGGGTTCGGTCGCGGCGGCGCAGATGCTGAGCGTGTGCGGGATCTCCGACCCGGCGGAGCTGACCGGGCCGATGATCACCGAGGCGGCGATGGCCGGCGACCCGTGCGCGGTGGAGCTGCTCGAGGACCTGGGCCGGTGGCTCGGGGAGGGGCTGGCCAGCCTCGCGACGATGTTCGACCCGACCCTGATCGTGATCGGTGGCGGCGTGAGCGCGGCGAAGGACCTACTGATGAAGTCCGCCGAGGTCGCCTTCGAGAAGGTACTGCCGGCCAAGTCGAACCGCCCGCACCCCACCTTCAGCCTCGCCGAGCTGGGCAACGACGCAGGCCTGATCGGAGCCGCCGATCTGGCCCGCCGCCCGGCTCCGGCGCCGGAGAAGGCCCGGTGATTGTCCTGACCAGCGATACTGGAGTGGGGACCGGGGGTACCGCGAGAAAGGTCGAACCTTGGCTCTGACACAGGCTTTGACGATCGGGATCGACATCGGCGGGACCAAGGTCGCCGCCGGAGTGGTCGACCCGGAGGCCAACATCCTGGACCGGGTACGGCGGGACACGCCGACGACGGATCCGAGGGAGACCGAGGATGCGATCGCAGAGATCGTGCACGACCTGGAGTCGCGGCACGACGTGATCGCCGTCGGTATCGGTGCGGCCGGGTTCGTTGACGTGACCCGGTCCTCGGTGCTGTTCGCGCCGCACCTCGCCTGGCGGCACGAGCCGCTGCGGGACGCGGTCGAGCGACGGCTCGGACTGCCGGTCGTGGTGGAGAACGACGCGAACGCGGCCGCGTGGTCGGAGTGGCGCTTCGGCGGCGGGCAGGGCGAGAGCCACCTGGTCTGCGTGACGCTGGGCACGGGCATCGGCGGCGCGATCCTGAACGACGGCTCCTTGCAGCGCGGGAAGTTCGGCATCGCGGGCGAGTTCGGGCACATGCAGGTCGTCCCGGGCGGTCACCGCTGCGAGTGCGGCAACCGCGGCTGCTGGGAGCAGTACGCGTCCGGCAACGCGCTGACCCGCGAGGCCCGCGAGCTGGCGCTGTCCGGTTCGCCGGTCGCGCACAACCTGCTGCGCGCGGCGGGCGGCGACCCGCGCAAGATCAACGGTCCGATGGTGACCGAGCTGGCCAAGGACGGCGACCCGGTCGCGGTCGAGCTGCTCGAGGACGTCGGTCGCTGGCTCGGCATCGGGCTCGCCAACCTGGCCGCGGCGCTCGATCCCGGCACGTTCGTGATCGGTGGTGGCGTGTCCGACGCGGGCGAGCTGCTGCTGGCGCCGGCCCGGGAGGCCTTCAAACGCACACTGACCGGCCGCGGATTCCGTCCGGAGGCCCGGATCGTACGGGCGGTGCTCGGTCCGGAGGCCGGTCTGGTCGGCGCGGCGGACCTGGCTCGGGAAGAGGCGACCTGGTTGCGTCGGGTCCGGGTCAAGACGACCGCTGTCACCGCGAAGACGGCCGCTGCGCGTGGGCGCTCGACCCGGTTGGAGCGGGCCGCCCGCAAGTCGGCTGCCCGGCGTACCGGTATGCGCGCCGCGGCTGCTGACGCCGAGCTGCACCCGGCCGACCTGAACGGCGACAACGAGGGATGAGCGGCACGCCCCGCCGGATGCTGCGGGTGCTGTCGTACAACGTGCACCGCTGGGGCGACGACCGTACGGCGCTCGCCCGGGTGGTGCGGGCCTGCGCGCCGGACGTGATGCTGGTGCAGGAGGCGCCGACCTGGTTCGGCACCCGGCGCAAGCGGCGCGCGATGGCGGCAACCTTCGGGATGCGGTACGTCGCGGCCTCGGCCCGGAACGCGATCCTGGTTGCCGACGGCATCAATCTCACCGGCATCCGCGGCCGCCGGATCTGGCGCCCCTTCGTCCGCCGGCGGCTGAACTTCATCGCCACCCAACTCCCCGGCGGCGCGGTCGGCGGCGTCCTGGTCCTCGGCTCGACCCGCCTCGCCGTCGTCGTCTGCCACCTCGGCCTGCACCCCCGCGGCCGCATCCACGAAATGACCCAGGTCCTCACCCTGTGCCGCTCGTTCGGTACGCCGTACGTCCTCACCGGCGACGTCAACGAAGAACCCGACGGCCCGGTCTGGAAACTCCTCGCCGAAGAGGGCCTGCTCGACCTCGACGCCGGCCCGACCTTCAACTCCACGACACCCCACAAACGCATCGACGCCGCCGAACTGACCCCCCAACTCAACGGCCGCCTCCGCCACATCCCCGCCCCCCGAGCCGACCTGGCCGCTGCCTCCGACCACCTCCCGCTGCTGATCGAGCTCAGACCCTGAATTCCACCAACGGGTCGGTGACCACCTCACGCCAGCGTTCCCGATGGCCGGTGGCCTGGAGACGGTAGTAGAGGGTTTCCCGGCGTACATCGTCTGCCGTGCCCGAGTGGCCGCCGATGTTGTGGGCCAGCAGGTAGTGGGCGAACAGGACGCTGCCGGCCGGACCGCTGGCCTGGATGGGCGCGCCAAGAGGGACGTCCGGGTACGGACCAGGGTTCATCTCGTCGACGCGGGCGAGGGCGTCGGCGCCGTGCTCGGCCAGGTACGCGCCGAGCCGGAGATGGGTGCCGGGCCAGATGTACAGGTTGCCGCGGTCGGGCTCGTCATGACCGGTCAGCCACAGCCCGGCGAGCATGCTGAAGGTCGCGGGGGTGCCGTCGTCGAGACCAGGCGTGATCCCGTCGACATGTGGGCCGCCGGGCCGGTGGGGCCACGGCGGGATCGTGGTCGCGACCTGCGCGAAGTCCGGGTCCTGTACGGCGAGCTCCGGCCGCAGCAGCTGACCGGCCAGCTCCGCGAGCCCGACCGCCCGGTAGAAGTCGAGCAACGGATGCCCGTCCGCGCCGAACCGCGGCCACAGGAAATGCGCTCCGACACCCTCGGGCGGCTTGCGCTCCAGCATCGTCGCGACGATCCGGCGCCCGGTCGCGAGCTGCTCGTCGGTCAGTACGCCGGGAACGACGACGTACCCCTGCTCCCGGAACTGTTCGCGTTGGGCGTCGCTGATCTCCGGCATACCGGCAGTCCATCAGCGTGCCGTCGGACCGGCAATCGAATTAGTTCTTGCGGCGGTTGAGGAAGGCGAGCATGGCTTCCTGGGCGGCGGGGGAGCCGAAGAGGGAGGCGGAGAGCTCGGCGAGGTCCTTGCCGTTGGCATCGATGTTGGCGAGGAGGTCGCGGTTGAGGAGCTTCTTGGTCTCGCGCAGGCCTTGGGGCGCGCCCTTCAGCAGCGCGGTGAGCACGGTGCCGACGGCCTCGTTCAGACCCGCGTCCGGCACCGTCAGCGTGAGCAGGCCGAACCGCGCCGCCTCCAATGCGTCGAAGCCGTTCCCGGTCAGGAACGTGTACGCCGCCGCGCGGTCCGTCAGCCGAGGGATGACCGTGAGCGAGATCGTCGCCGCCGCGAGCCCCAGTCGTACTTCGGTCAACGCGAACGTCGCGCTCTCCCCGGCGACGCTGATGTCGGCCGCCGCGACGATCCCGATCCCGCCGGCCCGCACCGGACCGGCCACCCGCGCGACCACCGGCTTCGGGTTCGCGACGATCGCCCGCTGTACGTCGACCATCCGCTGCGCCCCGACCCCCATCCCGACGGTCGTCGCCTCGGACAGATCGGCTCCCGAACAGAACACGTCCAGCGCGGACTGGATCATGATCGCCCGCACCGCATCGTCCGCGCCGGCCGCGTCCAGCCGCTCGAGCAACTCACCCGTCAGCTGGTGCGACAACGCGTTCTTGTTGTGCGGCGAATCCAGGGTGATGGTCGCGACGCCGTCCGCCAGCTCCAGGTGCACGAGTTCGGTCATACCGCCATCCAATCACGCCCGTGTGGAACCCTTCGATCAGTAGGATCGGCCTCTCCTGCGACAGATGGAGAGTGCTCTGATAGACCTCAGCGATTCGCCCGCGAGGAAGACCGTCGAGTTCGGCCGTGCGATCACCGGGCAGGAACTGATCGACGCGGTGGAAAAGGCCTGTGAACAGACCCGTGGCGCGGTCTTCAAGGAGCAGATCCTCGACGAGGACATCGTGTACCTCGTCGGCCGGCAGGGGTGGAACGATGCCGACAACCTGCTGGTGACGCCGGACAAGACGACGGCGTACATCGATCCGGAAGCGACCTACGAGTCCGCGGTGGTGGTTCGGCACGATCGGCCGGTGGCCGGGAGAACGTACGACGAAAGCGGCCCCTACACCCGCGACCAGGAGATCCAGTCGGTCCGCGCGTTCAGCGAGAAGCTGACGCAAGCTGTCCGTCCGGAGCAAGATCCCGCGCTGGCGAAGGGGCTCAACCCGAATGCGCTGACCGCGGTCTCGAGACCGGCCCAAGGGGCCGACGCGGCGGCCGACGGGCGGCGGCCGGACACCGGCTCGGCACGCGGCCGCGCCGACGGCCCCTACGCTCGCTGAAATCTGTCATTCCGCGCCTACCCGTAGGCCGGGTCTCGAAAGTGAAGGAGTGTCGTGAAGCCGATCGATCTCAGTGCGTCGCGGGCCCAGCAAGCGATCGAGTTCAATCCGCCGGTCAGGGGCCGGGATCTGATCGCCGCCGTGAAGTCCTCGACCGGCTGGAGTGACGAGACCGAAACCTACGCGGAGATCCAAGGCAACGCACACTTCGTCGGCCAGGTGTCCACCTTCTCCGCGTCCCGGAACCTGGCGGTGCTGGTGCCGGCCGGAGACGAGGGCTACACCGGCATCGAGCCGGACAAGGTCTACGAGAACGCAGTGGTCGCTCGGTATCACCTGTCCGACAGGGCGTACAACGCCGTGCGGGAGCCTCGCGGTGCCGACGCCGACGCGGTCGCTCTGCTTGCGAGGCTTGTGCAGAGGGAGGCTCAGGAGAACCACGCCATCGCCGTCGGCCTGGACCGTGACCGGACCTCCGGGGGCGCGTGGGTGGGCCCGGCGCTTACCGGCTCCGACGGTCAACGCCCCGACCACCGCCAAGGGCCCGACCGTGGCAGCCGTCAGTCTGGCCCCGCCTCTGGCCGCGGGTGACCCCAAGGCGCGATCAGGGCCCTGAGGGGCCTGCCTTGGGGTTGAGGGGGTCGGCATGCCGGTGGGTCAGCTTCCAGGTGCCGGATTCGCGGCGGAAGACCATCGTCGCCCGCAGTACGTGCGGGACCGGCTCGGGCTGGTTGATGTGGTGCACCGTGCAGCGCTCGATCGCCACCGTGTACGCCGTGTCCGCGCCGGCGTGCTTCTCGAGGTACTCGAACTCGACCTTCGCGCCGGTGTCGCGGAACTGTGACGACGCCCACTCGTACCGCGGCCCGATCTGCGTCCAGCCGACCTCCTGGCCGCCGAAGCCGCCGAAGATCGAGGACTGCTCGCTGTGCGACACCAGCGGCATCCACAACGACGGATCCCCGTTGATGAAGGCGGAGTTGGCCTCCTCGAACCGGCGCAGGAACGATTCGAAGTCGTCAGTCACCGAACCAGTCTCGCTCGCTAACGGGTCACTTGTTGTCGGCGTACTCCGGTGACAGCTCGCGGGCCAGGTGCTCGATGAACAGGCCGACGTCGGTGACGATGCCACGCGCCTGGGACGAACCGCGATCGGCGAGCTTGGTCACGGTCGCCGGGTTGATGTCCACGCAGGTCAGCGGCATCGACGCCGGCAAGATGTTGCCAGTGGCAACCGAGTGCAGCATGGTCGCGGCCATCAGGCAGTAGCCGACGCCGTCCAGCTCGGCCCGCATCGCGCGCTGCCCCTCGAGGACGTCGGTGTAGACGTCCGGCAGCGGACCGTCGTCGCGCACGGATCCGACCAGCACGAACTTCTTCCCGTTCCGCACCAGTGAGTGCATCACGCCCGACGTCAGCACCCCCTGCTGTACGGCGTCCGCGATCGACCCGGCCTTGCGGATCGTGTTGATCGCGCGGATGTGGTGCTCGTGCCCGTGCTCCACGCCCCGCCCGCGGGACAGATCCACCCCGAGCGACGTCCCGTACAGCGACGACTCGATGTCGTGCGTCGCGAGCGCATTGCCGGCGAACAGCACGTCGACGTACCCGGCTTCGACGATCGCCACCATGGCCGGCGCGGCGCCGGTGTGGACGATGCCGGGTCCGCCGACCCACAGCACCTTCTGCCCGTTCGCCTTCGCCTCGCGCATGCCGTCCGCGACCTGCTTCACCAGCACCCGCTGCGGCTTCTCCGACGACACGTCCGACTCCATGAAGCCGAAGCCCTCTTCGGTGTCGACCACGATCGGGGGAGTCACCCGGACGCCCTGCGCGCTGGTCACGATCCGCATTCCCGCCCGGACGTCGGACATCGGAATGGTCCGCACCGTCTCGCCTTCGACGAGCAGACCGCAGTCCATCTCCGGGTTCTGCACCAGGACCCAGTGGCCGCCGAGCCGCACGCTGGTCGGCAGGTTCGTGGTCGAGTAGAACCCGTCCGGGAACACGCCGTCCTGCGAGACCTCGGTGATCTCCGGCGTACCGGGGTCGACCAAGTTCGCGCCCTTGGTCTGGATCCGCATCAGCAGCCGCTGCAGCGACTCCTCGTCGTCCGCGCCGACCGTCATCCGGACCGTGGAGGGGTCGTCCTTGTCGTAGCCGAGGTCGAACTTGTCCAGCGTGTACTCGCCGCCGTACCCGCGGATGTCGTCGAGGACGCGGGACAGCAGCCCGGAGTCCATCAGGTGGCCGGTGATCTCGACCGTCTCGGTGACCTGCACGGGGTACCCTCCCTCGGGATTCGTCGGATTGTCCGACGATCCGAATGCTAGCTCAGACGACCGCCCCGTCGTCGCCGCCGTCTCCCGGAGGGAGACGGTCCTTCATCCGGAACACCAGCGTGAGGAATCCGCCGATGAAGCCGGTCACCGCGATCGTGGTGATCCGGCCGGTGCCGAAGTCGAGCACGGCTGCCGCGATCAGCAACAGCGGACCGCCGATGAGTCCGAGCCAGGCGAGCCGGCTGATCCAGTCCAGCCGCGGACCGCGCGGCGGCTCCGGCGGCACGAAGTGGTCGTGCGGGTCATCGTCCTTCCGGGTCGGCTTCGCGGGCTCCTCGTCGACCGCGGGCGTCTCCTCGACGGTCAGCCCGGTCGGCACGTCGATCAGCGGCTCGTACTTGTCGTCGACGTCCTCGCTGGCCGGCCACCGCGGGACCGGGTCCTCGCCGCCGTCGTGGCCCGGCGCGGACGGCTGGCTGAACTGCTGGACCAGCGACTCCCACTCCGCGTCCTCGGTACTGCGGTCGATCACCGGTCGAGCCTTGTCGACCGCCTCGGCGTCGACGAAGATCTCGTCGTACCCGACCGGAATCCGGACCGGCTCCTCGGCTTCCTCCGGCGTGCGGGCCTCGCTCTGGTTCTCGCAGTACGCCGCGATCCCGGCCGCGGCGAGCGCGTGCAGAACCGGCTCGGCGACCAACGGGTCGATCCCGCCGAGCGACGTGTACGACGCCGCGGTCAGTCCGTTGTCACGCATCACTGTTACCGCTCAGCCGCCGGATGAAGGCTGTCGAGTCCGCGAAGATCCGCGGCGCGTCGTTGTCCAGGGTTGCCACGTGATAGCTGTCCTCGAGCAGGGTCTCGGTCACATCGCGGGACGAGATCGAGGACAGCACCGTCCGCCCCGAGCTCGGCTCCACCACATGATCGACAGTACTGCGGAACAGCAGCACCGGCTGAGTGACTTTGGGCAGATCTGCGCGGGTGAGCTTCCAGAGCTGCGACAGCGAGAGCAACGCACGCAGCGGCATCCGGTCGTACGCGCCCTCGTCGGCGCCCGGCTTCTTGATGTCGTTCGAGATGCCGGGGAACGACGGCACGAGCTTGGCCAGCACCGGGAGCAGCGCCAACCGCTTGTCGTCGGTGCGGACCGACGGGTTGATCAGGACCAGACCGGAAACGTCCGTGCCGTGCTCCTCCGCCAGCCTCAGCACCAGGCAGCCGCCCATCGACAGTCCGACCAGGAACACCCGGTCGTGCTCCTTGCGCAGGCGCTCCAGTTCGTTCCCGAGTACGGCGTACCAGTCCGGCCAGCCGGTCTTGTTCATCTCCTGCCAGTTGGTCCCGTGACCGGGCAGGCGCGGCACGGCGACGCCGTACCCCTCGGCGGCGAGGTGTTCGGCCAACGGCCGCATCGACTTCGGCGAGCCGGTGAACCCATGGCTGAGCAGGACCCCGACGGCCGCGTTCTCCCCGCTGCCGGGACTGCGAATCTCCTCCGCGTGGGCTTGCACTGGCACGCTCGACTCCTCGCCGGTCCGATCCTCACAGACGCCCGGACCGGAGACCGGCCAGGGCGCGTATCAATCGTCGCATCTGGGCTGCATCCAGTCTGCATCCAGGTGACAACACGGTGCGCAACACCAACATTCCTGGCGGTGACATTGCCTGAGGGGGAAGCTGGAACGTAGTGTCCGCACCGGAACGGTCGGCGCGCCGAAGATGTCGCCTGGCCGCCACCGGTGGGCACTGGTGCCGGACGAGGGTACGGCCGACGATGGGTTGGTGAGCGTTGTCGGGTGATGCGAGTCGGGTGTGTCGGGCGAGTGACGGAGGTCGAGACGGATGCTGTACCTGTTCCTGAGACGGTTCCTGGTCGCGCCACTGGTCAAGCTGCTCTTCCGGCCGAAGGTGACCGGCGTCGAGCACGTGCCGACCACCGGTCCGGCGCTGCTGGTCAGTAACCACCTGGCGTTCTGCGACTCGATCTTCCTGCCGGTCTCGGTGCCGCGGCAGATCGTGTTCCCGGCGAAGTCGGAGTACTTCACCGCTCCCGGCCTGAAGGGGAAGCTGGTCGCCACCTTCTTCCGCTCGGTGGGCCAGATCCCGATCGACCGGTCCGGCGGGCGCGCCTCGCTGGCCGCGCTGAACACCGGGCTGGGCATCCTCGAGAAGGGCGGCCTGTTCGGGATCTACCCGGAGGGCACCCGCTCGCCCGACGGCCGGCTGTACAAGGGCAAGACCGGCGTCGCCCGGATGGCGATCGTGGCCGGCGTCCCGGTGATCCCGGTCGCGATGATCGACACCGAGAAGCTGCAGCCGCCGGGCAAGGTCCGGCCGAACTTCTTCTACCGCGAGAAGGGCAAGCTGCTGCCGCGCCTGGTCCGCCCGGGCGTCGCATTCGGCGAGCCGCTGGACTTCTCCCGCTACGAGGGTATGGAGCGGGACCGGTTCGTGCTGCGTTCGGTCACCGACGAGATCATGTACGCGCTGATGGGGCTGTCCGGCCAGGAGTACGTCGACATGTACGCCGACAAGGCCAAGGAGCTGATCAAGGCCGGCGAATCGGTCGACGAGCACCTGCGGCTGGGCGACACCAAGGCGAGCTGACCGGTTCGGAGCCGGTCCCGGGCGAGGATGTCGCCATGGACAGCGACCTGAACGTGCTCGGCGAGCCGCTGGAGGAGTGCGGGACCGACCCGGTCACGGGCTTCTACCGCGACGGCTGCTGCACGAGCGGCCCCGAGGACCTCGGCAGCCACACCGTCTGCGCGGTCATGACCGCGGAGTTCCTCGCCCACCAGGCCTCGGTCGGCAACGACTTGGTCACCCCCCGCCCCGAGTACAACTTCCCCGGCCTCGAGCCAGGCGACCGCTGGTGCGTAGTGGCCACCCGCTGGCTCCAGGCGTACCACGCCGGCGCCCCGGCCCCCGTAGTACTGGCCTCCACCCACGCCCGCACCCTGGACACCATCCCCCTCACCGCCCTCCGCGACCACGCCGTCGACGTACCCCCAGACCCAGGCTCGCTCACCTGAGGACGGCGTTGTCAGGAGGGTTTTCCCGGGATGGCGCCGGAAACTCTCCAGCGGCGTCGTGAAAACTCTCCACCAAGCGAGCAGGTCGGCGAGCAGGGCGTGATCGTTCCGGGCCAGCCACGGAGGGCGAGTGCGGCGCCGACCTGGCCGGCTGCGGCGCAGGGGTCGGTGACGAGCTGATAGCCGAAGCGCAGTGTGGTCTTACCGTGCAGGGTCGCCGCGTTGTCGCGGTGCATGTCCCGCCAGGTCGAGGAGGCGTCGGCATGACCCGCGCGACCGTCGAGCTCGACGATCACGCCGTGCGGGAGGTACTCGACGTCGCGGTAGTTCACCGTCGTGCCGTCGGCCGCCCGGACCTGCCGATCGCCGGTGGGCAGTCCATGAGCGCGCTCGACCCGGGTCAGATAGATCCGCTCGAGGAACGATTGCACCCCGGTCGCGGCGTCGGTGAGGATCTGCAGAAGTGCAGTGCGCCCACGGAGTCGTGGTAGCCGGGTCAACTCGGCCAGCAGTCGGTCTGGCGTCGTACGGCGTTGCCGGCACGCGTCGAGAACAAGTGCCGCCCGCCGATCCGGGTCGACGCGGCTCGCGGCCGCGGTCAGTACGGCGATCTCCAGCCGGACGAGATGCGGCTCGCGTCCGGGGAGCAGCCACGAACGGAAATCCTGGTGGCGGGTGATCCGGATGCCGGTCCGACGGTCGATCCTGCGGTCCTGCGGCACCGCGAGGCGGATCGACGAATCCTGCCAGTCGCCGCTCAGTCCGTGCCAGCGCAACGCAGTGTCCGCGGTCAAGGCGGCTTCAGGCCCGCAAGCCAGCCAGGCGGCCCACACCCGGGTCGACCACGGCAGGGGACCGGTGAAGTCGGCGTACACGCCTTGGTGGATCCGCTCGATCTGCCGGTTTCGGCATCGCCGCGCCAGCACGCCGTCGTCTATTCCGTGCGCCACCGCCTGGGCGCGGCTGAAGACGCCCTGTTGGCGTCGGCGCAACTCGACGAACCGCCGGACTCGTTCATCGTCTGCCTCCACCTCTGGTTGCCGGAATCCGTCCACACCGACAACATGCCTGCCCTGCCACCCCGGCGGCCCGCCGAGTTTCGTCCCTGTGGACAACTCGCTCCGGCCCCTGGCAGGTCTGAGGGCGTCGGATCCTGGCGGTTTTTCAGGCCCGCAGGAGGTGTTTGCCTCCTAGGAGAGGTTTGGCAGGGAGCGGGCGAGGTGAGACGGGCGACGAGGGGTTTGCAGGGGCTGGCTTAGGCTTGGGCTCATGCAATTCGCGACGTTGACGGCTGGGGAAGTGCCGGGGGTTCCGAGTTTGGACGAGCTGCGGGGGCTGAAGCCGCTGCAGCAGCCGGAGTGGCCGGACGGGGCCGTGCTGGACCAGGTGATCGCCGAGCTGCGGAGGCTGCCGCCGCTGGTGTTCGCCGGTGAGTGCGACGACCTGACCACGAAGATCGGTGCGGTCGCCCGCGGCGAGGCGTTCATCCTCCAGGGCGGCGACTGCGCCGAGACCTTCGACGGTGTGACCGCGGAGAACATCCGGGCCAAGCTCCGGGTGTTGCTGCAGATGTCGGTCGTCCTGCAATACGCCGCGAGCGTCCCGGTGGTGAAGATCGGCCGGATCGCCGGGCAGTACGCGAAGCCGCGTTCGTCCGGTGAGGAGACGCGGGACGGCGTGACGCTGCCGTCGTACCGCGGTGACGCCGTCAACGGCTTCGACTTCACACCCGAGTCGCGCATCCCGGACCCCAACCGGCTTCGCGGTGTCTACAACGCGGCCGCCGCGACGCTGAACCTGACCCGCGCGTTCACGACGGGTGGGTACGCCGACCTGCACCAGGTGCACGCCTGGAACACCGACTTCGTGAAGTCGTCCCCGGTCGGCCGGCGGTACGAGCAGCTGGCCTCCGAGATCGAGCGCGCCCTCGCCTTCATGCGGGCCTGCGGCGCCACCGCGGACGAGTTCAAGACCGTCGACTTCTACGCCTCGCACGAGGCGCTCATCCTCGAGTACGAACACGCCATGACCCGGATCGACTCGCGCACCGAGCAGCCGTACGACGTGTCCGGCCACCTGCTCTGGGTGGGGGAGCGGACCCGGCAGCTGGATGGCGCGCACGTCGAGTTCCTGGCCTCGCTGTCGAACCCGCTCGGCGTCAAGATCGGTCCGACCACGACACCGGAGTACATCCGGGCCCTGATCGACAAGCTGAACCCGAAGGGGATCGAGGGGCGGCTCACGTTCATCACCCGGATGGGCGCGGGCAAGATCCGGGAGGCGCTGCCGCCGCTGCTGGAGGCGGTCCGTGATCACGGTTCGCCGATCGCGTGGGTGTCGGACCCGATGCACGGCAACACCTTCGAGACGCCGAACGGGTACAAGACCCGCAACTTCGACGACGTCATGGACGAGGTGCAGGGCTTCTTCGACGCGCACGAGCAGGTCGGGACGTGGCCGGGCGGCGTACACATGGAGCTCACCGGCGACGACGTCACCGAGTGTCTCGGCGGCGGCGAGGAGCTGGTCGCGGAGGACCTCGTGAACCGGTACGAGACGGCCTGCGACCCGCGGCTGAACCGGCACCAGTCGCTGGAGCTGGCCTTCCTGGTGGCGGAGCGGCTGCGGGGCGCGAAGGCATGATCGACCTCAGGTCCGACACGGTCACCCGTCCGTCGGCGGAGATGCTGGCCGCGATGACCTCGGCGCCGGTCGGGGACGACGTGTACGGCGAGGACCCGACCGTCAACGAGCTCGAGGAGACGGTCGCGAGCCTGCTCGGGCACGAGGCCGGGCTGTTCACGGTTACCGGTTCGCTCGCGAACATTCTCGGCATACGGGCCTTGGCGCCGCGTGGCGGCGAGGTGCTGTGCGAGGCGAACGCGCACATCGTCCGCGCCGAGCTCGGCGCCCACGCGGCCGCCAGCGGCGTCACCACGCGGACCTGGAGCGCACCGGCCGGCCAGATCGACCTCGAGCAGATCCGCGCCCTGATCGCTCCCGACCTCGGGCCGTACTTCGTCGTCACGTCGGCGGTCTCGGTCGAGAACACGCACAACTTCGGCGGCGGCGCGATCCAGCACGGGTACGACGCCCTCGCCGACGAGCTCGACGCCCGCGGCATCCCGCTGCACCTGGACGGCGCCCGGCTCTGGAACGCAGCTGTCGCCACCGGACGCCCGGTCGCGTCCTTCGCCTCGCGAGCGGCCGCGGCGAGCGTCTGCCTGTCCAAGGGCCTCGGCGCTCCGGTCGGCTCCGTGCTGGTCGGCTCGGCGGAACTGGTCCGCGAGGCCCGGGTCTGGCGCAAGCGCCTCGGCGCGGGCTGGCGGCAGGCCGGCGTACTCGCG
This sequence comes from Kribbella sp. NBC_00709, assembly GCF_036226565.1. Taxonomy (GTDB): domain Bacteria; phylum Actinomycetota; class Actinomycetes; order Propionibacteriales; family Kribbellaceae; genus Kribbella. The sequence goes on from NZ_CP108996.1 coordinate 6,235,697, forward strand.
GCGGCCGGGCTGTACGCCGTCGAGCACAACGTCGATCGGCTGGCCGAGGACCACGCGAACGCGCGGGCGATCGCCCAGGTACTCGCGGATGCCGCACCCGGCTCGGTCAAGCCGGACCAGGTCGAGACGAACATCGTCGTCGCCGACCTGGCCGCCACCGGTCGCACAGTCGCCGAGGTCGTGGCCGGCGCCAAGGCGGCCGGCGTACTGGTCAGCGGTGTCGGTGCGACGCAGCTGCGGGTCGTCACCCACCTCGACGCCTCCGCAGCGGACTGCCGGACCGCAGCCGACGTCCTCGCCCGCCTGCTCAGCTGATCGTCACGAAACCCGCCCAAGTGTTGAGCTTTCGGCTCGATGCCGTCGCTGCTCGATGCCCTCGGCACTGTCGGCGGGGATCCGCCAGGTAGGCTGCAGCTGTCGGGGTCGCAGCGTTCGGGGAGAGCCGTGCGAGAGATCGTCGTGTTCAGCGGAAGTGCCCACACCGTGCTGGCGGAGCAGATCTGTAAAGATCTCGGCGTACCGCTTTCGCCGGTCGAGATCCATCGTTTCAGCAACGACTGCCTGCAGGTCCAACTTCAGGCGAACTGTCGGCAACGAGACGTGTACATCGTGCAACCACTGGTGCCGCCGACGCAGGAGCACCTGATGGAGCTGCTGCTGATGATCGACGCCGCGCGCGGTGCGTCGGCCCAGCAGATCACCGCGGTCATCCCGCACTACGCGTACGCACGGTCCGACAAGAAGGACGCGTCCCGCATCTCGATCGGCGGTCGCCTCGTCGCGGACATGCTGACGACGGCCGGCGCCAATCGCGTGCTGACGATGGCATTGCACGCGCCGCAGGTCCACGGGTTCTTCTCCGTACCGGTCGATCACCTGACCGCGATCGGCGTACTCGCCGACCACTTCCGCGGCCGCGACCTCAGCGACACCGTGGTCGTCAGCCCCGACCTGGGCAACGCGAAAACCGCGACTCAGTTCGCCCGGTTGCTGGGCACGCCCGTCGCTGCCGGCAGCAAGCAGCGGCTGGCCGACGACCGCGTCGTCATCGACGCCATCGTCGGCGACGTCGCCGGCAAACGCGCCATCATCCTCGACGACGAGATCGCCACCGGCGGCTCCATCATCGAACTCCTCGACCGCCTGAAGGACCTCGGCTGCACCCAAGCCGCCGTCGCCTGCACCCACGGCCTGTTTGCCGGCCCCGCCGTCGAACGGCTGCGGTCCCACCCCTCCATCACCGAAGTCATCAGCACAGACACCGTCCCGCGGCCCGACGGCTTCCCCGAACTCGAAGTCACCTCGGTCGCGGGCCTGTTCGCCGAAGCCATCAAACGCATCCACGACGGCGAATCAGTCAGCAGCCTCTTCGACGGCGTAGACCCCACCCACGCCCCACCCCAACCCAAACTCCCCTTCTGATACTGGGGTACTGCTACTCGGACGGCGCCCCGCGTTCAATCAGACCGTGATGGCTGGGAACTGTGAACGGCGAGGCTCAGGTTCCACTCGTTCGCATCGACGAGTGAAAGCGTGGTGGGCGTGCGGGCGCCGACGTCAACTGCCGTCGGGGGACTGTCAAACGAACGGTGTAACTCGGGTTGAAGAGGGTTAGTTGCGTCCGGCGGCGAGGCGGCCGTCGAAGGCGATCTCGAAGGCGTTGAGTGCGGGTTTCCAGCGCGTGGTCCAGCGTTAATGGCCGGTGCCGGTCGGGTCCAGGCTCATGACCGCGAGGTAGACGCACTTGAGTGCTGCTTGTTCGTTGGGGAAGTGGCCGCGGGCCTTGACCGCGCGGCGGATCCGGGCGTTCACGGACTCGATCGCGTTGGTCGAGCAGATCACTTTCCGGATTTCGGGGTCGAAGGCCAGGAATGTCACGAACTCGGCCCAGGCGTTGTCCCACAGCCGCACGATCGCCGGGTAACGCTGGCCCAGACCTCGGGCGAACCGCTCCTTGGCCGCGGCTTCGGTCGGGGCGGTGTAGACCGGCTTGAGAGCCTTGGCGATCGCGGCCCAATGCTGGCGGCCGGCGTAGCGGAAGCTGTTGCGGAGCAGGTGCACGATGCAGGTCTGGGTGATCGCCCGCGGCCAGGCGGTGCCGATCGCGTCCGCAGGAGCAGGTGCACGGCGCGCGTACGGGATCGTGGCGGCTCGAGTGCGACTACCACCTCGGTGGTTATACGAAGCGGATCGGAGAGTCGGATGGGCTCCGGCGTACGCCTCTTCCCGTCGTCTGGTCGTACTCGTCGATCAAGCCGGCGGGCGACTACGGGGCACTAATCTGACGCCGGGTCGGCGGCGAGTGCGTCGGTGAGTGCGTTGACGGCTGACAGGCCGGCAGCGGTCGTGGGGTCGAGGTTGTAGCGGTCGGCGATGGTCTCAGGGGAGTAGTAGCTGACTCGGGTTTCGCCGGCGTCGTCCCAGATGAGGAGCTTCAACGGGAGGTCCAGGCCGGCCAGTGGAGCGGCTGCCATGACAGGGGTGCCGACTGCCGGGTTGCCGAAGATGATCAGCACGGTGTCGCGGAGGCTCAGTCCGGCCGTCTGGGCCGCAGCCGCTTGGTCGATGGTCGCGAACACCATGACGCCCCTGGTATCGAGGAGCTCACGGAATCGCCCAGCCACCTCGGTGACAGACCCGGCGGCCGTCTTGGTCACCACGCCGTACGCCGACATCTCAGTCTCCATGATCGCGCTCTTCCTCCAGGTCTCGCCCTTCCGCATCAGCCGGATTTCGAACCAGCCGCGGTCCAGGACGCTACGCCTGCGACGGGTTGGGCAGGGTCACTCGTACCTGTGCGGCGACCCAGAGGTTGCCTGGGCCGATCTGTGTTACTGCCTGCGGCGTGACCGACTTGGGGTCGGTCAGGAGTGTGTGCGCTTCGCGATACTGGTACCGGAGGTCTTGCGTCCAGGCCGTGGATAGAGCTGCCGCGACTTGTTCGCCGGTGACGCCGGGATTTGCTGTCGCCGAGGCGTCGATCAGCCACTCACCTCGCTCGTCGTTGCTCCTCGAAGGCCTCTGGGCTCAACATGCCCCATAGTCTGCCGGTCCAGGTCGCGATCCGTCGGCAATCGGCAAATCGCTGTCGCGCTAGCTCAGTTTGTGGCTTCGGCGAGAAGGGTGAGGATGAGTTGTTGTTCGGCTTTTGCGGCCTCGGAGCCGGAGCCGCCGCGGCCTGTTGGGTGGTGGGCGAGGTCGGTGGGGGTTGAGCCGTTGTTGTTGGGTAGGCCGGGGTCTGCGCCGGCCTGCAGGAGCTGGGCCACGGCGGGGGAGCAGCGGTTTCTGACGGCTCGGTGTAGCGGAGTGACACCGCCGAGGGCGGGTGCGTTCGGGTCGGCGCCGGCAGCTATCAGGAACTTGATGATTGCTCGCTGGCGGGCGGGGTCCCAGGTTGTCGAGTCGGGAGCACCGATGGTTGCGGCGTGCAGGGGTTCGGCGCCACGGCGGTTCTTGGCGCGGATGTCTGCGCCGTGGGCCAGCAGCTCCCGGGCGACATCGACGTCGTACGTGAAGGCGGCGGCGTGCAGAGCGGTGTCGCCTTCGTAGAGCTGAGCGTGGCGCTCGGGGATGAAGAACTCGTCCTGGCGCGACAGGCGCGCGGTTGCCAACGACGGCGCGGCCTCGAGGGACGACCTCACGAGCCGATCGTCGCCTACAGCTATCGCTACCAGCAGGCCGGGAAGGTCTTCGACATCAGCCATATCGCACGGTACCTCTCCCTCAGCAACCCGAGCCGCTTGCGGACGGGCTCGGTATCGTCAGGTTATGGCGGGTTGGGAGAGTCTGCGCGTGGACCTCCGGCGGCTGCGCGATGAGTCGCCGGGCGCGCTTGTCGTACTCCCGAACCCGGACAGCGAGCGGCACGAGCGGCGGTTCCGCATCGAGCTGGCTGCCTGGGCAACCGACATCGCGGCCACACTCAAGGCGAAGTACGGCGACGTCGTCGACCTGCGTGTTGGGGCCATGGCTTTTCCAACCAGACAGGTGTGGGTGAGCGAGCACGCGCGCCGGCTAACTGGAGCACCCGCTGCCCGCCTCGACGTACATGCTGTGTCTCCGTTGTCGGTGCGGAGCGGGTGGTTCGCACACAGGGACGTGCTGGTGACGAATCACGCGGACCAAATGCAGGTGCTTCTCACCAGCGGGGATCTGGGGTCGGCGGTGGTCGACAGTTCCGGCAAGGTCGTTGGTCGGTACGTCGGTCCGCGCGCGCTGCCGCGGGTGGAGTTCCCGATCGAACCCCATCAGAGCCGTACTGTGCCTGTCTTGATCGGCACCGCCTCGCTGGTGCCCGACTTGGGGTACGCCGTCCCGCCTGGACAGTGGGGGCTGGTCATCGCGCTACAGACCGACGTCGGCAACATGGTGTCGGCGCCGTTGGAGATCACCATTACGCCGTAGGACGAGGTGGATCTGAGCGAGCAGAGGCTCTCGCTGCGGAGGGCGGCGGGGACTGGGTTGTGTTGCATGGCGGCGCGACGGCGGTCTTCCGGGTGGGTCCAGGCGACAAGGGTCGACATCGAGAATCCCGAACTGCTGCGCCATGAGGTTCTCGCCGGGGTCCGTGCGCTGGACTGTCAAGCCGGGCAGCGGTTGGGTGTTGACGGGCATCGGAGCCTCCGGAGGGCTGCCGTGGAAATGGTCCGTTGTCAGTATTGCTTGGTGGTTAGGGTTGGTGGGGTGAGATGGCTGGCGGATGGGTCGGTGGGGGCGGTTGCCGGGGCGTTGAAGGAGGTTGCGCCTGGGCTCGAGGAGTACCCGATCGTCGTTCGTGAATCGGTGGGGGATGACCCCATGTGGTGGTCGGCGAGTGCGGTGGTGGGTGGGCGGTTCGTCGCGAAGTTTGCTTGGTCGCGACCTGCTGCGCTGCGGTTGGCGCATGAGATCGCCGTGCTGGCGGCGTTGGGCCGGGAGCCGGCGGTTTCGTTCCTGCCGGAGGTAGTTGCTAGCAGCACCGATCCGGTGTTCTTGGTGACTGCGCTGGCGCCGGGTGAGGCGTTGTTCGACGTGGTGGACTCGCTCGACCGGGATGAGCTGGGCCGGCAGCTTGCCGAGTTCCTGGCGGAGTTGCACGGTTCGGCGGGGCGTTTCGATGAGCTGCCCGCTGCGTCGATGCAGCCGGCCTCGACGGACGTCTTGCGCGAGCAGTTCGTGAAATGGGCTCGTCCCGATCAGCGTGCCGCCGTCATCAGATGGTGCGACTGGTCGGACGACGTACTGGCGACGCCGCGCCCGCAGGTCCTCGTGCACGGGGATCTGCACGGCGGGAATCAGGTGTGGGACGACGGGCAGCTTCGCGTGGTTGTGGATTTCGAGACCGCTGGGCTCGCTGAAGCGGAGTACGACCTGCGTGCCTTTCCTGGCACGGGTCCGGGCGTTGAGTTGCTGACGGCAACTATGCGGCAGTACGGGGAGATCACGGGCCGCGAGTTAGCGGTTGAGCGGGTGATGGCGTGGCATCTGCGTACGGCGCTCGCAGATGCACTGTGGCGGAGCGAGGCCGGCGTGCCGTTGCCGGATCACCGCACCCCGGAAGAGTGGGTCGACGATCTCGCGGACCGATTCGCCGCGCTAGGTATCGACGTCTGAGCCTCTACTTCGGTTCGAGGTTGTTAGCGGCGAGCCAGTCGTCGATGTGCGCCATGGTGGTCTGGAGAATCTCGCCGAACAGGATCATGTGGTCGGCGCCAAGGATCTCTTGGTACGTGGCCTTCTGGTACTTCGAGGCGGTCGCGCGGCAGACGGCCGGGACCACAGTGCGGTCCTGCGAGCCGCCGAAGATCAGGACCGGGCCGGAGACCGCGGCGTAGTCGACGCGGGATGCCTTGCGGCGGTCCAGTTGCGGGAACGCCATCTCGCAGTACGCGCGGCCTGATTCGGAGACGAGGTCCGCGTACAGCGCGCGGGAGGCCTCCATTGTCTGCGTGATCCGCCCGCCGACGTGGAACTTCTCCCAGGTCGGCTGGAGCGGCTTGGCCCAGGGACGCGGCTGGAGGTAGTGGCTCAGGAACAGGCGGCTCATGGACGGGTACATGGCGAAGATCCCCGCCGCCGGAGCCGGGCACACGCCGATCAGGCCGGCGTGCTTGGTCCGGGCCGCGACGAGTTGGGCCAGCAACCCACCCAGGGAATGCCCGAGGATCAACGGCGGCGAGTCGAGCGCCTCACACACCGAGACCAGATCGTCGGCGTAGTCAGTCAGGCTGAGCGTCGCGATCTGCGCCGAGCCTTCCTCAAGCGGCAGCTCGTGGTGGCGCAGCGTCGGCGTATGAACGACGAAACCACGGGCTTCGAACGCGGCCCGCGCCTCATGGAAGTGACTCCCGCGGCCCCAGGTCCCATGAATGAGGACGACATGCTCGACAACGCTCATGTCGCCGAAACCTATCCGACCGGAGTACGCCGCCGCACGTACCCGCGCAGTACTAGTTGCGCTCAGCCACGGAACCCCGGCGAGCAGTCCCGCGATGCAGAGCCAGATGGCCGCCGAGGAAGCCCGCACCCATCATGACCAGATTCCCGGCGGCGGCAAGCTTTCTCGCGCGCCGTTGCTGGCCGCGCAGGCGCGCGACGAGCGAGCCGGCGAAGAGGAACGTCGCGGTGTCCATGCCAAGCGCGTGGACCGCGCCGATCCTGCGTTCGTCACCTGACAATTCCCCCCAGTCGCCGGCACCCGAGAGAGCCGTCGGCAGCGACGCCAGCAATCCGAACCCGGTGAGGAGCGCCGCCCCGCGACGCGACTCGGACCCACCTGCCAGGTCGAGAAGGGACGCGCCGATCCAGCACCCGGTGGTCACCTCGGTCAGCGACGGATGCACCGAATGACCGAGCACGTCGGTGTGCAGCGGGGTACGTCGCACCCATTCGATCAGGGGCCCGTAAGCCAGCTCCTGGGCGCGGGCGACCCGCTCGGAGACGGAGCTTTCGCCGACCACGCGGACTGCGCGCTGCGGCCAGGATCTCGATGCCACGCTCTCAAAGTACGCGCACCGCCATCGCGCCTGGAAGCGCTGACCGACGCTTTGCCGGATGCGCCGGTGACAAGCGCGCGTGGGCAGGCCCGGCGTGCCGATGCGTGGGACGATTGTCTGTATGGCGGACTCGGTGCGGATGGGTGTTGTTGGGGCCGGGAGTATTTCGGTGCGCGGGCTTCTGCCGCACTTGAGCCAGGCGGACCTGGCGGGGCGCGTGACGCTTGCGGCGGTCTGTGATCCGGTGCCGGGGCGGGCGGATGCTGCGGCGGAGAAGTTCGGGGTGGCGCAGGGGTTCACGGAGTACGAGGATCTGCTGGCTCGGGGCGACGTGGACGCGGTGACGATCGCCTCGCCGATCGGGTTGCACTACGAGCAGGGCAAGCTTGCGTTGCAGGCGGGCAAGCACGTGCACTTCAACAAGACCATGACGATCACCGTCGCCGAGGCGACCGAGCTGATCGAGCTCGCGGCCGCCAACGACCTGCGGATCGTCGCCTCGCCGGGGGAGATGCTGCGCCCGCATCACCTCCGGACGCGTGAGCTGATCGCCGAGGGTGCGATCGGCGCGCTGTCGTGGGTGAGCTGCGGCGCGTCGTTCGGCACCTATCACGAGGACGAGTCCGTGCGCGGCGGCAACGACGTACTGAGCAACATCGATCCGTCGTGGTACTTCCGCAAGCCCGGCGGCGGACCGATGTACGACATGACCGTGTACGCACTGCATGCCGTGACCGGGATCCTCGGTCCGGCGAAGCGCGTCACGGCGATGTCCGGCGTACGGATCCCCGTCCGCACCAGCGGCGGCGTCGACGTCCGGACCGATGCCGACGACAACACCATCGTGCTGATCGACTTCGGCGACAACGTGTACTGCGTCGCGACCGGGACCGCCGCGGGCCCGATCCGAGGTGGCTTCGGCGGGGCGTACTACGGAACGGCGGGGACGATCGACGGGCTGCTGCTCAACGACGAGCCGTTCGACTTCCCCAACCGCAATCCCGCCGAGCTCTCACCGCGCGGCCCGGGCAACCAGGCCCTGCTTCCGCACGTGACCGGCGTACATCGCGATATCGAAGAGCAGCACGTGTACGAGGACGTCATGCAGCTGGTCGACTGGGTCCGCGACGGCACCCCGTCGATCGTCACCGCCGAACACGCCCGCCACGTCATCGACATCATCGAGTCCGCTTACCGAGCCGCCGCGACCGGCCAAACCCAGGACCTCACCACCACCTTCTGACCTAACCTGAACAGATGGCGTGCCCAGCGGTCGCCGGCGTACGACGGTCGGTGAACGTCTATCGTCTGCCGCATGCAATCTCTGTCTCCACGGGCGCGGGCGCTCGGTGCGGCCGTGCTCTGCCTGGTGATCGCCGTCGCGGCCGGACTCGCGGTTGACAGCCGGCTCGACCGGCACTGGATCCTGCGCGCGCTCACGGTCTTCCTCGCGGTGTGCTGCGCCGCGCTGCTGCTGACCGATCAGACCCGCCGGATCCGGCAGATCGTCACGGCGATCGGGCTGGCGATGTTCGGGCTGATCATCCCGTGGTCGCAGACCACGTGGTCGAAGCCGCCGGAGATCGAGTTCACCCTGCAGGTCGCGACCGACGCGAAGAACGCGGCCGAGAAGGCGTCCAGGAGCAGCGTCACGATCGCGGACGTGAAGTCTGCGGCCGAGGCGCGCGGTGGTGCCGTCGGCTCCTTCCCGACCGAGAAGAGCCCGCAGGTGCATGGCGCGGACGCGTTCCCGCTCATCGTCCGCGCCAAGCACGACCAGGGCCGCCCCTGGTCCTGCGTCACCTTCACCGGCACGAACGCCAAGGTCCGCGCCTGCTGAGAGTGCTGCCAGCTCAGCCGATCGCCGTTGAGGCGTCGAACCAGGTGCTGGGGGTTTTCGGGTGCTTCGTTACCTCCAGCGACTCGGCCACCCGTCGCAGGTCGTCCTTGGACGGGGTCTTGGCCAGGCTGACGATCTCGATGCTGGCGCCGTTTCCTTCGAGCCGGATCGTGTCGACCGGCTGCCGCTTGTCGAGCTTGGGCGGCGTGGACGGCTTGAGCTGCGAGTACTGGATCTGGCCGGTGTAGTAATAGGCCTTCATGCCGTGGATGATCGCGTCCGGCTTGAAGCGGTCCGGGTAGCGGCTCAGCAGGTTCCAGAACTGGTCGGTCGAGTAGCGGATCCTCAGGTCGTCACCCAGTGCCGGATCCCACACGCCGATGTTGGCACCGAGCGGCGGTCCGGAACGTGTGGGCGGCTTGTGCACGTAGCCGGTGGCCGGATTGCCGTCGCTCAGCAGCACGCTGAAGCTCTCGCCGCCGCCGGGGATGCCCTTCTCGTACGGGGCGTAGTCGATCTGGCGCGGAGTAACGCCTTGCGGCAGCTCGCCGAGCTTGACCGGGGAGCCGAGGCTGCCGGTCGGCGGTGCGAACGACTCGGCGAGGCTGCGAGACAGCGTCACGTTGGTGACCATCGCACCGTCGATCGTCGGCACCCGCACGGTCCCGAGCTTGCGCTGCGACTCGCAGCTGAGCAGTGCCCACACCCCGTCGACCGGCTGCCACGCGAGGGTCTTCTGTACGGCGGCGAACAGCGGGAAGCGATGCGCCTGGGGCGCCGGAAGGAACGGCTTGGCCGGGGTCGACGAGACGATCCACGCCTCGTGCCCGCTGATGTCGGTCGGCGTGCTGCCGGCCGGAATGGTGGCCGGATCGAAGTCGCCGTTGCGGTGCAGCTGAAGCTGGCAGAACGTCGGCCAGGTCTGCTGGACCACGTCGACCATCTCGTAGTCCTGGCGGTTCTGGGTGAACACCTGCCCGACCGCCTGGATGTTCTTCGGCAGGTTCAGGTCGACCCACCGCGACCAGGCGGTGTCGCGCTTGTCCTGGGTCGCGGAATCCGATCTGCCGTGCGAGATGACATGGGGTACGACGACGGCCGCGACCGCTGCGGTCGCGGTGACGACCGCGGTCGCCAGGATCGCCGTGGTACGACGGGGTCGGTACGCGCGCCCGGCTGTCAGGGCCGCGCGGATGTCGGCGGGATGTGGTGCCTGGTCGGCGAGGTGATCCATGGCCCCGCGGAGGTCTTCTTCAGTACGCATGGTGGACGTCCTCCGTCACACGGTTGCTGGTGAATTCGATGCGCAAGGTGGCTAGAGCTCGCGAGGCGTGAGCGCGGACGGTGCCTGACGAGCAGCCCATGGTTTCGGCGATTTCGGCATCGGTGAGGCCGCCGAAGTACCGCAGTACCAGGACGGCCCGCTGTCGCCGGGGAAGCTTGGCCAGCTCGCCGATGAGCTGGTCGCGGTCGGCGGCACGGTCGGCGTGATCGGGGATGCTGTCCGGTTCGATCTCGTCGCTCGGCACGTACCGGGACCACTTGCGGCGCCAGGACAGGTACTCGTTGACCGCCATCCGGCGCAGGTACGCCTCCGGGTGGTCCAGCGTGCCGATCCGGTCCCACTTCCGCTGCGCCTTGATCGCCACGTCCTGGACGACGTCCTCGGCCAGGTGCGGAGTGCCGCACAGCACGGTCGCGAACCGCAGCAGCGGCAGTAGACCGGTCCGGGTCCACTCGTCGAAGGTCACATCAACCCCTGTCCTGGCCGGGCAGGTGACCGGCCTTCACAAGTACAGACGACGCCGAGGTCCGATCTGCTGAGTCCACTTCATGGGCAATCGATTTCTCAGCGGACCTGACCGGGCCTAGGGTCGCGGTATGACTCTTGGGAATCTGACTGGCATCAGCGCGCTGGCCGATGTCGAGTCGCGCTCCATCAGCGCGGAGAACCCGACCGGCGAGCCCGGTCAGGGTGGGCGGCGGACCGAGGGGACCGGCGCGCACGCCGCCCGCGATCTCGGCCAGGGCTGGAAGGTCTCGCCGTCGATCGAGATCGGGCCGGGGGAGACCGCGACGCTGGCGGACATCGCCGGCTCCGGCTGCATCACCCACATCTGGCTCACCACGCACGTCGACCACTGGCGCCGGCTCGTACTGCGCGGATTCTGGGACGGCGACGCCGCGCCCGCGATCGAAACGCCGGTCGGCGACTTCTTCTGCTCCGGCTGGGGCAAGTTCGCCCAGGTGAGCTCGCTGCCCGTCGCGGTCAACCCGAACGGCGGATTCAACTGCTACTGGGAGATGCCGTTCGGCGAGCACGCCACGTTCACGCTGGAGAACACGCACGACGAGACAGTGGTTGTGTACTTCCAGGTGGACTACTGGCTCGGCGCAGTACCGGACAAGTCGGCGTACCTGCATACGCAGTGGCGGCGGAGCAATCCGCTCGAGTCGAAGACTGTCCACACCCTGCTGGACGGGGTCGAGGGTCCCGGTCACTACGTCGGCACCTACCTGGCCTGGGGCGTCAACAGCACGGGCTGGTGGGGCGAGGGTGAGGTGAAGTTCTACCTCGACGGCGACGACGAGTTCCCGACCATCTGCGGCACCGGCACCGAGGACTACTTCGGCGGCGCGTGGAACTTCGACGTACCCCACCTGGGCGGCTACACCGAGTTCAGTACGCCGTACCTCGGTATGCCGCAGGTGATCCGGCCGGACGGGCAGTACCAGAGCCAGCAGCGGTTCGGCATGTACCGCTTCCACCTGCCTGACCCGATCCGTTTCAAGGAGAAGCTGCGCGTCGACGTCCAGGCGCTCGGCTGGCGCTCCGGCGGTCGCTACCTGCCACTCCATGACGACATCTCCTCGACCGCGTTCTTCTACTCGGGCAAGACGAGTACGACGCGGCCGGACGCGCCGACGCACGACGTGATGGAGATCTGCTAGGGGACGGGCAGCGGATTCCGCAGCGCCGAGTCGGCGAGCACCACCAGCGCCGCGGTCCACGCAAGTGGCGCCTCGCCGGCCGGCTCCAGATCCCGGTTGACCTTCTCCGGCAGCGCGCCGGTGCTGGTGCGGTGCTGGTCGAGCCAGGACAGCAGTGTGTCCGCCGTGGCATGGTCTCCGCGCGCTGCGGCGCTCAACGCGAACAACGCAGTCTGAGGCGTCCAGGACACTCCATCCGCACGCCAGGATTCGCCTGGCGTCACTCCGCCGTTGGGTTGGGTCAGTGCCGCGTGCGCGTGGTCGATCGCGGTCGACACGACCTCCCGCGCCGTGGCGAACGGCGGACCGAGCACGGTCACGATCGCGTCGGCGCCGCCGCCGATGCCGATCGGCTCGACGCCCGGCTCCACGAAGCTCGTCGCCTCCGCCGGAGTGCGGGCATAGTCCGGCCCGAAGACCCGATCGGTGGCCGCCGACAACGTTTCGAGCGCGGACCGCCAGCGGGTCGCCTCGGCCGGGTGATGCTGGTCGGTGGCGATGTGGATCGCGGATCGGAGCCCGGTCAGCAGCGGGGCGACCGTGCCGAGCGTCAGCGCCTTCTCGCGCCGCTCCCAGTAGTCCGAGCTGGGTGCGGGCAGGCCGTCCGGTGCGAGCTCGGTGGCGATCTGGTCGGCCGACTCCCGGACCATGTCCCAGTACGTCGCGCCCGCCCGGCAGAACCAGGTAGCCCACAGCACCCAGCCAGAACCGTCGAGCTGCGCCGCGCGTCCGTCGTCGACGTGGTCCCCGTGCTCGGTGTACCGCGCCTGCCAGCGCCCGGTCGCCGGTCGGACGCTGTCGAGGAACGACAGCACCTTGAGCGCCTGGTCGTACTGACCGACCGCGCACCGGGCAACCGCGACGAACGACGCGTCCCGCGGCCAGACGTACCGCCACGGGCCGTCCCAGCCGGCCAGGGTGGCGCCGTTCGGGAGCGTGAGGCCGTCGAGGTCGGCCAGTGCGTGCCGCACCAGGTCGTCGTACTTCCCACTGTCGAGTGATGACTCGGCACGCATCGGCGCGCGGCCGGGGATGCCGTCGGCGACCAGACGGGGTTGCGGGTTGCGGACCAGATTGCTGATCGTCCCGGCGGCCAGGATCGCGAGCAGGACGGCGATCACGACGTACGGGAACCACCGGTGCCGGCCGCCCTCCCGCATGATCCCCTCCTACTGAGCCAGGTGCTGCACTTCCGCCTCGAACTTACGCCGCGGCGCCAGCTCGACCAGATACATCGCCGACACCACGAGTGCGCCGCCGACCAGCATCCGCCAGGTGAGGCTGTCGGAGCCGAACAGTACTGCGAACGTGGAGGCGAACACTGGCTCCATTGTCATCGCAATCGCGGCCCGCGTGGGAGTCAGGTGTGCCTGAGCCCACGTCTGGACGATCAGGGCGAGCGCTCCGGCCACCAAAGCCATGTAGACGACGCTGACCCAGTCGCGGCCGGTGCTCGGCACCGAGAACCCACCGGGCAGCGCGCCGATCCCGCAGACGCAGGTGATCACGATCATCTGCAGCGACGACAGCCCGAAGGCGTTCTTCGGGGTCGACCACGCGCCCAGCCCGATGATGTGCAGCGCGTACAGCCCGGCTGACGCCAGCGTCAGCAGCTCGCCGGTCCCAAGGGTGAGGCCGCGCAGTGACAGTACGCCGAGGCCGACCGTGGCGAGGACCACGGCGACCCAGGCCCAGCGGCCGATCTTGTGGCGCAGGATGACCGCGCCGAGCAGCGGGGTGAAGACGACGTACATGCCGGTGACGAAGCCGGACACGCTCGCCGACGTGTGCCGCAGACCCTCGGTCTGCACCAGCTGGGCGATGCCGTAGGTGATGCCGAGGGCAACGGCCCGGCCGCGGTCGAGGCGGCTCAGCTTGGAGATCGCCGGCGGGTGCACGAGCACCAGCGCCACCGAGGCGATCAGGAACCGCAACGCCAGGTAGTCGGCGACGTCCATCCTGGTGAGCAGGTCCTTGGTCAGGAAGAACGTCGACCCCCACGCCGCCGCGACCGCGAGCAGGGCGAGTACGGCGATGCGCGGGCGGTTCACGCCGGACATCTCATCAGAAGCCTTCACCAGAAGGCAAAACGGTCTACAGGACCGTGATCGTGATGGTGCTGCCTGGCTGGGCCTTCTTGCCGGCGCTGGGGCTCTGCGCGGCGACGATGTTCAGTCCGAGGTTGAACGGCGCCTTCTGCACCGTCACCTTGAAGCCGGCGTCGGTGAGGATCTTCTGCGCGTCGGCGGTGCTCTTCCGCTTCACGTCCGGTACGTCGACCAGCGGCGGGCCGAGCGAGACCACCAGTGTCACCTTGTCCTTGGCGAACAACGTGCCGCTGTTCGGGCTCTGGCTGATCACGTTGCCCTCGGCGACTTTCTCGTCGTACTGCGTGGTGCGGCTGACGACGAAGCCGAGTTTGCGTAGTGCCTTGTTCGCGTCGCGGTAGGACTTGCCGGTCCAGTCGGGGACGCCGATCGGCCGTTTGCCCTTGCTGACCGCGAAGTTGATCGCGGTCCCCGGCTTCACGACCGTGTTGAACCTGGGGCTGATCACGATCACCCGGCCCTGCGGCACGGTCTCGCTGTAGACCTCGCTGATCTGCCCCGTGATCAGCTTGATCGGGGACAGGGCCTGCTGCGCGGCCTCCAGCTGCAGACCGACGAGCTGCGGCACCCGGTAACGCTCCGGACCCTTCGAGACGGTGAGACCGATATCACCGTTCTTCCGGATCCGGTCGCCCGCGGCCGGGTCGGTCCCCATGACCTCACCCAGGGGCACGTCCTCCGAGTAGTCCTGGTTGTCGAGGCTGGTGTGCAGACCAACCTTTTCGGCCTCGGCAGCTGCGACGGCGGGCTCCATGGCGACCAGATTGGGCGTGGAGGTGTAGCGGTGGATGCCGTAGTACCAGGCCGCCGTCCCGATGCCGATCGCGGCAGCGAGGATCACGATCAGTGCGACCGGTCCGCGGCTCCGGTGGCGCTGCGGTGCCGGTACGGCGGATGGCTTGGCCGGAGCACCGGTCGGGCGACCACGGTCCACCGGTACGACGATGGTGTCGTGGCGGAGCGGTTCGCTGCCTGGCGGCGGCTCCCCGCGCGTGTAGCCGTCGTCGTACCCGCTGTCCTGCCGGATCTGCTGGATCGGCACGGTGAGGTCGCCGGTCAGCTCCGGATCGTCCGGCAGCCCCTCCTCGAGTGCGCTGCGCACGCGGTGCACCTGCCGACTGAACACACGTGCGTCAGTCGGCCGCAGGTCCCGATCACGCGCGGTGGCACGCTGCACGAGCGCATCGACGTACGGCGGGATGCTCGGCACCTCCAGCGACGGAGCGGGTACGTCGGCGTGGACGTGCGCGTACGCGACCTGGATCGGTGTGTCGCCGGAGTGGGGCTTGTTGCCGGTGAGCATCTCGTACAGGAGGATGCCGGCCGAGTACACGTCCGAGCGGGCGTCCGCACTGCCGTCGGTGACGAGCTCCGGTGCCAGATACGACACCGTGCCCATCAGGAGACCCTGCGTGGCGGTGTTGCCGCTTGCGCTGACCGCACGGGCCAGACCGAAGTCGGCGACCTTCACGGCACCCTTGTCGGAGATCAGCACGTTCTCGGGCTTGATGTCGCGGTGCACGATGCCCGCGTCGTGCGCGGCCGACAATGCGGACAGGACCGGTGTCAGCAGGTCCAGCGCGCGGGCTGGGGAGAGCGGCGCCTGCTCGCGGATGACGTCACGCAGTGTGCGGCCGGGCACGTACTCCATCGCCAGGAACAGCGTGCCGTCGTCGTCGCCCTGGTCGAAGACGGCCACCACGTTCGGGTTCGAGAGGCGGGCAGCGGCCCGGGCCTCGGCCACGAACCGCCGGGCGAACTGGGCGTCGTCACCCAGCCCGTCATGCATCACCTTGAGCGCGACGATCCGGTCCAGCCGGGTGTCCAGCGCCCGGTAGACGGTCGCCATACCGCCCTTCGCGACCCGCGAGTCCACGCGGTAGCGACCGTCGAGCACTCGCCCGACCAGGCGGTCGCTGACCTGCATGTCCACGTCGTCCGTCACTTGCGGTGAGCCGCCTCTCCAAACGTTCTGCTCAGAGAGTGTAGATAACGCCTCAGCGTGACCGCGCCAGGCTCACCGCAGCGGGTCCCACCCGCGCTCGAGCTGAGCCTTGATTCGGAGCACGTTCTGGACGTACAGCTTGGTGTCCGGATACACACCGTTCTTCTTCACGCCGCCGAGGCCCTGGTAGTAGCCGGCGACCGCGAGGTCGAGGCGGGCCGCGGCGGTCAGCCGGCTCAGCAGGACGACTCCGGCGGTGACGTTGTCCTGCGGCTTCAGCAGATCGAGCTTCCGGCCGACGATGCTCGAGGCGAACTTGCCGGTCGAGGGGATCACCTGCATCGCGCCGACCGCGTTGGCCGGGGAGACCACCCGCTGCTTCCAGCCGGACTCCTGCCAGCTCACCGCGAGCGCGAGCTCCGGGTCGACGCCGTACCGCTTCGAGGTGGTGACGATCAGTGACCGCATCTGCGGGCGGGTCGGCAGCTTGCGCTTCTTCAACGTCGCCCGGTTCCGGTTGGCGGCCGCGACGACGTGGTCGGCGTACGTCCGGCCGGCGAACGTGTTGTCGGTCCGCGTCTTCGCCTTCTTCTTGGGGTGCAGCTTGACCGGGACCTGCAGCGGCTTGCCGGCGTAGATGCGGTCGCCGGACCGCAGCCCGTTGGCGGCCAGCAGGTTGGCCTGGGAACACTTGAACCGCTTCGCGATCTTCGAGACGGTGTCGCCGCGTTTGACGACGTACGTCACCCGGCCGAGCTGGGAGCGTTTGCCCGGCTGCGCCTTCGAGGTCGTGGTGCCCTTGCCGGGGACCTTGAGGACCTCGCCGGCGTAGATCGCGTTGCCGTTACCGGGTAGCTGGTTCAGCGCGACCAGGGTCTTGACCGAGGTGCCGTAGCGGTCGGCGATGTGACTGAGGGTGTCACCGTCCTTGACCTTGTACGCGCCGAAGCCGGGTGAGCCGGCGGTGATCACGGCCGCGGTCAGGACCGGTACGGCGAGTCCGCTCAGCACCCGTAGGACCTTGTGCATGGCAACCATCTCCCCGTGTGACGTCTGTCGACCGTAAGCGCTGGTACAGATGTGACAACAGGGGGCCATGGGGTACGTGTTACGCCTGTAATGCAATGTTTACAATTCAAGCCTGAACTACATTGTTGTCGTTCACAAGCATTCCGGTTGCTGCGGGCAACTGTGAGTCAGCGCCCGAACCGGCTGGCGAGGAAGGGCTTCGCGAGGTCCGGCAGCGTCCCGGTGCGCACGGTGTCGGCCAGAACCTGTGCGGTGACCGGCGTCAGCAGGACGCCGTTCCGGTAGTGACCAGTTGCCCAGAGCAACCGATCCAGCCCGGACGGCCCGAGGATCGGTGCGTTGTCCGGAGTCGCGGGGCGGAGGCCGGCGATGGCCTCGACCAGTTCGAGCTCGTCGGTGATCGGCAGGACGGTCCGGGCATCACGCAGCAGCGCGAACACGCCGCCTGCCAGCACGCGGGTGTCGTAGCCGAGCTCGCTGGTGGTCGCGCCGACGACCAGCTCGCCGCCGGGCCGCGGCACCAGGTAGACCGAGAAGCCGCGAGCAGTAGCTCGTACGGTGTGCTGCAGGGCAGGGCGATAAGCCTCGGGGACTCGCAGCCGGAGTACCTCACCCTTCACCGGCCGCACCGGCGGACGGAGTTCCTCAGGTACGCCGTCCAGCTGCGACGACCACGGCCCGGTCGCAGCAATCACGTACCCCGCATGCACGGTGTCGCCGTTCTCGAGCAGTACGCCGGTAGCCGTCGTACCGGACGTGATCACGCGAGACACGCGCTGGCGGATGAGTTGGACGCCGGAGAGGTCGACGGCGCGCAGGAGAGTGGCGACTGCTTGCCTGTTGTCGACGGAGTGGTCGCCGGGCACCCAGACACCGCCGGAGACGCCGGTGGCGAGCAGTGGTTCGCGGCGGCGGGCGTCGCGACCGGACAGCTCCTCCACTTCGAGGCCGAGTCGCCGCTGGTAGTCGGCGAGCCTGCGGAGCGCGGCTGCGTCGTCGACGTCGTACGCGACCGAGAGCGTGCCGGTCCGATTCAGGCCGGCGGGCAGTCCGGTGAGTTCTTCCAGCTCGGCGGCGAACGCGGGCCAGGCATTCACTGAGGCCAGATTGAGGGCCAGCAGGTCGTCCTCGCCGTACTCCACCTCGGTGACCGGTGCCAGCATGCCGGCGGCGACGTTGGACGTCTGTGCACCAGGCGTGGGATCGCACACGACCACCTGGACACCGTCCGCGGCGAGTCGCCAGGCCGTCGCCAGACCGATCAGCCCGGCGCCGATGACGACCACATCGGATGTCAGCTCAGGCATGCCGTAGAGCCTACGTCTGCCCAGGCATGGCAGGCTTTGGGGTGTGACTGACCACACCGAACGGCTCGACGACGCCCGCCTCTACCTGTGTACGGATGCCCGCGACAAGCAGGGTGACCTCGAGCAGTTCCTGGACGCCGCGCTGGCTGGTGGCGTGGACATCGTGCAGCTCCGGCAGAAGGAGATGGAGGCTGCCGACGAGCTGGCCGCGCTGGAGGTGTTCGCCGACGCGTGCAAGCGGCACGGGAAGCTGCTGGCGGTCAACGACCGCGCGGACATCGCATTCGCGGCGGGAGCCGACGTACTGCACCTGGGCCAGCGTGACCTGCCGGTGCATGCCGCGCGGGCGATCACCGGACCGGGGCCGATCATCGGCCGGTCGACGCACACCTTCAGCCAGGTGAACGCCGCGGTGACCGAGCAAGGGTCGGACTACTTCTGTGTCGGTCCGACCTGGGAGACGCCGACCAAGCCGGGGCGTCAGGCCGCCGGTCTGGAGCTGGTGTCGTACGCCGCGACCCGCCCGCAGTCGAAGCCGTGGTTCGCGATCGGTGGGATCGACCTGGAGCGGCTGGACGACGTACTGGAAGCGGGTGCGACGCGAGTGGTCGTCGTACGCGCTATCACCGCGGCGGACGACCCGGGTGCGGCCGCGGCCGAGTTCGCCCGGCGGCTGCGGGAGGCCGGGTGATCAACAACCCGAAGGCCGCGCGGATCGTCGCGGCCGTGGTGATCGCCATGATGGTGATCACGCTGGCGGCATCGCTGTTCGGGTGCTCCGCGGACCAGAAGACCGCCGGTGAGGTCGACCAGGAGAGCGGTCTGAAGATCGTCGCGGTGGCCGACCTGCCGAAGGAGGCGCAGGACACGCTGAAGCTGATCGACCAGGGCGGACCGTACCCGTACAGCCGCGACGGCGTCGTGTTCGGGAACCTGGAGAAGATCCTGCCGAAGCACGACCGCGGCTACTACCACGAGTACACCGTGAAGACGCCGGGGGAGAAGGACCGTGGTGCCCGCCGGATCGTGACCGGGAACGCTCAGGAGCGTTACTACACGGACGACCACTACAAGTCCTTCCGCCGCATCGCGGAAGACGGGGGAACCTCATGACCGATCTCCGCGCGCTGCTGACGGACGGCTTACGTCCGGGCGTCTACCGCTGGCGGTCCACCGCCGCCGCAGACGGGGTACGCCGTGCAGCTGCCGCCGCCGGGTTCGGGTTCGTGCTGCTCGACACCGGCGAGATCCAGGACAAGACAGGGTTCCTGGACCTGTGCGCGACCGCTTTCGACCTGCCGCGCTGGTTCGGCCGGAACTGGGACGCGCTGGCCGATTCACTCAGCGACCGGTCGACCGGCGAGCCAGAGGTCGTCCTGTGGACCGGGCTACGGCATCTGCTCGAGCATGACCACGACACCGTCGACGTCGCCCTGCAGATCTTCGCCGAGGACACCACCAACTCCGGTCAGCTCCGCGTGCTCATCCACGAGACGGCCGGGGACAAGACACCGGACCTGCTGAGCTCACTGCCGGTCCTGTAGCCGCTCGGTCAACTCGTCGAGATCCTCGACGAACAACAGGTTGCGGCCGCGGTTGCTCTCCCGGACCCAGTCGGCCAGCGGCTTGCTCGCCTCGACCCGCGACGAGATGTCGCCGACCACGACAAGTCCCATCTGGTACGACACGAACTTCTGCGTGATCGCACCGGCTCGCCCGGTCCGCAGCTCGAAGAACTCGTCGCCGAGCTGCTCCGGCGTGAACGCGATCCACTCGGCCTGGTGTGCGTAGTACGCGTCGACGATGAGCTGCACGGCGTCGCTGTCGGTGGCGACGGCCGTGTCACTGACGAACACCTTCACGCCCGCAAGCTCAACCATGTGCTTCAAACTACCTTATCTATCCCTGTAGAACCATTTATAGGGAATTCTAAGGAACTTGCCATAGTCTAGTGAGATGGCGCAGGAGCTGTACTCGGTCGAACAGGTGGCGAATCGGCTGGGGTTGCACGTCCGCACGATCCGGAACTACGTCCGCGACGGCCGGCTCAAGGCCGTGCGGATCGGCAAGCAGTACCGCATCACCCGCGAGGACCTCGAGGAGTTCACCGGCGCTCCCGCCGCTGTGGCCGACGTCGACCGGTCCGCCCGGCACGTCGAGGCGTCCAGCATCGTCCACATCGACGCCGTCGACCGTGCCACCGCGGACCGCATCACGACCCACATCCTCGGCGCCCTCAACCAGCCCGAGGCGGTCCACCTGAAGGCCGAGACCATCTACGACGAGGACCGGGCCGTCCTCAAGGTCATCGTCCTCGGCAACCTTCCGGCCACCGCCGACCTGCTGCGGCTGATCAACCTGATGGCCGGCCAGTAGGCGGCTAGACCACGCGAGAGGTGGCCGCGATCGCCAGGTCGGTCAGAGCTTTGCGGCTCGTGTCATCGGCAAGCCGCGCCTGGTCCAGAGCGTCGAGGGCATCCTCGGTGCGGTTGGTGATGAGATCTTCGCAGGCCTGTACGGCGCGGGAGTCCTGAAGGATCTCGCGGAGCAGCTGGATCTCGTCGTCGTCGAGGTCCGGGCGACCGAACAACCGGTCGAACTCGGACAGCTGGACCTCCGACGCGTGATCGACCGCGTACGCGATCAGGACCGTCCGCTTGCCCTCCCGCAGATCGTCCCCGGCCGGCTTCCCGGTGATCGCCGGATCGCCGAACACCCCGAGCAGATCGTCGCGCAGCTGGAACGCCTCGCCCAGCGGCAACCCGTAACCCGACAACGCCGAGATCAACCGCGAGTCGGCACCGGCCAGCGCGGCCCCGACATGCAACGGCCGCTCGATGGTGTACGTCGCCGACTTGTACCGCAGTACCCGCAGCGCGAGGTCCATGTCCGACTCGCCGCTCGCCTGCGCCAGCAGATCAAGGTACTGGCCGGCGGTCACCTCGACCCGCACAGCGTCGAAGTACCGCTCCGCGCGCGCCAGCGCCGCCGCGTCGAACCCGGAGGTGTGCAGCAGCTCGTCGGCCCAGATCAGGCAGAGATCCCCGAGCAGGATCGCCGCCCCGATCCCGAAGCCGACCGGATCACTACCGTGCCCGCTCTTCTCGGCCCGCTCCCGCTGCAGCGCCTCGAACCGGCGATGAGCGGCCGGAGCGCCCCGGCGTACATCGGAAGAATCCATCACATCGTCGTGGACCAGCGCACTGACGTGCAGCATCTCCAGGCTCGCCGCGGCGGTCAGGATCGGCTGCGCCGGATCGCCACCCGCGGCCCGGAAACCCCAATAGCAGAAGGACGGACGCAGCCGCTTGCCGCCGCTGGTCGCGTCCCGCGCGGCCTGCACCTGCTCGGTCAGCTCCGGCCCGATGGCCGCCAGCCGCTCCTCCTGCCGGTCCAGGAATCCGCTCAGCGCCCGCTGGATCCCACCCGGAATGTCCACATCGCCATCCACGTCTCGGAGCGTAGTCGGTGGGCAGACAGGCCTGGGCACCGCGGGTAACCTGAGCGGCATGGCCAACGGTCTTCCTTCGACGCTTCCCGGCGGTGCGCCGACCATTCGCGAGCTGCTCGCGAATGGAGACCGGTCCTTCTCGTTCGAGTTCTTCCCACCGAAGACACGTGAGGCCGAGGAGGTGCTGTGGCGGTCGATCCGCGAGATCGAGCAGCTGCGGCCGACCTTCGTCTCGATCACCTACGGCGCCGGCGGGACGACCCGGGACGGCACGATCCGGGTCACCGAGCGGGTCGCCCAGGACACCTCGCTCACACCCCTCGGCCACCTGACCTGCGTCTCGCACTCGCGGGACGAGCTGCGCTCGGTGATCGGCGCGTACGCCGGGGCCGGCGTGCGCAACATGCTTGCGCTCCGGGGCGACCCACCCGGCGGGCCGAACCAGCCGTGGGTCGCGCACCCCGAGGGGCTCAACCATGCGGTCGAGCTGGTCGAGCTGATCCGTTCGCTGGGCGACTTCTCCGTCGGTGTCGCCGCGTTCCCGGACAAGCATCCGGAGGCGACCTCGCTGGAGGCTGACGCGCAGGTGCTCGCCGCGAAGGCGCAGGCCGGCGCCGACTACGCCATCACCCAGATGTTCTTCGGCGCCGACGACTACTTCCGCCTCGTCGATCGCGCCGCCTCGCTCGGCTGCGACATGCCGGTGCTGCCGGGCATCATGCCGGTCACCAACATCAAGCAGATCCAGCGGATGGCCGAGCTCACCGGGATGGCGCTCCCGGAGGCCGTCACCTCGCGGCTGCTCGCGGTGGAGGATGAGCCGGCGGCGGTTCGCGAGGTCGGCATCGAGATCGCGACCGAGCTGTGCGAACGCCTGCTGGCCGGCGGAGCGCCCGGCATTCACTTCATCACGTTGAACAGGTCGACCGCGACCCGACAGGTCTTCCGCAACGTTAGTTCCACCGTCGTATCCTGACGCAATGGCTGACCCGTCGGACTTGCTGATCGACCGCACTCTCGTCCTCCTACGGCACGCCAAGGCGGTGGAGCCGGACTCGATGCCGGACCTCGAACGTCCGCTCGCCGACCGCGGCCGGGCGGACGCCGCCGCGGCCGGCCGGCATCTCGTTGCCCAGGGCATCGAAGCGGACCTGGTCCTGTGCTCGCCGTCGAAGCGCACCCGCGAGACCTGGAAGTACGTCGCCGACGCCGGCGTCACCGCGGTCGACGTCTGGTACGACAAGCGGATCTACAACGCCGATACCGACGGGCTCCTCGACGTCATCCACGAGGCCCCGACCGAGGCCCGCACGGTCGTCGTGGTCGGGCACGCCCCCGGCATCCCGTGGCTCGCCGACGAGCTGGCCCTGGACGGGACCAGCCCGGAGCGCGTCGAGCTCACCCAGAAGTACCCGACCTCAGGTCTCACGATCCTGCACCTGACCTGCCGCTGGTCCGACCTCGAGGCCAACGAGGCCGACCTGGTCCAGTACGTCGTACCGCGCGGCTAATTTGCTGCTCTGGGGCAGCCAGCGCGTGGTGCTGTTGATCGTGATCATCCGCTGAGTGGCCCGGGTCAGTACGACGTACAGCGCCCGCACTCCGCCCAGTGTGTCGCTGACGATGCGGTCCGGCTCGACGACCACGACCGCGTCGTACTCGAGGCCCTTGGACTCCAGCGGGCTGAGCGCGGCGACCCGTGGGTCACCCAGCTCGGCGAGCGCCTGGTCGACGGCAGGGCGCAGCTTCGGCGGCACGATGACGCCGACTGTGCCCTCGACCAGTTGCAGCAGCTCGGCGGCCGCGTCGCAGGTGGCCTCCGCGACCTTGCCGGCGTCGAAGATCCGGTGCTCCGGCTCCACCCCGGTGCTGCGGACCGCGTTCGGCAGGTCGGCGTCCGGGATGGACTGCCGGATCACCTCACCGGCGAACGAGTAGATCTCCGCCGAGTTCCGATAGTTGGTGGACAGCCGGAACGAGTGCCGCTGCAGGTGCGAGAGCATCGAGTCCATTGCGGCCCGGGCCTCGTCCGGGTCGGGCCAGGAGCTCTGCGCCGGGTCGCCGACGATCGTCCAACTGGCCTGAGGCCCACGCCGGGTGACCATCCGCCACTGCATGGGGGAGAGGTCCTGCGCCTCGTCGACCAGGACGTGTGCGTACTCGTCCGGCTCCTCCGCCTCCCGTGCTGCCGCTGCCCGGGCTCGGCGCTCGGAGCTGGTCAGCACCTCGTTGACGCCGTCGGTCAGGCCCTCCAGCCAGTCGAACTCCTCATCGGTGTTCTCCTGCACCGGTGGGCGTCCGAGGAGCGTGCTCAGCTCGTCCAGCAGCGCAACGTCGGCAATGGTGAACTCGTCCGTCGTGCGGATCCCTCTCGCGAGTGCGTCGACCTCTGCCGGGGTCAGGTCGTTCCGCGCCCAGCGCTGCAGTCGCCGCGGGTCACCGAGCCAGCGCAGCACGGCCTCCGGCGTCACCACCGGCCACCACTGGCTGAAGAACGTCCGGAACGCCGGAGTGTCCGCAACACGGTCGCCGAACGCCTCACGGTCGCCTAGCGGCCCGTTGCGCAGGTCCTCCGGGAACCGCTGCCACAGCGCGGCGATCAGGCCCTTCCGGGCCTCGGTGGCCGCTTTGTTCCGGACAGTCCGGCGCAGGGCGTTCCGGCGTACGTTGTCGAGCTGGTTGGCGTCCAGCTCGACCGTGGCGCCGCCGAGGAACACCCGCAGATTGGTCGGTGCGTTCGGCACCCGGTCGCGGGCAGCGCGCGACAGCACGGCGCGCATGCGCAGCGAGCCCTTGATCGCGGCCACGTCGGCCTCGTCGACCGCAGTGGCCTTCACACCGTCGACCAGCTCACCGACAGCCCGCAGCGAGACCGTGTTCTCGCCAAGGCTCGGCAGCACCCGCTCGATGTACGCCATGAACGCAGCGGACGGTCCGACAACCAGTACGCCGCCACGCTCGAAGCGCCGGCGGTCGCTGTACAGCAGGTACGCCGCCCTGTGCAGAGCAACGACGGTCTTGCCGGTGCCCGGTCCACCACCGATGACTGTGACGCCGCGCGCCGGTGCCCGGATCGCCTCGTCCTGCTCGGCCTGGATGGTGGCGACGATGTCGCGCATCGTGTGACCACGAGCCCGCGACAGCGAGGCCATCAGCGCACCTTCGCCCATCACCGGCAGGTCCTCCGGCGCCCGCTCCGGCGCCAGCAGGTCGTCCTCGAGGCCGACGATCCGCGGGCCCTTGTTGCGCAGGACCCGCCGCCGCACGACCTTCTGCCGGTCCGTCGCGGTGGCCCGGTAGAACGGCTCGGCCGCGGGCGCACGCCAGTCGATCACCAGCGGCTCGTACTCCGCGTCCCGGACACCGATCCGGCCGACGTACAGCTTCTCCAGCCCGGCCGCCGTCTCCGCGGGCGGCTGCTCGTCCCCGTGGTCGGAGTCGAGCCGGCCGAAGACCAGGCCCTCGTGCTCGGCGTCCAGCTCGGCGATCCGGCGGGCAGCGGCGAACACGAGCACGTCCCGCTCGTACAGGCCGGTCTGCTCCTCGTCACGCACCCGGCCGACGTTCTGCGCCTGGCCACGCTGGTGACCTTCGACGGCGATCCGTGACGCCGACCGAGCAGCCTCCTCGACCCGGCCGTAGACCCGGTCGACGTGTTGTTGCTCAGCCGCCAGCTCCGCCCGCTCCACGTTGTCAGGGTTGTCGTGATCGGCCGATGTGGGGGTTTGATCCACCGAGGTCCTCTCTACCGCCGGGAACCACCCCGACACAGAACACAGGAACAACCAATCTTAGTTTGTTCCCTTGTCCAACCCCACCGGGGTCTCAGGCCTTCCCGATTGCGTCCGCCACGATCGCCGCGCCCAGGGTGGTGGCGGGCACTCCGGAGCCCGGGTGCGCGCCCGCTCCGACGCAGTACAGACCCTTCACCGGCGACACGTTGGAGGCCCGGCGTCTAGCGGTCCTGTAGCCCTCCCAGGCCACGCCGGCCCACCAGGACGGCGACGTCTGCCGCGAGACCACGTTGTCCCGGACGGGCAGCCCGCGCGCGACCAGCAGGTCCAGTACGTCGTCGGTGGGGTAGCCGTGGACCAGCACCGACCACGCCTGGTGACCGGCGGGCGCCGTACCGCCGGTGCGGACGACGACGGTCGGCGTCCCGTGCAGCACGGTCTCGAACGGCAGGTCCGGCACCGGATCCTTCAGGCCGAGATGTACGACGTACGCCGCCTGGGCCTGGTGGGTCGAGAGGATCCGCTTACGGACCTTCTTCGCAGCTGGGTCGTCGACGAAGCTCTCGTACAGCACCCGTGGGTCGACGTCGCTCACCACGATGTCCGCCGTCAGCTCCGTGCCGTCAGTCAGCCGTACGCCGGTCACCCTGCCGTCTACTGCCGTCACAGCGACCACCTCGGCGCTGGTGCGGACAGTGATCTTCCGTTCGCTCGCCCGCTGCACCAGAGCATCGGCCAGTGCGCCGAAGCCGCCGGCGATGGTCCAGCGGCCGAATGTGCGCTCCAAGTACGACCACACGCCGACGTACCCCGGGGTGAGCGTCGCGTCCGAACCGCCTTGGGCTGCGAAGTGCCGCAGTACCGCGCGGGCCCGTTCGTCGCTGAGACCGCGCTGGGCGACCTTCTCCAGCGACTGCCAGGGCTTGAGGGCGCGGATCGTCTTGATCGGCAGCTTGTCCTCGAGTGGCGGCTCGAGTGAGCTTCGCCGCAGGATCTGCCAGGTGTCGCCGTACGCGTCGACCAGTGCGGTCCACTGCTCGGCCACAGCCACACCTGCGAGGTCGGTCCACGCCTCCTCCTGCGAGCCGCGGTCACTGATCGGCAGGTCGAGCACAGAGCCATCGGTGAACATGTGCCGGCGCGGCTCGGTCACCGGGTCCAGTTGAACCAGGCTCTCGATCGGACGGCCGCTCTTGCGGAACAGGTCGCGCAGTGCGGCCGGCAGCGTCGTACTGGCCGCGCCGGCGTCCCAGGTGAAGCCGTCTGCTTGCACCTGGCCGAGGACTCCGCCGAGATGCTCGTCCCGTTCGCAGATGGTGACCTGGTGGCCCAGCTTGGCCAGTCGCACTGCACTGGCCAGACCGGCCAGACCGGCCCCGACAACAATCACATTGGCCATCAGGCAGCTCTGCTCCCGGTAGCTGGGGCACTAGGTTTCTCACGCCAGGCTTTGAACCGGGCATACCCGCGCCGGATGAACCGGAACGCGAAGTACACGCCGAGCAGTCCGAGGATCAGGAGGACACCGGCGATGATCAGCGCGGCCTCCGGATGGAACGCGGCCAGCGACACCACACCGGCGACGGCCACGTCCTCACCGGAGGAGGCGGCGATGTTGGTGACCGGCTCGGGGGAGGTGTTGATCGCCAGCCGCAGACTGGCCTTCACCGTGTGCGAGAGCAGCGCCACCAGACCGCCGGTGGTCGCGATGATCGCCTGGTGCAGCGTGCTCGCCTGGCCGGACAGCATCGCGGCGATGATCGCGCCGATCGTCGGCCGGATCACCGTCGAGATCGCGTCCCACGCGGAGTCGATGTAGGGAATCTTGTCGGCGACGAACTCGAAGGCGAACAGAACACCCGCTGCGATCAGCACCGGCGTCGTGGTCAGGGCGTGCGGTACGTCGTCGGCGCCGGCGAACCGGCCCAGCAGACCGAGAATCAGCACGCAGGCATAGGCATTCACGCCACTGGCCCAGCCGGCCGTGACCGCCAACGGCAGAGCTTCCATCGTGGTCCCCGCAACCCTTTCCGTGACCCTCAGTCGCCGTATCCCGCGCGGCATGTTTTCGTCAGTATCGAACCCTCGGACGTGAGTTTTGGTTAACCGTTGACATCCGGGTCGCCTCGACCCACAGTGACTAGGCTGCCAGTCTGTGTGACCGGCACCCGCCCGAAGGGTTCAGGAGAACATCATGCTGCGTCGTCCGAAGATTCTTGCCGCACTCGCTGCGGTAGCGCTGCCGGCCGCCCTGGTCGGCGTGTCGTTGGGAAGTCCACCCGCCGAGGCGTCACAACCCTCTACGCCGACCGCACCGTCCGCCGTCGCCGCCACGGCGTACAGCGCGGCCGCTGCGAAGTACGGCGTACCGGAGTCCGTCCTGCTGGCCGTCTCGTACGCCGAGTCGCGCTGGGACGACCACGCCGGCGCCCCGAGTACGTCCGGCGGCTACGGCCCGATGCACCTCACCTCGCTGGGTGCGTCGGAGGTGGCCGACCTGTCCGGCAAGCAGAAGGTCGCCACGGCCGAGTCGCTGCAGACGCTGAAGAAGGCGTCGGAGCTGACCGGGCTGGACGCCTCCTCGCTGCGCAACGACGTCACCGCGAACATCAACGGTGGCGCCGCGGTGCTGGCGTCGTACCAGAAGTCTCTCGGCCTTCCGGTCGGCGCGACCACCTCACCGGCCGGGTGGTACGGCGCAGTGGCGTCGTACGCCGAGGCGGGGGACAAGGTCGGCGCCGCAGGGTTCGCCGACGACGTCTACTCGATCATGGCCAAGGGCGCGGCGCGTACGACGAACACCGGCCAGCAGATCGTGATGCCGGCCGTCGCCGTCAAGCCGGACAAGGCCCAGGTCGGCAAGCTGTCGCTGCCGGCCGGAGTGCAGCCGTCGAAGTCCGACGTGGAGTGCCCGCCGACCCTCGGCTGCGAGTGGCTGCCGGCGCCGTACTCCGAGTTCGGCACCGCGGGCGACTACGGCAACCACGACCTCGCCAACCGGCCGAAGACCGGCAAGATCGACTACATCGTCATCCACGACACCGAGGGCACCTGGCAGGGCGTGCTGAACCTGGTGCAGGACCCGACGTACGTGAGCTGGAACTACACCATGCGGTCGTCCGACGGGCACACCTGGCAGCACGTGAAGGCCAAGGACGTCGCCTGGCACGCCGGCAACTGGTACGTGAACATGCACAGCATCGGCATCGAGCACGAGGGCTTCGCGCCGCAGGGCGCCACCTGGTTCACCGAGTCGCTGTACCGCAACTCGGCCAAGCTGGTGAAGTACCTGGCCGCGAAGAACAACATCCCGCTCGACCGGGCCCACATCATCGGCCACGACCAGGTGCCGGGCACGGTGCCGTCGACGGTGGCGGGCATGCACTGGGACCCGGGACCCTACTGGGACTGGGAGCACTACTTCGACCTGCTCGGTGCGCCGATCTACGGACACAAGGTCTTCCCGGTCCGTACGGGGTCGATCGTGACGATCAAGCCGGGCTTCGCGAACAACGTCCAGGTCGTCTCCAACTGCGACGCGCCGAACACCACATGCACGCCGCAGGGCACCAACTTCGTCTACCTGCGTCAGTCGCCCGACGACAACGCTCCGCTGGTCAAGGACATCGGACTGCACCCGACCGGGATCGACGGCACCACAGACGTCTCCGACATGGGCTCACGGGCCGCAGCGGGTTCGCAGTACGTCGTGGCGCAGCGTCAGGGCGACTGGGTCGCCGTTTGGTACCTGGGCGCTTTGGGCTGGTTCAAGAGCCCGGCGTCTGCTCCGGACGCGTTCGCCAAGCCCGGCCTCGTCGTGAAGCCGAAGGCGGGCAAGACGTCGGTGCCGGTGTACGGACGTGCGTACCCGGAGCAGTCGGCGTACCCGGCCGGTATTCCCTACCAGACGGTCACGCCGCTGCAGTACACGATCGGCGCGGGTCAGTCCTACCCGGTCGGTGACCTGAACATCGAGACCGACTACTACCGGGCCGTGACGTTCGACGGGCAACCGCCGGCCGACCACGTCCAGGTGCTCGGCAAGGACAAGTACTACGAGATCTGGTTCGGTCACCGGATAGCGTACGTGCGGGCTGCCGACGTAGACGTCCGGCCGGCCATCTAGTCTGGGCGTTGTGATCGATGAAGCCGTCCAGTGTGTGCTGGACGGCTTCGTCACGTCTGTCTGCAAAGTCGCCGCGGTCGAGGCAGTCTGGTTGCACGGCTCACTGGCACTGGGGGACTACCAGTTGGGCCGCAGCGACCTGGACGTGATCGTCGTGACGTCGTCGCCACCTCCGCCCGCTGTCGCCGACGTACACCGGCAGCTGATCCGTGAGTGGCCACTGGCCGCGAAACTCCACTGCTCGTACATGACGGAGCTGGCCGACCTCTCGGTCCGGCACCCGACCTTCGCCCACCAGCGGTACTTCGACCGCCCGGTGACCCCGGTGACCCGTCGAGAGCTTGCCATCGGCAACCGCGCGCTGTTCGGCCCGGCGCCGTCGGAGCTGTTGCCGGAGACAACCGACGAGGAGCTGTTCGCCTTCATCCGGCACGACCTGGACGACTTCTGGCTGCCGGCCACCCGGAAGCGGAGCAACTGGTACGCCGACATCTGGGTCGACCTCAGCCTGCTCACGATCGCCCGCGCGCACGTCACGCTGGCGACCGGCGACCTGATCACGAAGCGCGCCGCCTTCGACGTGCTGCCCTATCTGGGGGCTCCCGCGGACGTCGTCGAGGACGTCCGGCGCCGGCGGTACGGCCCGGCGTTCCGGACCGGGCCGTGGTGGCGGCACACCCGCGCGGGGCTGACCCGGCGGTTCGTGAGTACGGCGATTCCCGCCGTACTCAGTTCACGCTGATCGGCGTCCCGGCGGTGAGCTTCAGCAGCTCGCCGTACGTCGTCGGGAAGACCGAGTGCGGGATGCCGGCCGCGGCCCAGATCACGTCGTACTGCTCTAGGGCGGTGTCCACGTAGGTCGGGACCGGGCCTGGGTGTCCGACCGGCGCGACGCCGCCGATCGCCTGACCGGTGTGCTCCTTGACGAACTCCGGCGTGGCCCGCTTCAGCTTGCCGATCCCGAGCCCGGCGGCGACCTTCGCGGTGTCCACCCGGTGCGCGCCCGAGGTGAGGATGAGAACCGGCGCGCCGTCGCCGTCGAAGATCAGGCTGTTCGCGATCGCGCCGACCTCGCACCCGAGCTCGGCCGCCGCCGCCGCGGCGGTCGGCACCGCGTCGTCCAGGATCACGATCTCGCCCGTGGCCCCCGCCGCCGCCAGCGCGTCGGCCACCTTCTGCACATTGGGATGACTGCTCACCCTGCTGAGCTTATGCGAGCCCGGCCGCACCGAACGAAACGTTGAACCGGTCGCACCAGATCACCACACTGCGGAAGCTCTCCAGCTTCACCTCGGCGGGGATCGGGTAGTTCTGGTTGCCATGGTTGCCCTTGAGGCTGCCCAGGCTTCGGTAGGCGCCGTCGTCGAAGACGTGCCAGCCCGCCCGGCCGGCGATCACCTCGGCATCGCTCAGCCACACCTTGAGGTCGGGTCCGTCCGAGGTGTCGAGGTTCTCGATCCGCAGCACCCGGCTGCCGTCCGGGAGCGCGAGTACGGCGACCGTGCCGGACGTTCGGTGTTCGTGAGCGATCAGCTTTCCGGTCAGGAGAATCTTCGGTCCGGTCTTGACTGGAACCGTCGGTTGTGCCGGAGCGACGGAAACTGTCGGTGGCGTCGTCGACGATGTCTGTGTGGAGATCGGAGCAGTGCCGGGTAGTGCCTCGTCGACGACCTTGTCGGTGACGAGCCGCCACGGCTGGAAGAGCGGCAGCGCGATCGCTGCCACCACGACGGCGACCGCCGCCGCGGCGATTCCGGCTGTCCGCTTCTTCACCGTTCGTCCCTCCGTCGCTGGACTTCCAGTCTGGCGGTCGGACCGGTTGTCCGGCGACGCGCCGGAATTACGGGCCGTTGACGATTGTCGGCGGGCGGCGATACGCTTCCATTGTTCGAACAGATGTTCGATTACCTCAGATCCGGTTTCGTCGGGAGGCCGGACAAGGGTGAGCCGGACAGCTGGACGGCTCCGGTGCGGAGTTGCGGCCGCATCGGAATCCGGTGGTCCCGGCGGGCCGGGCACCGGGGTGGTCCTCGACCCCCACCCCGGGCCTACCCGCCGGGCCTCCGACCCGGCCGTCGATCAGGGGAAGCAGACACAGAGGAGGCGATGGACCATGTGGGAGTTCGACGACGCTGTCGAGGTGCACTCGGTGTTCGTGGACGGCATCGAGACCCCGGACCAGTTCCTCTGGCGTGGCCGCCTCTGGCGGGTCTGCGCGCTCAGGTCCCAATGGACCGAGACCGCCGCCTGGTGGGAGCGCGGCATCATCGGCACCGGCGAGACCTACGACGCCCGCGCCGGCCACGCGGCGCAGTCCGACCTGCTGCCGGCCCGGATCGATGCCGCCATGGTCGCCGAAGCCTGCTCGGCGGCACGCACGACCCGTCCCACTCGGATCCACCCGGCGGCAACCACGACCGCCCACCCCAGGACCACAGCCGGCGTGGCGGCGGCAGCGACCCCCAGTTCCCGCGCCGCCGCCACGCTCACCCCCGAGCGGCCGGTTGCCGAGGGTGCGAGCCCGGCGGCGGTCGGGGTGCTGGACGCGGACTGGGGCCCGGAGCGCACCGTGTTCCGGGTCGAAGCAGGATGCGGTCGCCACGGCCGCCGCGAGTTGTTCGATCTCGCCCACGACCCGGACTCGGGCCGTTGGCAACTGGAGAGGGTGACCGACCGATGACAGTTTCACCGGTATCGCCGGCGGCCGCCGGTGCGGCCAGCCGCGAGCTGTCCCGGGCCCGCGCCGCGCTGGCCGAGGCCACGGAGACCAGTGACCACCTGATTCGCTACTCGAGCGCCCACGTAGGGGCGCTCCGGGTCGCGGCCGCCGTGCTCGCCGTCCGCGCCCGCCCGGTCCGTTCGGGCAGCCGCCGCCGGGTGCAGCGCAACGCATGGGTGCTGCTGGCCGAGGTTGCGCCGGAGTTCGGCGAGTGGGCGACGTTCTTCGCCGCCGGTGCCGCTCAGCGTGCCGCGGCCGAGGCCGGGCTGGAGCGCGCCGTCACGACCCGCGAGGCCGACGACCTGGTCCGCGCGGCCGACACTTTCTACGGGCAGGTGGAAGCAAGCCTCCGGCTGTCCACCACCCCGGTGCTCACCGCGACCACCGACCCGCAGTCCGTTCTGACCCAACCCTGGATGCAAGCCAGCTGACGAGCCTGGCACTGAGGAGATCCCGACCGTGAGCGAACAGCAGAGAGGTCTGGGCAAGGACCTGTGCGGTCGCATGCACGCCCGCACCGGCGCCGAGTGCTACCTGCCCGACACCCACTACCCACGCCCCCACCACTCGCTGTCCGGTGAGTCCTGGCATGACGGCCTCTGCACGCAATGTGCCGGTTCCGGCATCCAGGACGATGCCCTCTGCTCCGCCTGCAACGGCACTGCCTTCGAGCCACTGACCCTTCCGGAGACCTACCAACCCGGCTGATCACTCAGCCGCCGCGCCCAGCTGGCACCGGGATGCAACTAAGGTCAGGCAGGTGAGTGACCTTCCTGTCCTGGATGCCGAGGATCAGCGGGTGCTGGGGAGCTTGCTGGAGAAGCAGGCGACGGTGCCGGCGTCGTACCCGCTCACCGCGAACGCGCTGCGGACGGCCTGCAATCAGACCAGCAATCGGGAGCCGGTCGTCGACTACGACCAGGGGACCGTCGAGCGGGTCGCGCGGTCGCTGCGGGATCGCGAGCTGCTGCGGATCGTCTGGGTCGACACCGGGCGTCGGACGCTGAAATACCACCAGACCCTCGACGAGAAGCTCGGCCTCGAGACCGATGAGCGAGCGCTGATCACCGTGTTGCTGCTGCGCGGTGCGCAGGCGCCCGGCGAGCTGCGGACGCGGACCGAGCGGCTGCACAAGTTCGCCGACCGGTCCGACGTCGAGGAATGCCTGCGCCGGATGGCCGCACGCCCCGATCCGCTCGTGCGGGAGCTGGAGCGCCGCGTCGGTCAGCACGACCGCCGGTGGATTCACCTCCTCGGCCCGGTGCCCGAGGAGGAAGCAGTCGCCGTCGTCGAGGCGGTCGACCGCGACACGGTCATCGCCGACGGCACAGAGGCACGTGACGCCCGGGTGCGTTCGTCGTACGGCGCGGTGGCGACGGCGTACGCGGACGAGCTGGTCGACGAGCTCGACGGGTTGCCGTTCGAGCGGTGGCTGCTCGACCGGGTGGTTGCCCATGCCAACGGTCGTCCGGTCGTCGAGGTCGGCTCCGGGCCCGGCCACATCACGGCGTACCTGGCCGACCGGGACGCGGATGCCGTCGGCGTCGACATCTCGCCGGAGATGGTCGCCGAGGCGCGGCGGCGCTTTCCGGACCGTACCTTCGAGGTCGGCGATCTCCGCCGGCTCGGGCGGCCACCGACCAGCTCCGGCTGGGCGGCAGTCCTCGGCTGGTACTCGCTGATCCACTTGGCGGTGTCGGAACTCCCTGACGCGATCGCGTCGCTGACCCGTCCGCTCGACCCCGGCGGTTGGCTGGTGCTCGCCCTGCACGCCGGCTCCGAGGTCCGCCACGTCGAGGAGTTCCTCGGCCACGAGGTCAACCTGGACTACGTCCTTCATGACCCGGGCCAGGTCGTGAACATCATGGAGGCAGCCGGTCTCGTCGACGTCGAGTGGTACCTCCGCGGGCCGATCACCGCCCGCGCCGAAACCACCCGCCGCCTGTACGTCATCGCCCACGCACCGTCCTGAGACTCCGACCCGCGACCCCGGGCACCGGCCGGCGGGGCGGGGTGGAAGTAGGGTGTGGCGCGGCGGTGCTGATGGGGGAATGGCTGGAGGGTTGATGGTGGATCGGCGACGGCGGAGCGTGCGTACTGCGTTGGTCGGCGAGGCGTTGCGCGTCGCGTTGGCCGGCCGCGGCCGGACCGATCCGGACGGCGGGCTGGACATCGTCGACCTCGGCGGCGGCACCGGCGGATTCGCGGTCCCGTTGGCGGTCGAGGGGCATCGCGTGACGGTTGTCGACCCGAGCCCGGACGCGCTGGCATCGCTGGAGCGACGGGCCAGCGACGAAGGCGTGAGCAAGCTGGTCCGTGGAGTCCAGGGCGACGCGGGCGAGCTCCCGGGACTGGCAGGCGAGGCGAGCGCGGACGCCGTACTGTGCCATGGCGTCCTCGAGGTCGTCGACGACCCGGTGCAGGCGTTGCAGGCGATGGCGTCGGTACTGCGGAAGGGCGGCGTGCTGAGTCTGCTCGTTGCCCAGCGCAACGCGGTCGTACTGGCCCGCGCGCTGGCCGGGCATCTGGCCGAGGCGCGGATCGCGCTGCAGGATCCGGACGGGCGCTGGGGTGCGACCGATCCGATGCCGCGGCGGTTCGACGAGGCCGGGATCACGGCGCAGCTGGCCGACGCCGGGTTCATGGTGCACACGGTGCACGGGGTACGGACGTTCGCCGACCTGGTGCCGGCCGCGTTCGTCGACTCCGAGCCGGGTGCCGCGGACTCGCTGGCCGAGCTCGAGCGTGCTGCCAGCCAGCACCCGGCGTTCCGTGCGCTGGCCACCCAGCTGCACATTCTCGCGACGCGCTGAGCCCGCGCGGCGGCCCGGCGGGTTGCGACGGAGGGTGACGATCGGGCTACCTGCGGCACGGTCACGGGGTGATCGCTGTCAACGGGCTGTGAGCGACACGCCGGAATACATGGGTTTGGGACCTGTTCTGGTGGGGCAGTTGCCGGACCGTGACGCGCTGGACAGCCGGTCAGGGTTTCGTGTCAGCCACACGCGGCCTAGACTGAAGGCGGCCTATCGAGATCGCGCTCATCATGGAGGGATCGACGGTGCCCCTCTCGGAAGAAGAGCAGCGCCAGTTCGAGCAGCTCGAACGCGCCCTCGCTGCGGAAGACCCGAAGTTTGTTTCCGCTATGCGGGGGACCAATGTGCGCTTGTACTACAAGCGCCGGGCAGTGCTTGCCGGCGTTGGATTCGTGCTGGGCATCGCAGTACTGATGACCGGTGCGATCATCCCCAACACCATCATCGGCGTCGTCGGCTTCGTGATGATGGTCGCGTGCCTGTACATCGCGGCGCTGAGCATGAAGCGGATCAGCAACGCGGGGGAGGCCGACGACATCCCGCCGCCGCCACCGACCAAACGCCACCGGACCAAGCACGACTCGTCCGGCAGCTTCATGGAGCGCATGGAAGACCGCTGGCGCCGCCGCCGCGACGAGGACCTCTAGTCCACCGCATCTCCACAACACCCGTGCCCCGCTAAGGGCGCGGGTGTGGTCGTTTTGTGCACGCAGACGCCCGGCGCCCAGCCGCTTTCACCCCGCCCTTCACCCCGCACCGCCCAGCCGCCTCCACCCGGCCCGCCGCGGTGCGTCTGAGGGGTCAACCCCTGACCTGGTCGGTTGCGGATCCGGATTCTGGTTACGCAACCGACCACCTCGGGGGTTGACCCCTGAGATGGTCCAGCTCGTCTCGGCTTGGGCGGGGCGGGGCGGCGCTGACGGGCTAGTTGGTGTGGGGGCGTTTGGGGAGGACCAGGGAGCGGAGGCGGGCCAGGAGGAGGTCGAACTCGTCCAGGAGGTCGGAGGCCTCGGTGCTGCCCCGGCTCAGGTACCAGCGCCACGAGGGCGGCAGGAAGCGGGCCCGCCAGCGGCGGCGGCGTGGGGCTTGGGTCCACAGCGCCTTGCGTACGGCGGCTGCCTCGGGGCGGAGGTCCAGCTCGGGATCGGCGGTATCCCCGGCGTACCGGAGCGCTTCGATCCCACGCGCCAGCTTGCGCGCGTCCGGATGCGTCTCCTCAGGGAGCTTCGTCAGCAGCCACTGACCGGTCTGCCGCGGTGTCGAGATCTCGGACCAGTCCAGCCCCAGATCGCGCGCGGTGTCCCGGACCTCGGCCCACAGCCCTTCGGCTCCGGCCCGTCCCGGCGGTCGCAGGAAGCGCCGCCGGCGGGTCAGTGCCCGGATCAGCCATGGGATGGACAGCAGCAGCGCCACACCGAGCACCCCGGCGATCACCTGCCCGCCACCGTTGGTGAACCAGTTGCCGGAGTCAACGATCGCGATGCCGCTGTCGTTCGGCAGGTTCGGGTCGTGGCGGGGCTGGTCGATCCCCGGGGTCTCGCCGGCGCCCGGCGTCGTCGGCGCGGTGGTCGGCGCGGTGGTCGAGTTGGTCGGGTCCCCGGCCGCGGCGACCGTCCAGTTCGGCGTGGACGCGACCCGGGCGGACGGCGTCGGCTCGAACCGGACCCAGCCGTAGCCCTGGAAGTACAGCTCCGGCC
Source organism: Kribbella sp. NBC_00709 (assembly GCF_036226565.1). Lineage (GTDB taxonomy): Bacteria > Actinomycetota > Actinomycetes > Propionibacteriales > Kribbellaceae > Kribbella. Next base: position 6,272,434 of record NZ_CP108996.1, read on the forward strand.
AGGCGTGCATGTCGTGCATCCGGACCGTGTACTCGCCGTCCTTGCCGGCCGTGCCGGGCAGGAAGCCGATCCCGACCCGGGACGGGATCCCGATGATCCGCGCCATCAGCGCCATCCCGGTCGCGAACTGCTCGCAGTACCCGGTCTTGTTCTTCAGCAGGAAGTCCTCGAGCGCGGGCATGCCGCTGCCGCTGGCGTTCGCGGTGCTGTACGTGAAGTCGCCGCTGCGGAACCAGTTCTGGATCAGTACCGCGGCCTCGAACTTGTTGTCCCCGGCGGCGGCGGTGACCTCGAGCGTCTTCTGCTTGATGTCGTTCGGCGTCTTCTGCGGCACGACCGACGTGTACTGGTCCGGGGCGCTCGTGGTGATCGAGTCGTGCAGCTGCTGCGGCGTCGGCTGCAGGTCGTACGAGCTCAGCTTGTACTTCTTGCCGCCGACGATCGACCCGTTCGTCGACACCACGTCCAGCGCTTCCGCGTCGTACTGCCAGTCCTTCTTCAGCGAGATCGAGTGCAGCGGGTAGGGGACCGGCGCGAACTGGGAGCGGAACGTCCGGGTGACGTTGATCTCCATGTTGGTCTGCGTGAGCTTGGACAGGTCACCGGTGTAGCCGGGCGGCGCGGTCAGGTCGCCGCTGATCTTGTGCCCGTCGGACCGCGGCGCGATCTCCCACTTGTTGCCGTTGAAGAGGTCGAGTGCGGTCAGCCGCAGGTACGTGCCGCCGGACGGTCCGCCCTTGTAGGTGAGTGCGACGACGTTGTCGCCTTGTTTCAGGTTCTTGCCCATGTCCAGCATCGGGTTGGTCGACGAGATCGACGCCCCGATCCCGTTGCCGGTGCCGCCGCCGGCCAGACCGTTGCCGATGACACCTTCCGGCAGAGCCGGCAGCAACGCGGGCAGGAGAGCGGCGATCGCGACGACGGTCAGGCCGATCCGGCGCCCGGCCTGGCCGAGCGCCGACGCCTCGACGGGCTCGGCCGCGTCGAGGTGCGAGACGCCCGAGATCCGGCGGCCCCAGCGGCTGAGCCGGCTGCGGCCCTCCGCGGACAGCAGCACGATGTACCCGATCGCCGGCGGGATGAAGAGCAACGCCGGCAGACCGCCGTGCACGGTCGCGGCCGGCACGGTGTACATGATCAGCAGCAGCAGTCCTGACCACGCGGCCTGCCGCAGTTGGACGGCGATGATGTGGACCAGGAGCCCGGTCGCCGTGATCACCGACACCGCGAACAGGGTCAGATGCGAGTCCTGCGGCAGTGGCGCGCTGAACCGGTTGATGGAGTCCATCGCGTCGACCATCTGCGAGTTGAACTCGAGCGCGGTCGCCTTCCACGGGAACAGCCCGAACTTCATCGTCCCGTGCAGGAAGAACAGCGACAGCAGCTCCACCAGCACGAGCAGCTGGACGATCGGTACGACGACCCGCGGGGTGCGCAGGTTCTGCAGCAGGACCCCGGTGCCCGTCACCACCGCGCACAAGAACGCGCTGATGAACAAGAACGGACCGGAGAACACCGGCGTAAGCACGAGCGACCCGAGAACAGTCGCTCCCCAAGCGGCAAGAGAAATCCGTGCGTGACCGGTCATGGGGCCTCCCGGCCTGGACTGAGGAGTGCAGGGAGCGAAGCGACCGGAGCGATGAGGGAAGGCCGGGAGTCACAGCCCCATGACCCGCCGCGACGGAGTCGCGGCATCAATACAGTCATGCGATCCTTCCGCTCCGTAGCCCTAGGCCGGACCACACGGTCGGTAGGTGGTCGCCGCGGCGGACTCTGGCGACTCGCCAGCCGTTGCGGCGCAGCTCGTTCTCGGTGGCGTCCGTGGCGGTGGTCAACCGGGCGGCCTTCTCGGTCGCCTCGGCGCCGACCGCCCAGCTGGCGGCGTCGAGCAGCAGGACGACCCCGGTCGCCTGGCTGGTCCGCCACCGGTTCAGGGCGATGATGTCATCGGTGCTGCAGGCGCCGAGGATGGCGATCACCAGGCTCGGTTCCTGCGCGTGCCGGTCGACGGTCAGCAGCGGACCGACTTCGGCGTACTTGTGCTCCTCGACGGTCGCGCACTCGGTCAGCAGCTGCTGCTGTGTGAGCGGCTGGTGCACCGACGCGGAGGTCCGGTGGGTGATCGCGTTCAGCGTGGTCGGCCCACCGAGCATCGTGGTGACATAGCCGCGCCTGATCCGGTCGATGCCGGCGGACGCGGCCGCGCTGACCGCCCACTCCAGGCTGGACGACGGTCCGTGCCCGTGGTGCGAGATCGTCCGCGCATCCAGGAACAGTGCGCACCGGCTCTGCCAGGGCTGCTCCTCGCGACGGACCATCAGCTCACCGCGGCGTGCAGTCGACCGCCAGTGCACCCGGCGCAGGTCGTCGCCGTCGCGGTACTCGCGGACCGTCGCGTCCTCTTCACCGGCGGAGGCGATCGCTCGCGGCCGGTTCTCGCCCGAGCCGGCCCGGTCCGCACCCAGCCGGATCTCGGGGAGCCGGTAGACCCGCGGCGTGACCAGCAGGTGCTGGCTCCGGGTGAACGTCCGGCTGGTCTCCACCAGCCCGAACGGGTCGGCAACGGTCAGCATCAACGGCCCGACCTGGAACAGCCCCCGGACGTCGGACTTGACCGGGTAGGTCACCGTACGACGCCAGTTCGGGCTGACTCGGTCGACGACGAACCGGGGCCGGTGACCGAGGACGTAAGGAATTCGGTCCTCGAGCAGCAGCAGACCCGCCGGCATCCGGCCCTGGTTGCTCAGGGTCAGCTCGACCGTCGCCTGGGTCCCGACCGGCACCTGGTCCGGCGCGAGGCTGCGGCGTACCTGCAGCCGCAGTCGGGTCCGGCCGACGACCAGAGCCGCGACCACCGGCAACGCCGCCAGCAGGATGCCGACGCGCAGCAGGTCCTTCTGGCCGAGCAGCAGCGCGCACAGCGAAGCAGTGAGACCGGCCGCGACGAACGCCCGCCCTCGGGTGGTCAGTCCGCGCAGTGCCTGCCGCATGTCTCAGTCCCGGCGGGTGCGGGGGAGGGCCACGCTGGACACCAACCCGGAGATGATGTCGGCTGCACCGCGCCCACCGAGATGCGCCTCAGCCGCAGGGAGTACGCGGTGCGCGAGGACCGGCACCGCGAGCTCCTGGATGTCGTCCGGCAGTACGAACTCGCGCGCGTCGAGCGCGGCCGCCGCACGCGCGGCCCGGATCAGGTGCAGCGTCGACCGCGGGCTGGCGCCGAGCCGCAGCTCCTGCGACCGCCGCGTCGCGCCGACCAGCGCAACGGCGTACTCCTTCACGCCTTCGGACACGTGCACGGACTGCACCGTCTTCACCAGCCGCAGGATCTGCTGTCCGTCGGTCACCGGTTGCAGGCTCAGCAGCGGGTCGTCGGCGGCGTGCCCGTCGAGCATCCGCAGCTCGGCGGCCGGCTCGGGGTAGCCCATCGACACCCGGGCCATGAAGCGGTCGCGCTGTGCTTCCGGCAGCGGGTACGTGCCTTCCATCTCGATCGGGTTCTGCGTCGCGATGACCATGAACGGCGCGTCCAGGTGGTACGTCGTGGTGTCGACGGTGACCTGTCGCTCCTCCATGGACTCGAGCAACGCGGCCTGGGTCTTCGGCGAGGCACGGTTGATCTCGTCGCCGACGACGATGTTCGCGAACACCGCGCCGGGCTTGAACTCGAAGTCGCGGATCTCCTGGTTGAAGACGGAGACGCCGGTGATGTCCGACGGCAGCAGGTCCGGCGTGAACTGGATCCGGCGCACGGTGCAGTCGATCGACTTCGCCAGCGCCTTCGCCAGCATCGTCTTGCCAACGCCCGGCACGTCCTCGATCAGCAGATGTCCTTCGGCCAGCAGGACCGTGATGGCGACCTCGACCACGTCGGGTTTGCCCTCGATCACCTGCTCCATGGCCCGGCGGACGCGGCCCGCCACCTCGGACAGCTCGTCGAAGTCCCCGGCTCCTGCCAGCGGCGAGCTGGTCGCGGTGGTGCTCACTCTGTGTCCTCCCCATTCGTTGACTGCCGACACATTCTCACCCGCTGTAGGGGTCGGGCCTAGTCCGGCGGGGGTTTCGTTACCTGACGTTTCGATGTTCATCGGCGCACGCCCTCACGGCGGGTCGGTCTGTGGTGTGCAGCTGTCGCGTCCCTCCAAGCGTACGGGCGGCAAAAGCAGTGCGTGCGGCGTACGACGTTCCGATCACCCAGAAGGTTCACGCAGCACCGCCGCGAATGGTTCATATCAGCCCGACTTTGAGAACCCACCGACCATAAATCGGCGGTGGAAATGGTTGGTGGCTTCTCAAAGTCGGCCGGTGGAGCGAAGTGGAGGAACGCGCAACGGCTGAGGCGGCAGCGACACGCGGGATTGCAGGCGCGGATTCAGGCGGCGCGGGGGCGGAATGGGGCGGAAGTTGGTTGACGGTGGTGGAAAGTGGAGTAAGGTGGAGCGCAGTGGAACTGAAGTGGTGGAAGCACCCGCCTGAGTCGGAGAGTCCGCAACGGGGAGGTGGAGCGTGTTCCTCGGAACTCACTTCCCCAAGCTCGACGACAAGGGACGGCTGTTCCTGCCGGCCAAGTTCCGCGACGAGCTGGCCGACGGTCTGGTGATCACGCGAGGGCAGGAGCGATCGCTGTCCGTGTGGCCGGAGCGTGAGTTCGTCCAGCTGACCGAGCAGTTGAAGCAGGCTCCGATCACCAACAAAGGTGCGCGGGACTACCTACGGATGTTGTTCGCCGGCGCCTCGAACGAGATGCCGGACAAGCAGGGCCGGGTCACCATCCCACCGATGCTGCGCGATTACGCGTCACTGGATCGCGACTGCGTCGTCATCGGGGCGATGAACCGGGTGGAGATCTGGAACACGGAGAACTGGAACCGGTACTCCGCGGAGCAGGAGCAGGCGTTCGCCGACCTCTCCGAGGAAGTGCTGCCAGGCATCTTCTAGAAGCACAGTTGAACAGAGTGCGAGGACACACCGACCGTCCGGTGAGATCACGGGTCCGACTTCCGACCTGAGTGTTGACGCCACTTCCCCGGCGCCAAGGCCATCAGGTACTTCCCCGGGAGGCGTACCCGCGATCTGACCGGACGGTGCTGTCTACGTACCACACAAGACCTGCGGGGGCAGGGTCGCTCCCGCGGCGACGGGAAGGGTCGAGGATGGACGCTGCGGAGCGGCATGTGCCGGTGATGCTGGAGCGCGTTGTCGCGCTGCTGGCGCCGGCACTCGCGCATCCCGGTGCCGTCTTCGTCGACGCCACCCTCGGCCTCGGTGGTCATTCCGAGGCGTTCCTGCGGAAGTTTCCCGACGTACGGCTGATCGGCTTCGACCGGGACCCGGCCGCGCTGCGGCTCGCGGGCGACCGGCTGGCGCCGTACGAGGACCGGATCACTCTCGTCCACGCGGTGTACGACGAGCTGCCGCGGGCGCTCGTGGACCTCGGCGTGCCGGCCATCGACGGGATCCTGTTCGACCTCGGTGTCTCCTCGATGCAGCTGGACGAGGCCGACCGCGGGTTCGCGTACTCGCAGGACGCGCCGCTGGACATGCGGATGGACTCGACCGGCCCGACCACGGCGGCCGACATCGTCAACACCTACAGCGCGGCCGACCTGGCCCGGGTCCTGTTCCAGTACGGCGAGGAGAAGTTCGCCCGCCGGATCGCGGACCGGATCGTGCGGGAGCGGGAGACCGAGCCGTTCACGAACAGCGCGCGGCTGTCCGAGCTGGTCCGGAACGCGATCCCGCAGGCGGCCCGGCGTACCGGGGGACACCCCGCGAAGCGGACGTTCCAGGCGCTGCGGATCGAGGTGAACGGCGAGCTCGAGGTACTGCGCCGTGCGCTGCCCGCCGCGCTGCAGGCGCTGGCGCTGCACGGGCGGATCGTGGTGATGAGCTACCAGTCGCTCGAGGACCGGATCACGAAGCAGGCGTTCGCGGCCGCGACGAAGAGCGACGTACCGGACGACCTGCCGGTGATTCCGGCCGGGCACGAGCCGTATCTGAAACTGCTGACCCGCGGCGCCGAGCGGCCGACCGAGGAAGAGGTCGCGGCGAACCCGCGAGCGGCCTCCGCCCGGGTGCGGGCGGCGACGAGAGTCCGGGAGAAGGGACTGGTGGCCTGATGAGTACTGTCTTCAGCCCGCAGAAGGCGCGGGTGACGCCGGTCCCCGCGAAGAAGCGCTCCGAGCCGAGGCTGCGGGTCGTGTACGGCGCGCCGTTCCGGCCGCCGCGGATGCCGTTCGTCATCTTCGTGGTGTCGCTGCTGGCCGCCGGACTGGTCGGTCTGCTGCTGCTGAACACGGAGCTGCAGAGCGGGACGTTCCAGGTGACCAAGCTGAGCAGCCAGGCGGATCAGCTGCGCGACCAGCAGGAGCAGCTGGAGAAGCAGGTCCGCACGCTGGAGTCGCCGCAGAACCTGTCCGACCGTGCACTGCGGATGGGCATGGTGCCGAATCCGAACCCGGTGTTCCTGCGGCTGTCCGACGGCCGGGTGCTCGGTGTGCCCGCGGAGGGCAAGGCCGGCACGGGTACGGCGATGTTCGGCCCGGGTACGCCGACGGGCATCGCGACCACGCCGCCGGCCGTGAAGCCGACGGCACCGGTCGTGAAACCGGCAACACCGGTCGTGAAGCCGACGACACCGGTCAAACCGCCGGCAGGCACCACCAAGCCGACCGGCACCACCAATCCGCCCGCGGGAACCACGAAGCCTCCGGCGGGTACGACGAAGAAGCCACCCGCCACGACCACACGGGGATGATCGGATGACGGATCGACGGGGAAACGAGCCGCCACGCAAGCGTGGTGCCACACCGGGCCGGGAGAATCCGCCCCGCAAGGCTCAACCCCGTCGTTCCTCCGCTACAGACAGTGGCCGCACCGCCCCGCAACGCCCCGAGTCCACCCGTGACCGCCTCCTCCGGCAGTCCCAGGAGGAGACCGCTGCTCCGCGCCGCTCCGCTGCGAGCGGTCAGGGAGAACGGCGACGCCGTCCGGCCCCAGAGAGCGCTGGACGTTCAGCGCCGCGCAAGAAGGCGGCCGCCGCCCGGCAGGTGCCGCGCCGTGGACCCGACGGGGCGGAGCGGAAGGCGCCGGCCAAGAAGGCGGCCAAGCGCCCGGTGAAGAAGAGCGCGTCAGCGCGCAAGCGGCCGCCGCAGAATCGGCCACAGCCACGGCCCAAGAAGCGGAGGGTGCCGAAAGCGCCGCGGATGTTGCGGTTGGGGCGGCCGACCGTGCGGTTGCGGGTGACGTTCGGGGTGATGGCGTTCGTGTTGTCGCTGTTCGCCGGGCGCCTCGTGCTGCTCCAGGGCGTGGACCCCGACAGCTATGCGCAGGCGGCGACCCGGGAGAACACCAAACCGTTCACCCTCTATGCGACCCGCGGCAGCATCACCGACCGCAACGGCGTCGAGCTGGCGGTCTCCGAGGACGCGGTCGCGATCACCGCGGACCCGACCCAGACCAAGCCCGTCGCCCAGCAGCTCGCCTCGATCCTCACGCCGAAGCTCACCGGTACGACGTACGCGAAGCTGGTCGCCGCGATGTCCGGCAAGGGCCGCTTCGCCTATCTCGCGCACCAGGTGCCGCCGACGACGTGGAGCGCGATCCAGGCCGAGATCAAGACCGCGAACGCGACCATCACCCAGCAGAACAAGGGCAAACCGCAGGACCAGGCGGCTCCGCTACTGGCCGGCCTGTATACCGAGGACGACCCGATCCGCAGCCACCCGAACGGCAGCATCGCCGCGACCGTCGTCGGGGTGACGGGTGCCGACGGCAAGGGCCTGTCCGGACTCGAGTACGGCCTGAACGACAAGCTGTCCGGCCACGACGGCAAGGCGATGTACGAGGTCGACACCAAGGGCAACAAGATCCCGAACGCGAACCACACGGTCGACGAGCCGAAGCCCGGCGTCGGCGTCCAGCTGACCCTGGACACCGACCTGCAGTTCTTCGCGGAGAAGCGGATCGAGCAGGCGGTCAAGCAGTACAAGGCCAGCTCCGGCACGGTGATCGTCGAGGACGTGAAGTCCGGCGAGCTGCTGGCGATGGCCAACTACCCGACTTTCGACCCGAACAAGCCGTACAAGTCCAGCGACCTGAACAACCCGGCGCTGGAGCGCACCTACGAGCCTGGCAGCGTGCAGAAGGTGGCGACCATGGCCGCGCTCGCCGACGCCAACCTGATCGACCTGAACACCAAGCTCCGGGTGCCCGGCAGCATCGACGTGCAGCGTCGCACGATCAAGGACCACTGGGACCACGGCCCGATGAACCTGACCATCGCCGGTGTGGTCGCGAAGTCGTCGAACGTCGGCACGATCATGGCCGCGCAGCAGATGCCGATCGCGGAGTTCGTGAAGTACCTGCACAACTTCGGGTTCGGCCAGCCGACCGGCCTGGACTTTCCCGGCGAGAGCAGCGGCCGGCTGATGGGCGGCGACGAGTGGCCGGAGATCACCCGGTCGAACGTCGCCTTCGGCCAGGGCCTGTCGGTGAACGCGGTGCAGATGGCGTCCGCGGTGAACGCGGTCGCCAATGGCGGCGTCTATGTCCCGCCGAAGCTGGTCCGCAACTACGTCGACGCGAACGGCACTGTGATCCCGAACCAGACCGCGGCGCCGCACCGGGTTGTGAGCGAGAAGGCCGCCAAGGAGGTTGCCACGATGATGGAGGCGGTCACCGCGAAGAAGGGCACCGCACCGCAGGCGGCGATCGACGGCTACCTGGTGGCAGGCAAGACCGGTACGGCGCAGGAGGTCGACTCCGCCTGCAGTTGCTACCGCAAGTGGGCCACTTCTTTCGCCGGATTTGCTCCGGCCGACAACCCACGGTTCGTTACCTACGTCGTACTGCACGACCCGAGTGACGGCGTTCGGGGTGGTGGCCTGCAAGGAGGACCGGTGTTCCGCGACGTGATGAGCTACGCGCTGCAGAAGTATGTTGTCCCGCCGACGGGGGCCAAGCAGCCCAACGTCCCGATCACCTGGTGATGGTGACGCAGGGTCAGGTAGGAGTCACAGGGTCCGGAGCGGTAGCCTCAGGGCCCGTGTCCACCCCTACCGCCGCAGGCGGCGCGGTCGCAGCGATCAGGCCACGGCATGTCGTGCCGGTCAGCCTCGCCGACCTCGCGAGCGTCGCCCACACCCGGAGTCCGGCAACGTCGCCGGTCACCGTCACCGGCGTCACCCTCGACTCGCGGTCCGTTCTCCCCGGCGACCTGTACGCCGCTCTGCCCGGTGCGGTCACGCACGGCGCGCAATTCGTCGCGAAAGCCCAGCAGTCCGGCGCAGTCGCAGTACTCACGGACCCTGCGGGGGCTGACCGTGCTGCGGCAACCGGTCTCCCCACACTGGTCGTCGACGACCCGCGCAGTGTCCTCGGTGCGGTCGCGTCGCGGGTCTACGGCGAGCCGACCAGTGAGCTGCGGCTGCTCGGGGTGACGGGGACCAACGGCAAGACCACGACCAGTTTCCTGCTGGACGCAGTACTGCGGGAGCTCGGGCGCGCGGCGTTGATCGGCACGATTCAGACGCGTGTCGGCGACGAGGTGGTGAAGAGCGTCCGGACCACTCCGGAGGCCACTGATCTGCAGGCGCTGTTCGCGGTGATGCGGGAGCAGGCGGTCGCGTGGTGCGCGATGGAGGTGTCGAGCCACGCCCTTGCTATGGGCCGAGTCGACGGCGCCCGGTTCGCGGTGGCCGGGTTCACCAACCTCACGCAGGACCACCTGGACTTCCACAAGACGTTCGAGGAGTACTTCCAGGCGAAGGCCTCGTTGTTCACCCCGGAGCGGTGTGATGTCGCGGTGGTGACCATCGACGACGAGTACGGGCGCCGGCTGGCCGCGCAGACCGTCGTACCGCTGGTCACCGTGTCGACCAAGGGCGACGCCGACTGGACGGTGGCCGGCCTGCACCGGTCCGAGCACGGTACGACGGTGCTCGACATCCGTGGGCCGGACGAGACGCTGACCGTGGAGACCGCGCTGCCCGGCGACTTCAACGTCGCGAACGCGCTGCTCGCGACCGTGATGCTGCGACAGGTCGGCGTACCCGCCGAGGCGATCGCGGCCGGTCTGCGGACCGCGACCGTGCCCGGGCGGATGGAGCTGTTCACCCGCGAGGACGGCCTGGCCGTGATCGTCGACTACGCCCACACCCCGGATGCGGTCGAGCTGGCGCTGAAGGCGGCGCGCGGGGCGACCAAGGGCCGGCTGTTCGCCGTCATCGGCTGCGGTGGCGACCGCGACCCGTGGAAGCGGCCGGCGATGGGAGCCGCCGCCGCCCGGACCGCGGACGTGGTGATCGTGACCGACGACAACCCGCGCAGCGAGGACCCGGCGACGATCCGGGCCGCCGCAGTGGCAGGTGCGCGGGAGGCGGTTCCGGCCGTCGACCTGCACGAGATCGGCGACCGCCGGCAGGCGATCGCGTCCGCGATCGAGCTGGCCGGCCCCGGCGACACCGTCGTCGTACTCGGAAAGGGCCATGAGACCGGCCAGGAAATCGGCGGCGTGATCCACCCGTTCGACGACCGCGAAACCGTGCGTGAGCTGTTGGAGGCAGACCGGTGATCCCTGTCAGTTGCGGCGAGATCGCCGACGCCGTTCGCGGCGAGCTCGTGGGCGTCGAGCCCACGGCCGTTGTCGACGGCGCGGTGGTGATCGATTCGCGAGGCGCCGAACCGGGCGGGCTGTTCGTCGCCCTGCCCGGTGAGCGCGTCGACGGGCACGACTTCGTCGGTACGGCGACTGCCGCGGGTGTCACGGTCTCGCTCACCACCCGCGCGGTGGACGGCAGCCCGTGCATCGTGGTCGACGACGCGGAGCGGGCCCTCGGCGACCTGGCCCGGCTGGTGATCGGCCGGCTGCCCGCCTTGACGGTGATCGGCCTGACCGGGTCGACCGGCAAGACCAGCACCAAGGACCTGATCGGCCAGCTGATCCGCCCGTACGGCGAGACGGTGTGCCCGGAAGGCTCGTTCAACAACGAGCTCGGCCACCCGCTGACCGCACTGCAGGCGTCGCCGAGCACGAAGTACCTGGTCGCCGAGATGGGCGCCCGGCACGCCGGCGACATCACCTACCTGACCGGGATCACGCCGCCGGCGGTCGGCCTGGTGCTGAACGTCGGCACCTCGCACGTCGGCGAGTTCGGGTCCCAGGACAACATCGCGATCGCCAAGGGCGAGCTGATCGAGGCGGTGCGGCCGGGCGGTACGGCGGTACTGAACGCCGACGACCACCGGGTGGCCGCGATGCGAAGCCGGACGCAGGAGAAGGTGCTGACCTTCGGCGAGGCGCCCGAGGCGGATGTCCGGGCCACCGACGTGAAGCTCGACGGCGAGGGCCGGGCAGCGTTCGCCCTGCACATCGGCGGCGGCACTGAATCTGCCGCTCCGGCCTTCAGCGGCGCCGTCCAGCTGCAGCTGATCGGCGAGCACCACGTCTCGAACGCCCTCGCCGCCGCGGCGGTCGCGCTCGCGGTCGGCCTGACACCGGAGCAGATCGCCGACGGCCTGAACGCGGCGCAGCGGGTGTCGGCCGCGCGGATGGAGCTGACCGAGCGGGCGGACGGCGTGACGATCATCAACGACGCGTTCAACGCCAACCCGGACTCGACCCGCGCGGCGCTGAAGTCGCTGGTCGCCATCGGCCGCTCGCGGGGTGCACGGACCTGGGCGGTGCTCGGCGAGATGCTCGAGCTCGGCGACACCTCCGCCGACGAGCACGACGCGATCGGGCGGCTCGTCGTACGGCTGGACGTGAACCGGCTGCTCGTGGTCGGTGAGGGCGCGAAACCGATCCATCTCGGCGCCTCGCTGGAAGGCTCGTGGGGCGACGAGTCCGCGTTCGTCGACACGATCCCGGACGCGCTCGAGCTGCTCAGATCCGAGTTGCGCGCGGGCGACGTCGTACTGGTGAAGTCCTCCAAGGGCTCGAAACTGCGCAGTCTTGCCGACGCGCTGCTGGAGGACGCCCAGTGATTTCGATCCTGTTCGGTGGCGCCGTCGCGATGGTGCTGACGCTGCTCGGCACGCGGTGGGCGATCAAGTGGCTCGCCAAACGCGGGTACGGCCAGGAGATCCGGGACGACGGCCCGGCCTCCCACCACACCAAGCGCGGTACGCCGACCATGGGCGGCGCGGTGTTCATCACCGCGACCATCATCGGGTACTTCGCGGCCAAGCTGTTCACCATGACGCCACCGAGCGCCTCGGCGATCCTGGTGCTGTTCCTGTTCGCCGGAATGGGCGCGGTCGGCTTCCTGGACGACTTCATCAAGATCTTCCGGCAGCGCAGCCTCGGCCTGCGCAGCAAGGCGAAACTGGCCGGCCAGACCATGGTCGCGGTGGTGTTCGCCGTCCTCGCGCTGCAGTTCCCGGACGAGCGCGGCCAGCGGCCGGCATCGCCGTTCATCTCGTTCATCCGCGACATCGGCTGGCTGGAGCTGCCGGCGATCCTGGTCATCATCTGGATCCTGCTGCTGGTCGCCGGCATGTCGAACGGCGTCAACCTCGCCGACGGCCTGGACGGTCTCGCGACCGGCGCGTCGATGATGGTCTTCGGCGCGTACACGCTGATCTGCATCTGGCAGTTCAACCAGAGCTGCGCGACCGCACAGGGCGTCGGCGCCAAGTGCTACGAGGTGCGAGATCCGCACGACCTGGCCGTGGTCGCCGCCTGTCTGACCGGCGCGCTGTTCGGCTTCCTGTGGTGGAACGCGTCGCCGGCGAAGATCTTCATGGGTGACACCGGTTCGTTGTCGCTCGGTGGAGCCCTGGCAGGCATGGCCGTGATGACCCGCACCGAGCTGCTGGTCCTGCTGCTCGGCGGCCTGTTCGTAATCATCACCGCCTCGGTGATCCTGCAGGTCGGCTACTTCAAGATCACCAAGCGCGCCACCGGCGTCGGCAAACGGATCTTCCGAATAGCTCCGTTGCAGCACCACTTCGAGATGCTCGGCTGGGAACAGGTCAACGTGGTGATCAGGTTCTGGATCATCCAGGGCCTGTGTGTGGTGATCGGTCTCGGCGTCTTCTATGCGGAATGGGTGACCGGATGACGCTCGAGACACGCACCGACGACGGCTGGGCGAGCACCCGGTTCGTCGTGCTCGGTTTCGGTACCGCGGGCTACGCCTGCGCCGACTCACTCGTCCAGGCCGGCGCCGAGCACCTCGTCGTACTCGACGATCGCGACACCGAGGCGCTGCGGGAGAAGGCGCAGATCCTGGAGACGCTCGGCGCCACGATCACGCTCGGCCCGGGCAGTACGGCGGAGCTGCCGAAGGAGGTCGACGTCGTCGTCACCTCGCCCGGCGTACCGCCGCACGCACCGTTGCTCGCGCAGGCGGCCGAGCGCGACGTGCCGATCTGGAGCGAGATCGAGCTGGCCTGGCGACTGCGCGACCCGGCGAACGCCGCGCCCTGGCTGTGCATCACCGGCACCAACGGCAAGACCACGACGGTGCAGATGCTGACCGCGATGCTGCAGGCCGCCGGTCTCCGGGCCGTTGCCGCAGGCAACGTCGGGCTGCCGCTGCTCGAGGTCGTGATGGACCCCGAGCCGTACGACGTGATCGCGGTCGAGCTCTCGTCGTACCAGCTGCACTTCACGCATTCCATGTCGGCGCACTCGGCCGCCGTACTGAACATCGCGCCGGACCACGTCGACTGGCACGGCTCGCTCGAGGCGTACGCCAAGGACAAGGGCCGGATCTTCGAGAACTGCCAGGTCGCCTGCGTCTACAACGTCGCCGATCCGGCGACGGAGCAACTGGTGCTGGACGCGGACGTCATCGAGGGCTGCCGCGCGATCGGTTTCACCCTTGGTACGCCGGGACTGTCGATGATGGGAATCGTCGACGACCTGTTGGTGGACAGGGCCTTCGTGGAGGCACGCGAAACGTCTGCGCTCGAACTGGCGATGATCTCCGACGTCACGCCGGCCGCGCCGCACAACATCGCGGACGCGCTGGCCGCGGCCGCGCTGGCGCGCGCGTTCGGAGTGCCGGCCACGGCGGTCCGCGACGGGCTGCGCGGGTTCCGGCCGGACAAGCACCGGATCGCCCACGTCGCGGAGGTTGCCGGGGTCAACTATGTCGACGACTCGAAGGCCACCAACCCGCATGCCGCGCAGGCCTCGCTGCTCGCCTACGACCCCGTGGTGTGGATCGCCGGCGGACAGGCCAAGGGCGCGACGTTCGACGAGCTCGTGATCGCGGCCCGCGAACGTTTGCGTGCCGTCGTACTGATCGGCCAGGACAAGCAGGTGATCGCCGAAGCTCTCGAGCGACACGCACCGGATGTCCCGAGGATCGTCGTCGAGGCAACAGACACTGGAGCTATGCAGATCGTGGTGGGGGAGGCGGCGAAGCTCGCGCAGGTGGGTGACACCGTGCTGCTCGCGCCCGGCTGCGCATCGTGGGACATGTTCGCCAACTACGGAGCCCGTGGGGACGCCTTCACCGAAGCCGTACACGCGCTCGATATCTGATCCGGAGGTGATCGCGTGACATCGATCGCGGATCAGCCCGAGGGCAGGAAGAACGGCGAACGGGCCTGGGTCGCGGCGATCCGGGACGTGCTCGACCGGCCGCTGACGTCGTACCACATCGTGCTCGGTGCGACCGGCCTGCTGCTGGTGCTCGGGCTGATGATGGTGCTGTCGGCATCGAGTGTGCTGTCGCTGCGGGTGAACGGGAACAGCTACACGATCTTCGTCCGCCAGCTGATCTGGGTCGTGGTCGGCCTGCCGATGGCGTACGTCGCCTCGCGGATGACGCCACGGCACTTCCGGATGCTCTCGTACGTCGCGTTGCTCGGATCGATCTTCCTGCTGGTGCTGACCTACATCCCCGGCCTCGGCGTCGGCGTGAACGGCAACACCAACTGGCTGAATCTCGGCGGACCGCTGCAGATCCAGCCGAGCGAGTTCGCCAAGCTGGCGATGGTGATGTGGTGCGCGGACCTGTACGCCCGCAAGGAGAAGCTGCTCACCCAGTGGAAGCATCTGCTGGTTCCGATGGTGCCGGTCTGCGGTCTGGTGATCGCGCTGGTGGTCGGACAGCACGACCTCGGGACGGCGCTGGTCCTGATGGCCGTGATGATCGGCATGATCTGGATCGTCGGCGCACCGACCCGGCTGTTCGTCGCGACCATCGTCGTGGTCGGCGCGGTCGCGACGTACTTCGTCAACGCGGAGAAGTACCGGATGCAGCGGGTCACGTCGTTCCTGGACCCGTTCTCCGACCCGATGGGGGTCGGCTGGCAGGCGTACCACTCGTTCTACGCGCTGTCGACCGGCGGCTGGTGGGGCGTCGGGATCGGCAACAGCCGGCAGAAGTGGAGCAACCTGCCGGAGGCGCACACCGACTTCATCTTCTCCGTGATCGGTGAGGAGCTCGGCCTGGTCGGGTCGCTCACCGTGCTCGCGCTGTTCCTCACCCTGGCCTATGCCGGGGTGCGGATCGCGACCCGGAACGCCGAGCCGTTCGTCCGCTACGCGGCGGCCGGGATCACCATCTGGATCATGGCCCAGACGCTCGTCAACCTGGGCGCCGTGATCGGACTGCTACCCATCGTGGGTATCCCGCTCCCGCTTTTGTCGTACGGTGGTTCCGCACTGCTGCCGACGCTGATCGCGATCGGCATGCTGCTGTCCTTCGCGAAGGCCGAGCCCGGCGCGCAGGCCGCCTTGAAAGAGACCAGGCGGCCCCGGTTCGGGTGGCTGCCTTCGCGGCGTACGCCGCACTACAAATGAACCCGCGGGAGCGTTGAAAGCTGTGCCCAGCATCGTCCTGGCCGGAGGCGGAAGCGCCGGCCACACCTCACCCCTGATCGCCACCGCCGACGCCCTGCGCCGGATCGACCCGACCGTCGAGATCCTGGCCCTCGGGACGGAGCGCGGCCTCGAGACCCGCGTCGTGCCCGAGGCCGGTTACCGGCTGGAGCTGATCCCGCCGGTGCCGCTGCCGCGCAAGCCCACGCCGGCCCTGCTCGCCGTTCCGGGGAAGATGCTGGCCTCGGTCAGCGCGGCGCGGCGGGTCCTCGACGAGGCCAAGGCCGACGTCCTGGTCGGATTCGGCGGCTACGTGTCCACCCCGGCGTACGTCGCCGCCTGGCGGCGGAAGACGCCGATCGTCGTGCACGAGGGCAACGCGGTGCCGGGGATCGCGAACAAGTTCGCTGCCCGCTACTGCACGCCGCACGTGAAGACGTCGTTCCCGGGCACCGAGCTGCCGCACGCGGAGTACGTCGGGCTGCCGATTCGGCGCGCGATCTCGACGCTGGACCGGGCCGCGCTGCGCGCCGAGGCACGGCAGTTTTTCGGCCTGGACCCGGACGCGCCGACGCTGTTCGTGACCGGTGGGTCGCAGGGCGCGCGGCAGATCAACGAGGCCGTCTCCGGCGCCGCCGCCGACCTGCAGGCGGCCGGGATCCAGGTCCTGCACGCGATCGGCCCGAAGAACACCCTCGAAGTACCGCAGGCCGGCCGCTATCCGTACGTCGTACTGAACTACGTCGACCGGATGGACCTGGCGTACGCCGCCGCCGACCTGGTGGTCTGCCGGTCCGGGGCGAACACGGTCACCGAGGTGTCCGGTGTCGGGCTGCCGGCGATCTACGTTCCGCTGCCGATCGGTAACGGTGAGCAGCGGCTGAACGCGAAGCCGGTCGTCGATGTGGGCGGCGGGCTGCTGGTCGACAACGCCGCGATGACCGCGGACTGGATCCGGGCGAACGTGCCGCAACTTCTGCACGACCGCGAGCGTCTGACAGCCATGTCCACAGCTGCGACCGGTGTGATCCGGACGGATGCCGACGAGCGATTGGCGCGGATCATCCTCGATGTGGTGAGGTCTGCTTCGTGATCGTCACCGCACCTGACACGCTGCTGCCTGCCGAAAAGCTGGGCAGCGTGCACTTCGTAGGGATCGGCGGCGCCGGCATGTCCGGGATCGCCAGGATCATGGCGTCGCGCGGGATCGAGGTGTCCGGGTCCGACGCCAAGGACGGCAAGGTGCTCGCCGCGCTCCGGGCGCTCGGCGCGACCTGCTGGGTCGGTCACGCCGCCGAGCACGTCAAGGACGTCGACACCGTGGTGGTGTCGACCGCGATCCGCGAGACCAACCTCGAGGTGGTCGCCGCCCGCGAGGCCGGGATCCCGATCCTGCCCCGGGCCGCCGCGCTCGCCTCGGTGATGGTCGGCCGGCGGACGCTGGCGGTGGCCGGCACGCACGGCAAGACGACCACGACGTCGATGCTCACGGTCGCGCTGCAGCACTGCGGCGCCGACCCGTCGTACGCGATCGGCGGCAACCTGAACGAGTCCGGGTCGAACGCCCACGACGGCACCGGCGACCTGTTCGTCGCCGAGGCGGACGAGTCGGACAAGTCGTTCCTGACCTATACGCCCGAGGTGTCGATCGTCACGTCGGTCGAGCCGGACCACCTGGACAACTACGGGACCGAGGCCAACTACCGGCAGGCGTTCGTCGAGTTCTGTGACCGCGTGCAGCCCGAGGGCTTCATGGTGATCTGCCAGGACGACACCGGCGCCCGGCGGCTGGCGGAGTACGCGCGGGACCGCGGCATCGACGTCCGGACGTACGGCGAGTCCGAGGACGCGGATCTGCATGTCACGGAGATCACCGCGACCGGGGCGACACAGTCGTTCGTGCCGGTGTACCACGGGCGGAAGCTGCCGGTCGTGAATCTGCAGCAGGCGGGCAAGCACAACGTGCTGAACGCGTCGGCGGCGCTGACGGTCGGGCTCGGGCTCGGGTTCTCCGCGGTCGACCTGGCCGAGGGGCTGGCGGCGTTCACCGGTACCGGCCGGCGGTTCGAGTTCAAGGGTCTCGAGGACGGCGTGCGGGTGTTCGACTCGTACGCGCACCACCCGACCGAGCTGGCCGTCGACCTGACCGCGGCCCGTCAGGTGGCGGGGGAGGGGCGCGTGATCGCGTGCTTCCAGCCGCATCTGTTCAGCCGGACGCGGATCTTCGCGACCGAGTTCTCCGAGGCGCTGGCGCTGGCCGACGAGGTCGTGGTGATGGACGTGTTCGCGGCCCGCGAGGACCCGGAGCCCGGCGTCACCGGGGCCTTGATCGCGAACCACGTGCCGCTGAAGCCTGAGCAGGTACGGTTCGAGCCGTCGTGGTCCGCAGTACCGCAGCTGGTCGCGGACCTGGCCGAGCCGGGCGACCTGGTCGTGACGCTGGGCGCGGGCGACGTGACCCTGATCGGCCCGGAAGTCGTTGGTCTGCTGGCCGAACGCGCCAACGCTCGCGAGTCGGCCCGCGAGCCTGCCGAGGCAACGCTCACACCTGTGGTGGAGTAAAAGGGTGGGGTTTGTTGAATGAGCCAGAGCGTTGATCTGGCTCGGGCACAGCAGCGGTTCGCGCGCCGGCAACGGCTGGTGCGCTGGCGGAGTTGGTTGCCGTGGGCGATCGGTGGCGGACTGCTCGTCCTGGCCGGGCTGGTCGTCTGGCTGTTCTACTTCTCCTCGGCGCTGGCGGTCTCCGGCGTCCGGATCAGCGGCGCCGATACGGTGCCGCTGGCAACGATCGAGCAGACCGCGGCGGCGCCGATCGGCACCCCGCTGGCGAAGGTCGACCTGCGCTCGATCGCGGACCGGGTACGGACCATCCCGGCGGTCGCCGACGCGCAGGTGACCCGGGCCTGGCCGCGGAAGATCGTGATCGTGGTCACCGAACGGGTTCCGGTCGTGGTCGTCACCGACGGCACCCGGTACGAGCTGGTCGACGCGACCGGTACGTCGTACCGCACGGTGCCGAACCGGCCGGCCGGACTGCCGGAGGCGAAGGTGACCGGGGTACGGCGCGACGTCACGGTGCACTCGGTGGTGACGGTCTCGGCCGCCCTCCCGGACACACTGCGGGCCCAGGTGAGCTCGATCTCGGCGGCGTCGCCGGACTCGATCACCCTCAACCTCGGCTCCGGGGTGAAGGTCGTTTGGGGTAGTTCCGATGACAGTGCGCGCAAGGCCGGGGTACTGAGCGTGCTGATGAAGCGGCAGGCGAAGGTGTACGACGTCTCGGCCCCCGATCTCCCTGTCACCAAAGGGGAAAAGCGGTGATTGATCACATCGCGGGACTCATGCGGACCCGGGCGGCGAGGCGCGTGGACAGCGCCGGAAAGCGTCACGTACCGTGCGGCGTAATCTAAAGTTGACATAACTCTAAGCATCCACTTGAGGTTCAGTCTTTTCGCTGGACAACGGGAAAGCAACGAGGCGAGAGGCGCGGACGTGGCGGCACCGCAGAACTACCTGGCACTCATCAAGGTCGTGGGCATCGGCGGCGGCGGCGTGAACGCTGTCAACCGGATGATCGAGCACGGTCTGAAGGGCGTTGAGTTCATCGCCATCAACACCGACGCGCAAGCGCTGCTGATGAGCGACGCGGACGTCAAGCTCGACATCGGCCGGGAGGAGACCCGCGGCCTCGGCGCCGGCGCGAACCCGGCGATCGGGCAGAAGGCCGCCGAGGACCACGGCGAGGAGATCGAGGAGGCGCTCAAGGGCGCCGACATGGTCTTCGTCACCGCAGGCGAGGGTGGTGGCACCGGCACCGGTGGCGCGCCGGTCGTGTCCCGGATCGCGCGTTCGCTCGGTGCGCTGACGATCGGCGTCGTGACCCGGCCGTTCTCGTTCGAGGGCAAGCGCCGTGCGACCCAGGCCGAGGACGGTATCGCCGCCCTCCGCGAAGAGGTCGACACGCTGATCGTCATCCCGAACGACCGGCTGCTGACCATCTCCGACCGCGCCGTGTCCGTGCTGGACGCGTTCAAGCAGGCCGACCAGGTGCTGCTGCAGGGTGTCTCCGGCATCACCGACCTGATCACCACGCCCGGCCTGATCAACGTGGACTTCGCCGACGTCAAGGCGGTCATGTCGAACGCCGGCTCGGCGCTGATGGGCATCGGCTCGTCCCGCGGCGAGGACCGCGCGGTCGCGGCCGCCGAGGCAGCCATCTCGTCTCCGTTGCTCGAGGCAAGTATCGAGGGTGCGCACGGTGTGCTGCTGTCGATCGCGGGCGGTTCCGACCTGGGCCTGTTCGAGATCAACGAAGCGGCCCAGCTGGTCTCGGAGTCCGCCCACACCGACGCGAACATCATCTTCGGTGCGGTCATCGACGACGCCCTCGGCGACGAGGTCCGGGTCACGGTGATCGCGGCCGGCTTCGACGGCGGGATGCCGAAGCGTCGCGAACAGGCGATGAACCAGGCCCGGCCCCAGTCGTCCCGCCCGGCCTCCCAGAACTACTCGGCCCCGATGTCGGGGACGGGCCAGGCCGCTGGTGGTCAGGGTTCGGGTGGCCAGCCCGGTTCGCAGCCTGGTGGCCAGGGTTCGGGTGGCCAGCCCGGTTCGCAGCCTGGTGGCCAGTTCGCCGGCGGTCAGCAGGGTGCGGGTCAGCCTGCGCAGACGCCGAGTCAGCAGCCCGTCCCCGGTCAGCAGGGCGCACCCGCTGGTGGTCCGGCAGTCAATGCGGCACCGGGGAACCCGCCGGCGCCGACCGACGACACGGTTCCGGTGCCTGCACCGACCGAGCCGCGCTCCGGCGTCGGTACGACGAACTCCGCCCGCCCGCCGGCCGGTGACCCGGTCCGTACAGTGCAGTCCGGTCAGCAGTCGGCCCAGCCGGCACCGCACACCCCGGCCTCCCCGTCGACCCCGCACTCCTGGCCGACCCACGGCCCCAGTTCATCCGGTGGCACGCCGTCGAACGGCCCCACGCAGTCCGGTCAGCCTGGTCAATCCAGCCAGCCGGCGCAGTCGGGTCAGCCGGGCGTGTCCAGCCGCCCGAAGAAGCCAGAGCCCGAGGAAGACCTCGACATCCCCGACTTCCTCAAGTAGTCCGCCCGGCCAGGCGCCGGGGCTCACGCCATCAAGCCGGGGGCTGAGACAGGTTATTTCCTGTCCCAGCCCCCGGCTTCTTGTCTCAGGCCCCTGCTTCTTGTCTCAGGCCTTCGCGGGGGGCTGGCGCGGGCGGTAGAGCGAGACGACGACGCCGTAGCGCGACTCGCCCGGTCCGGCGTCGGTGAGGTCGTGGACCAGCTGTTCGAGGGTCGCGGTCAGTTCGGCGGCCTGGTCCGCGGTGAGCCGGATGTTTCGCAGGGTCAGCATCGGGTCGGGGTCGGCGTTCTCGAGCTCGGCCGCGACCGCTTGGAGCGTGATGGTGTTGTTCGCCCGCGCGCCTTCTCCGACGAAGTCGAACAGCTCGGCGGACCGTCGGTAGTACTGCTCGGTCCCGCCGCGCACCTGCCTGGTCTCGGCCACGTGCACCATCCCGGCGTCGCGGAGTACGCCGAGATGATGGGCGATGTTGCCCTTGGCCGTCCCGAGCGCGACGGCCAGCTGGCTGATCGTGGCCGCCTCCTTCCCGAGCGCGAACAGCAAGCGTTGCCGCAGCGGGTGTCCGAGGGCCTTGAACTGCGCGGCCGTCGACACCTCCAGCCGGTCCCGGATCTTGGTCATGAATCAAGCGTCGAGAATTCTTGACGCTTTGTCAATCCGCATGCTTGACTCCTCCGCATGCAGACCGAAGAGATCCGCGCCGTCATCGGCCAGGTGGGCGCCCTTGTCGCCGAGCACTACGTCTTTCCCGAGACCGGCCGCGAGGTGGCCGACCGTCTCGCCGAGCACTCGGCCGGCGGGCGGTACGACGACCTCCAACAGCTGGACCAGCTCGCCGAGCGGGTCACGACCGACCTGCAGGTCGGCAACCGCGACAAGCATCTGCGCCTGATGTTCCGGCCGGACGGGCCGCCGGACGAGACCGATCCGATCGCCGAGGAGCTGCACTGGCGCCGCCGGGCCGATCGTGACGGCGGCGGGGTCGCCCGGGTCGAGCGTCTCGAAGGCAACATCGGACTGCTGGAGATCCGCCCGTTGCTGTACGACCCCAACCACGCCGGCGCGGCCGTCACCGCGGCGATGACGCTGCTCGCCTCGACCGACGCGTTGCTGATCGACCTGCGCCGCTGTGTCGGCGGATCGCCCGATCAGGTCGCCTTTGTCTGCAGTCATCTGGTCGAGCCCGGCGAGCCGGTCCATCTGCAGGATCTGGTCATTCCGGCCGAGGGAACCCGGCGGCAGTTCTGGACCACGCCGTACGTGCCGGGTCCGCGGTTCGGCGGCACCAAGCCGATCTGGGTGCTGACCAGTTCGGCGACGTTCTCCGGCGGTGAGGAGTTGGCCTACGACCTGCAGCAGCTCGGCCGGGCGGTGATCGTCGGCGAGCGAACCGGCGGCGGTGCGCACCCGCGTCAGGGGTTCAAGGTGCACGAGCACCTCGAGGCGACGGTGCCGGTGGCGCGTGCGGAGAACCCGATCTCGGGGACGAACTGGGAGGGCACCGGTGTGGCTCCCGACGTCGACGTCCCTGCGGACGAGGCGTTCGAAGTGGCCTATCGGCGGGCGCTGGCCGTGGCTGGGTAACCTTCAGTCGTGTTCGGCTACGACGAGGTCCTCCTCCCCGCCCGGGTCGCGTTCACCGATCGGTTCGGTGGCGCCAGCAAACCGCCGTACGGCGAATTCAATCTCGGTGGGTACGGCGAGGACGCCGAGCTGATCGCGGCGAACTTCCGCCGGGTCGCCACCGCGTTCGACGTGGCGCCCGAGGCGGTTGTCCGGGTCAGCCAGGTCCATGGCCGCGACGTGCACGTGGTCGGTCCGGACGACGACTTGCCGCTCGAGCGGAATCCGAAGGCGGACGGCCTCGTCACGACGCGGTCCGATGTCGTGCTCGCGGTCCGTGCCGCGGACTGCCTGCCGGTGCTGCTGGTCGGCGACGGCGTCATCGGTGCGGCGCATTCCGGCCGCAAGGGCATGTACGTCGGGATCGTGCCGGCGACCGTCGACGCGATGCGTGAGCTCGGTGCGTCGCGCATCACCGCCGTACTCGGACCGTATGCGTGCGGGAGGTGTTACGAGGTTCCTGACGAGATGCGCGCCGAGGTCGCCGAGCGCGTGCCGGCGGCGTACTCCGAAACGAGCTGGGGGACTCCCGCTCTCGACGTGGCCGCCGGAGTGAAGGCACAGCTGGCCGAGCTCGACGTCGAGGTGGTCGACGCGACCGCGTGCACGATCGAGTCGGACAACCTCTACTCGTACCGTCGCGAAGGTCCGGCCAGTGGACGGATGGCAGGGCTGATCAGACTGGTGACGCAATGAGTGACCGTGCCGGTGAGTTGCGCGACAACTTGCTGCAGGTTCAGGAACGGATCGAGAAGGCCTGTCAGGCGGCCGGGAGATCCCGGGACGAGGTAACCCTCGTGGCGATCACTAAAACCTTCCCAGTCAGCGATGTAGGGGCGCTGGCGGGCCTCGGAGTCCAGGACGTCGGGGAGAATCGTGAGCAGGAGCTCAAGGTGAAGGCGCCGGACTGCCCGGACCTCACCTGGCACTTCGTCGGGCAGCTGCAGTCGAAGAAGGCCAGGTCCGTTGTGCGGAACGCTTCGATCGTCCACTCGGTCGATCGGTCGTCGTTGGTCGACGCGTTGTCCAAGGCCGCGGTGGCCGAGGAGAAGACGCTGCGTTGTCTGATCCAGGTCAGCCTTGCGGCGTACGGATCGGCCGAGGCCGCGACCGGCGCCGGGCGGGGCGGTGTCGAGCCTTCCGACGTACCTGAACTTGGTACGGAGATCGCGGCGGCGGACGGGCTGGAGCTCGGGGGAGTGATGGCGGTCGCGCCGTTGGGTTCGGACCCGGACGAAGCCTTCGCCGGGCTGCAAGAGGTAGCGTCGCGGCTACGCTCCGAACACCCCGGCGCCGACTGGATCTCGGCCGGGATGACCGGCGATCTGGAGGCCGCGATCAAGCACGGTGCGACACACGTCCGGCTCGGGCGCGCCTTACTCGGTACGCGTCCTCCACTCGGTTAGTGTCGACATCGAGCAGGTTTTGCTTCCTGCTCACTGTTGTCGTCGAACCGGATCGAGGTGCTGGAGGGCCATGAGCGGCGCACTGCGCAAGATGGGTGTGTACCTCGGCTTGGTCGAGGACGGGGAGCGCTACAACGCGCGGTACGACGACGAGTTCGAAGACGACTACGACGAGTACGAGGACGAAGCCGTCGACGGGGACTCCCACGAGACCGAGCCGGTACCTGCCGGCCGGGAGAGCCGCGAGACTCGCGAGGACCGCGAGACCACCAGCGGCGCCACGGTCAGCAAGTTCCCAGACCGGCGCGGGGTCGCGCCGTCCCCGGAGGTTACCGAGTTGGCCCGCATCACCACCGTGCACCCGCGCAGCTACAACGAGGCGCGCGTCATCGGTGAGCACTTTCGCGACGGCACACCCGTCATCATGAACCTGACCGAGATGGACCACGCCGACGCGAAGCGGCTGGTCGACTTCGCCGCCGGGCTGATCTTCTGCTGCCGTGGCTCGATCGAGCGGATCACCACGAAGGTGTTCCTGGTCTGCCCACCGAACGTGACGGTCGCCGCCGAGGAGAAGGAGAAGATCGCCGCGGACGGGTTCTACAACCAGAGCTGACGCTCTGGTTGGTTGCCGCCCTTCCGCCGTCTTCTACACTCATTGACGACATGGATGCTCTAGCGCTCGTCCTCAGTGTTCTCAGCTGGGTGCTGCTCGCCTTCTTCCTGGTTCTGGTGGCGAGGTTCGTGCTCAGCCTGATCGTCATGTTCGCGCCCCAGTGGCACCCGAAGGGGCCGCTGCTGCTGTTCTTCGAGCTGATCTACTCGATCACCGATCCGCTCCTCAAACCGCTGCGGCGGATCCTGCCCCCGATCGGGGCCGGCGGGGTGCGGATCGACCTGTCCATGCTGATGCTGTTCGTCATCGTTTCGGTGGCGATGTCCATCAACTCAACGGCTTTGCGGTCGTTGTGAGGGTGAGAACAGCGAGGACTGGGTAGGTAGAGTCTCGGGAAAAACGGGGCTGTATCTACCGGGCTGCTCCACCGGGCAGGACCGTTGTCACCCGCCCGGATTCCGTCATAAGACAACGAAGCGATAACGTGATCTACTGAGTCGCCGGGGTGCAACACCACGGGGACTCCGCCAAGACACAGACAAACGAGGTGAAAGATGCCGCTGACGCCGGATGACGTCCGCTCGAAGCAATTCACGCCCGTCCGACTACGGGAGGGCTACGACGTCACAGAGGTCGACTCCTTCCTCGACGAGGTCGAGGCCGAGCTCGAGCGACTTCTCGCCGAGAACGAGGAGCTGCGGGCCAAGCTCGCGGCGGCTCAGCGCGCAGGTGCGGACCAGCAGCGGCCGGTCGTCGACCAGACCGCCGCCCTGCCGCCTGTCGTGCAGCAGCCCAAGCCCCCGGTCGTGGTCGAGAAGCCGGAGGAGAAGCCCCCGGTGATGCCCGCGGTCGCGGCTGCTGGTGCGGCTGCGGCGGCCGGCTCGGTCGGTGACGCCTCCAGCTCCGCGGTGCGGCTGCTGGAGATGGCGACCAAGCACTCCGACGACCTGGTCCAGGAGGCGAAGGACACCGCCGACAAGATCATCGGCGAGGCCCGCGCCAAGGCGGAGCGCCTGGAGAACGAGGCGCGTGGCAAGGCCGACCGGATGACCGGTGAGGCCCGCGCCCGCGCCGAGAAGCTCGACGGCGAGATCGCGGAGCGTCGCGCGCAGATGCTCGGCACGCTGGAGAAGCAGAAGGGCCAGCTCGAGCGCACGATCGACGACCTGCACGCGTACGAGCGTGAGTACCGTAGCCGCCTGAAGACGTACTTCACCGAGCAGCTGAAGGCGCTCGGCAACGGCGACGACACGCTCAGCCCGCGCAACGGCTTCCGCCCGGAGGCCCGCGCCCAGGCTCACGGTCACGGCGTGTAAAAAAACCTCGTTGAGGAGGCGGTGCTTTCCGGCGGCACCGCCTCTTCGTCATGTCTGGACGCGTTTGACACACGGTCCCACCACGGTGACAGGGTGTCAGGGCCAGGCAAGAGGTTCCTTCCGGCCACTCAACGTCCCAACATCGTTGAGCCGCAGCCGGTACGGCGTCAGCCGTAGGAGCGAGGGTGATGCTCTGTCGGATGCCGCGCCTCCGGCGCGGTGGTCGTGGGGCTGTGACTCCCGGCCTTCCCTCGTCGCTCCGGTCGCTTCGCTCCCTGCACTCCTCAGTCCAGGCCGGGAGGCCCCACGACAGGGGGCCGGTCCATCGGGGAACACACTCCAGAAGTTGTAGCCGAGTGGTGGCGGGGCGTCTCGATACAGTTCCCACACTCGTTGCCGGGTCGCCGTATCGGTGACCCACTCCGCCTCGCAGTCCGCGATGGCCACGTCGTGGCCGGGCTCCCAGTACGTGCAGCTCACGTAGGGGCTGTTGGCCAGGTGCCGCACCTTCACCGGCGTCGCCCGCGTGACGATCCAGCCGGTCAGCTGCTCGTCCAGCTCCCAGATCGGGTGCAGGATCCGGCTCCGCGGCCGGCTGTCCGGGCCGACGGTCGCCACCGTGCACCAGACGATGCGGTGCGCTCTCTCGAGGAACTCCTTTTGCACAACCATGGTTGTAGGTTAGCTGATGCACAACCAAGGTTGTATATTCGGGGATATGGAGTTCGATCCGGCCGAGGCCGACCTGTCCCTGGCCTCGTTGTTCGCCGGCTGGGCGCTGGCCGACGAGCTCCAGCGCCGCCTGGCCGCCGAGGGTTTCGCTGACTCGCGGTTCGCGGACGGAGTGGTGTTCCAGCATCTGGTCGTCGGCCCGGTGACGATCAGCACACTCGCCGAGAAGCTCGGCGTGACGCAGCAGGCGGCGTCGAAGTCGGTCGCCGACCTGTCGTCGCGCGGCTACGTCAGCCGCCGCCCCGATCCGGCCGACGCCCGCGCGCGCATCGTCGTACTGACCGATCGCGGTCAGGCCGTGATCGCGGCCGCCCGCAAACATCGAGCCGCCCTCGACGCCGAGCTCCGCCGAGCCCTGGGCGACGACCAGGTGGAGGAGGCCCGCCTGCTGCTGGTCGACGTCATCAACCACCTCGGCGCGAGCCCGTCGCTCCGCGCCCGCGCCGTACGCCCACCCCGCTGACCTGACGCCGAGCCGCACTTTGCCTGGTCCACCCACGAGATGAGGGGTTTGTGACCCTGGTTGCGGGTCACAAACCCCTCATTTGCTGGGTATGCCAGCGAAATTGCCGGGTCAGCCAGGCAAATGCGAGCCGGGGCGGGGTCAGGCTTTCGCGAGCCAGTAGGTGAGGTGCAGGTCCTCTTCGGTGCCGGTGGCAACGTCCGCCTCGGAGGGGGCGGACTGGTTCAGCTCGACGGCGAGCACCTCGCGGGCGATCTCGTCGGCGTGCTTGCCCAGGGCATCGGCCAGCTCGGCGTCGGTCGAGGTCAGCCAGACCCGGATCCGGTCGGAGACCTCGAGGCCGGCGTTCTTCCGGGCCTCCTGCAACGTCCGGACCACCTCGCGGGCCAGACCGGCCTGCCGCAGCTCCGGTGTGACCTCGAGGTCGAGGGCAACGGTCTCGCCCTGCTCGTTGACCACCGACCAGCCTTCCTTCGGCCGCTCGGACAGCAGTACCTCGGCTTCGCTCACCCGGACGTCCTCCCCGTCGACGACGACGCTTGCCGACCCGGTCTCCTTCAGCTCGACCGCGAGCGCACCGGCGTCGGCGGCGGCGATCGCGGCCGCGACCACCGGCGTCTGCTTGGCGAACCGCTTGCCCAGCTCACGGAAGTTGCCCTTGGCGGAGAACTCGACCAGGTCGGCGCCCGCCGCGGACAACGGCTCGACCGTGCCCACGTTGAGCTCGTCGGCGATCTCCTGCAGCAGCTCGGGCGACAGGTCCGCGATCGCGGCCGACCCGACCAGCGCACGGGCCAGCGGCTGGCGCGTCTTCACCTTCGCCTCGGCGCGTGCCGACCGGCCGAGCTCGACGACCCGGCGGGCCATCGACACGTGCTGCGCCAGTACGTCGTCGATCAGCGTCTCGTCGTACGTCGGGAAGCTGGTCAGGTGGACCGACTCGGGCAGACCGGCCGTGACCGGGCGCAACACGTCCTGCCAGACCCGCTCGGTGACGAACGGCGTCAGCGGCGCCATCACCCGCGTGAGCACGTCGAGCGTCTCGTGCAGTGTCGCCAGCGCACCGGCGTCACCGGACCAGAACCGGCGGCGCGAACGGCGGACGTACCAGTTCGAGAGCACGTCGACGAACGAGTTGATCTGCAGACCGAGCCGCTGCGTGTCGAACGCGGCGTACGCCTCGTCGGTGTCGCGGACGAGCCGGTGCGTCTCGCTCACAAGCCAGCGGTCCAGCACCGAGCGGTCGGCGACGGCCGGAGCGTCCGCCGGCGACCAGTCCGCCAGCCGCGCGTACAGGGCGTGGAACGCGACCGTGTTCCAGTAGGTGAGCAGCACCTTCCGGACGATCTCGTTCAGCACGTTCGGCCCGATGCCGCGCGCCTTCCACGGTGAACCGGACGCGGCCATGAACCAGCGCACCGCGTCCGCGCTGTGGTCGTCCATCAGCGAGATCGGCTCGAGGATGTTGCCCAGGTGCTTGGACATCTTCCGGCCGTCCTCGGCCATGATGTGCCCGAGGCAGACGACATTGCGGTACGACGACTCGTCGAAGACCAGCGTGCCGATCGCCATCAGCGTGTAGAACCAGCCCCGGGTCTGGTCGATCGCCTCGGAGATGAAGTCGGCCGGGTACGCCTCCTCGAGCTTCTCCTTCGAACCCTCCGCCCACGGGTAGCCCCACTGCGCGAACGGCATCGAGCCCGAGTCGTACCAGGCGTCGATCACCTCGGGCACGCGGCGCGCCTCCCGACCGCACTGAGGGCAGTCGAAGGCGATGTCGTCGACGTACGGCCGGTGCGGGTCGGTGCTGCTCAGGTCGCGACCGGCCAGCTCACCGAGCTCGGCCAGCGAACCGACGCACACCTGGTGGTCGTCGGCGCATCGCCAGATCGGCAGCGGCGTACCCCAGAAGCGGGACCGGGAGACGGCCCAGTCGATGTTGTTGCGCAGCCAGTCGCCGTACCGGCCCCACTTGACCGAGTCCGGGTACCAGTTGGTCTTCTCGTTCTCCCGGAGCAGGGCGTCCTTGACCTGGGTGGTGCGGATGTACCAGGACGGGAGCGCGTAGTACATGACCGGGGTGTGGCAGCGCCAGCAGTGCGGGTACGGGTGCTCGTACGGCACGTGCTTGAACAGCACACCGCGCTCGTCGAGGTCCTTGACCAGGTCCTCGTCGGCCTTCTTGAAGAACTGCCCACCGACCAGCGGTACGTCGGCGTTGAAGTGGCCGCTGGAGTCCACCGGGTTCACCACCGGCAGGTTGTACGCGCGGCCCACCGCGAGGTCGTCCGCGCCGAACGCGGGGGACTGGTGTACGAGGCCAGTGCCGTCCTCGGTGGTGACGTAGTCCGCGAGCACGACGTAGTGTGCCGGCTCGTCGAACGGGACGAGCTCGAACGGACGCTGGTACGTCCACCGCTCCATCTCGCGACCGCCGTACTCACCGGTCACCGTCCAGCCCTCGCCGAGCCTGTCCAGCAGCGGCTTCGCGACGACCAGCAACTCGGTGCCGTCGGTGGCGACGACGTACTCGACGTCAGGGTGCACGGCGACCGCCGTGTTGGACACGAGGGTCCACGGGGTCGTCGTCCAGACCAGCAGCGACGCCTGGCCGGCCAGCGGACCGGACGTCAGCGGGAAGCGGACGTACACCGACGGGTCGACGACGGTCTCGTACCCCTGGGCGAGCTCGTGGTCGGACAGGCCGGTGCCACAGCGCGGGCAGTACGGCGTGATGCGGTAGTCCTCGACCAGCAGGCCCTTGTCGTGGATCTGCTTGAGCGACCACCAGACCGACTGGACGTACTCCGGGTCCATCGTCTTGTACGGGTGCTCGAGGTCGACCCAGTA
The DNA here is from genome assembly GCF_036226565.1 of Kribbella sp. NBC_00709. Taxonomy (GTDB): domain Bacteria; phylum Actinomycetota; class Actinomycetes; order Propionibacteriales; family Kribbellaceae; genus Kribbella. The sequence goes on from NZ_CP108996.1 coordinate 6,302,321, forward strand.
GCCCATCCGGACGGTCAGCTCGTTGAACGCGTCGACATGCCGCAGTACGGACTCGCGGCACTTGGCGTTGAACGCGGCGATGCCGTACGCCTCGATGTCGTTCTTGCCGCTGAAACCGAGCTCCTTCTCGACCGCGACCTCGACCGGGAGGCCGTGGCAGTCCCAGCCGGCCTTGCGCTCGACCCAGAACCCCTTCATGGTCCGGTAGCGCGGGAACACGTCCTTGAAGACGCGGGCCTCGATGTGGTGCGTGCCGGGCATGCCGTTCGCGGTCGGCGGACCCTCGTAGAATGTCCACGGCTGCCCGCCGGCGGACGCCTCGAGGCTCTTGGCGAAGGTGTCGTGCTCGTCCCAGAGGGTGAGCACCTCCCGCTCGAGCGCGGGGAAGTCGACCTGGGCCGGAACCTGCCGCCAGGGTGTTCGGGGAGCGTCTGCCGCCATCTGTCCGTCGTCCTTCGTCGCCAGTGCTGCTGCTGACGAGGGACGAAGCACCCGGACTGACCGGGGACCGCGCGGTACCACCCTCCTTGGTGACTCCCGGGTAGGGATATCACCCACTTCCTTCTTGCGTCGCTGCCGGTTCTAATAGGTCCTTGCAGACCGTTCTTCCGGCGGCTCCGGGGTGATGGCCCCATCAATGCCTTGCGGATCGCGGTTGTCAGTGTACGGCGTCGTACCGGGTGACTACGAATCGTTAATCGGTGGTCAGTTGGTCGTTCTCTGCGGAGAATGCTGCTGCGCTCGAAGTGAGGGGGAGTTAAACGTTTGGGTGACGGAGTGTGACGGCTGAGACAGGGCTGTGACGCGCGGAACATCGAGCGGACTTGAAGAACCGACTACCGTATGTCCACGGTCTGCGCGTCGTACTGGCTGGTGGTCACCGGGTGGCCTACTGTCTTGCGACCAGTCCGCTTCAGTCTCCGACGAAGGCAGGGGGTAGCTGATCACAATGGCTACATCGGCACCCAGGAAGTCCGCCCCCCAACGTTCTGCCGCGGCCAAGAAGAGCGCCGCGAAGAAGTCCGAACCGGTCCAGAAGACGGCGGCCCGGAAAACCCCGGCGAAGACCTCGCCGGCCAAGAAGACTCCCGCGGCGAAGAAGTCGGCGTCGACTTCCACCGCGGCAAAGAAGGCTCCGGCCAAGAAGACCCCTGCCCAGGAAGTCCAGACGAAGAGGGTGGCCATGAAGACCAACGAGAACAGGACCCCGGCCACAGCGCCGGCGAAGTCCGCTGCACATACGGCCGAGACCTTCAAGGTGAAGCCGGGCGAGGACCCGTGGACCGCTGCCGAGCTCGCCGAGCTCCGCACGGAACTGGAGGGTGAGGTCGAGCACCTCAAGGAGGAGATCCGCGACGCCGAGCAGGAGATCGCGGGCCTGTTCCGCGACGGCAGCGACGGCGCCGGGAACGACCAGGCCGACGTAGGTTCCACCACGCTGGAGCGCTACCACGAGCTGACGCTGGCCAACAACGCCCGCGACATGCTCAACCAGATCGAGTTCGCGCTGACCCGGATCGACGACGGCACGTACGGCGTCTGCGAGAACTGCGGCAACGCGATCGGCAAGGGTCGGCTGCAGGCGTTCCCGCGTGCGACACTGTGCGTGTCATGCAAAGAACGCCAAGAACGCCGCTGAACGACTCCGCCTCGTCTCACCAGGTGGGAGACGCAGCCACCCCAGAACCGGCCGACGAACCGTCGGCCGGTTCTCCGTCGTCCCCACCGTCCCCACCGCCCGGCCGGTCCTGGAAATGGATGGGGCTGTTCGGTGGGGTCGGGCTTCTGATTCTGGTTCTCGACCAGATCACCAAGGCTTTGGCGCTGGCGCATCTGACGCCGGGGGAGCCGGTGAATGTGGTCGGCTCGCTGCTGAAGTTCAACCTGATCCGGAATCCGGGCGCCGCGTTCAGCCTTGGCACCGGTTACACGCCGTACATCTCTGCGGTCCAGATCATCGTCGCGATCGGCGTCATCTACCTGTCCCGGCGGCTCGGGTCGGCGGGCTGGGCGGTCGCGTTCGGCCTGCTGTTCGGCGGCGCGGTCGGGAACATCATCGACCGGATCTTCCGCGAGCCGTCGGCGTTCCACGGGCATGTGGTCGACTTCCTCCAGACACCGCACTGGGCGATCTTCAACGTCGCGGACATGGCCGTGACGTCGGCCGCCGTCCTGCTGGTGATCCAGACCCTGCGCGGGATCAAGCTCGACGGCACCCGGGAGCAGCGGCGGTGACATCTGGAACCTCAGGGACGTCCCGGACTGTGATGGTGCCGGACGGTCTCGCAGGCGAGCGGCTCGACGCGGCGCTGTCCCGGCTGTTCGGCGTGTCCCGGACCAAGGCCGCCGAGCTGATCGAGTCCGGCCTGGTCCAGGTCGACGGATCGCCGGCGCCGAAGTCGTCGCGGGTCGCGGCCGGCGTACTGCTCGATGTCGAGCTGCCGGCGCCGCCGACCGAGGTGACCGTCGTGCCGGAGACCGTGGACAACCTGCGGATCGTGTACGACGACGACGAGATCGTCGTGGTCGACAAGCCGGTCGGAGTCGCCGCCCACCCGTCGCCCGGCTGGACCGGCCCGACCGTGATCGGCCACCTGGCCGGCGCGGGTTTCAACATCTCGACGAGCGGCGCGGCCGAGCGCAAGGGCATCGTGCACCGGCTCGACGTCGGCACGTCCGGGCTGATGGTGGTCGCGAAGACGGAGTACGCCTACACCGTCCTCAAGCGCGCCTTCAAGGAGCGGACCGTCAAGAAGATCTACCACGCGCTGGTGCAGGGTCACCCCGACCCGTTCACCGGCACCGTGGACGCGCCGATCGACCGGCACCCGCACCACGACTACAAGTTCGGCGTGGTGGCCGGCGGCAAGCCGAGCGTGACCCACTACGAGACGCTCGAGGCGTTCCGGTACGCGACCCTCCTGGAGATCACCCTCGAGACCGGCCGCACCCACCAGATCCGCGTCCACATGTCCGCGATCGGCCACCCCTGCTGCGGCGACCTCACCTACGGCGCCGACCCCGCCCTCGCCGAACGCCTCGGCCTCACCCGCCAATGGCTGCACGCGATGCGCCTGGGCTTCACCCACCCCGGCACCGGCGAGTACGTCGAGTTCACCTCGGAGTACCCCGAAGACCTGGACCACGCCCTGGACCTGCTCGCCGACACATGAGCGGCCGCCGGGCTCCGAAAGCGCTGGCGATCGCGACCATCGCGGCGCAAGGAGTCTTCGTCGCCGGTACTGCGGTCGGCGGCCTGATCGAAGGACATGGGTACGACGCCGGCCGCCATGACATCAGTGATCTCGCAGCCCTCACGGCGCACCACGCCACCTTGGCCCGCCTCAGCCTCGGCATCGCGGGCGCCTTCACGATCGCGTTCGCACTCCTGCTGCTGCGGCCCGCTCTGCGCACCGCCGACGGCCGCGAATCCGTCGGCGCCTGGCTGGTCGCCTTCTCATTGGCCGGCTGGGACAACCTCAGCGACGCCTTCTTCCGGCTCGACTGCCGCGAGGCGGACCTCGGCTGTGTGTCGACCGCGTCCTTCGAGTCATGGCACGGCAAGGTGCACATCGCCTCGTACGTGATCGCGGGCGTGGCGACGGTAATCGCGCCGTTCCTGCTGTCCCGCCGGATGCGCACGATCGACGGCTGGCGGGATCTGGCCGGACCGACCCGGATCGCAGGCTTCGTCTTCCTGGCAGCGCTGGCCTTGACGGCGTTCACCGGTGGCACCGCGGTGCAGGGCTGGGTCCAGCGTTCCGCCCTCTTCCTGGTGTCGCTCTGCGTCGTACCACTCGCCGTCCGAGTGCTGCGACTGACCGGATAGCGGGCGGGTTGAGGACTCCCCGGAGAGCCCGTTCGGAAACTGTCCGAGGCGCGAACTAGGCTGCTCCAGTCACGCTCACCAACGCCCTGGGAGGTCTGCGCCGATATGGGGTCCAGCGACAGTTTCGTGCATCTTCATGTGCACACCGAGTACTCCATGCTGGACGGCGCCGCGCGGATCGACGAGTTGTTCAAGACAGCCCAGGAGATGGGTCAGCCGGCGATCGCGACGACCGACCACGGCTACGTGTTCGGGGCGTACGAGTTCTGGAAGACCGCGAAGAAGTACGACGTCAAGCCGATCATCGGCGTCGAGGCGTACCTGACGCCGCACACCCACCGCTCGGAGCGGAAGCGGGTCAAGTGGGGCGACGCGAACTCCGGCCGCGACGACGTCTCCGGCTCGGGTGCGTACACGCACATGACGCTGCTGGCGAAGAACACCTCCGGCATGCACAACCTGTTCAAGATGAGCTCGCTGGCCAGCCTCGAGGGCTACTACTTCAAGCCCCGGATGGACCGCGAGCTGCTGAACACCTACGGCCAGGGCCTGATCGCGACCACCGGCTGCCCGTCCGGCGAGGTGCAGACCCGGCTCCGCCTCGGGCAGTACAAGGAGGCCGTCGAGGCCGCCTCGGAGTTCCGCGACATCTTCGGCAAGGAGAACTTCTACTGCGAGCTGATGGACCACGGCCTCGGCATCGAGCGGGACATCCAGAAGGACCTGCTGAAGCTGGCCAAGGACCTCGGCCTGCCGCTGGTCGCGACCAACGACCTGCACTACACCAAGCCGGAGGACTCCCAGGCGCACGCCGCGCTGCTGTGCGTGCAGTCCGGCTCGACGCTGTCCGACCCGAACCGGTTCAAGTTCGACGCGAACGAGTTCTACGTCAAGACAGCCGCCGAGATGCGCGAGGTCTGGAAGGACTTCCCGGAGGCGTGTGACAACACGCTGCTGATCGCGGAGCAGTGCGACGTCAGCTTCACCGAGGGCGAGGGCCGGTTCATGCCGCGCTTCCCCTGCCCGGAGGGGGAGAACGAGGAGTCCTGGTTCGTCAAGCAGGTCGAGGTCGGGCTGCACGAGCGCTACCCGGGCGGGATCACCGACGAGATCCGCCAGCGGGCCGACTACGAGATCGAGATCGTCGTCTCCAAGGGGTACGCCGGCTACTTCCTGGTCGTCGCCGACTTCATCAACTGGGCCAAGAAGCAGGGCATCCGGGTCGGCCCCGGCCGTGGTTCCGGCGCCGGTTCGATCTGCGCCTACGCGATGCGGATCACCGACCTCGAGCCACTGCGTCACGGCCTGATCTTCGAGCGGTTCCTGAATCCCGAGCGGATGTCGATGCCCGACTTCGACATCGACTTCGACGACCGCCGCCGCCCGGAGGTGATCCGCTACGTCTCCGACAAGTACGGCGACGACCGGGTCGCGATGATCGTCACCTACGGCACGATCAAGGCCAAGCAGGCGATCAAGGACGCCGGCCGGGTGCTGGACTACCCGTTCGCGATGGGCGACCGGATCACCAAGGCGATGCCGCCGACCGTGATGGGCAAGGACGTCCCGCTGTCCGGCATCTTCGACCCGCAGCACAAGCGGTACTCCGAGGCCGGCGAGTTCCGCCAGCTGTACGAGGCCGACCAGGACGTCCGCAAGATCGTCGACACCGCCCGCGGCCTGGAGAACCTGAAGCGCCAGTGGGGTGTGCACGCGGCCGGCGTGATCATGTCCAGCGAGCCGCTGATCGACCTGATCCCGATCATGCGCCGCGAGCAGGACGGCCAGGTCATCACCCAGTTCGACTACCCGAGCTGCGAGACGCTGGGCCTGGTCAAGATGGACTTCCTGGGCCTGCGCAACCTGACGATCATGGACGACGCGGTCAAGAACATCGAGGTCGCGCACGGCATCACGATCGACCTCGACGCGCTGAGCCACAGTCTGGACGACGGTCCCACCTTCGAACTGCTCGGGCGCGGCGACACCCTGGGCGTTTTCCAGTTCGACGGCGGCCCGATGCGGGCGTTGCTGCGGCTGATGAAACCGGACAACTTCGAGGACATCTCCGCCGTCGGCGCGCTCTACCGGCCGGGCCCGATGGGCGCGAACTCACACACCAACTACGCGCTGCGGAAGAATGGCCAGCAGGAGATCAGCTACCTGCACCCGGAGCTGGAAGAGGCGCTGAAGCCGATCCTGGGCCCGACCTACGGGCTGATCGTCTATCAGGAGCAGGTGCTGAAGATCGCCCAGGAGCTCGCGGGCTACAGCCTGGGCAAGGCGGACCTGCTCCGCAAGGCGATGGGCAAGAAGAAGAAGGAAGTCCTCGACGCCGAGTACGTCGGGTTCGAGGGCGGCATGAAGGACAACGGGTTCAGCGCCGCCTCGATCAAGGCGCTGTGGGACGTCCTGGTCCCGTTCTCCGACTACGCGTTCAACAAGGCGCACTCCGCGGCGTACGGTCTGGTCTCCTACTGGACGGCGTACCTGAAGGCGAACTACCCGGCGGAGTACATGGCCGCTGTTCTGACGTCCGTGAAGGACGACAAGGACAAGATGGCCATCTACCTGAACGAGTGCCGCCGGATGGGCATCAAGGTGCTGCCGCCGGACGTCAACGAGTCGGACTCGAACTTCACCCCGGTCGGCACCGACATCCGCTTCGGCCTGTCCGCGATCCGCAACGTCGGTGTGAACGTGGTCGCCGAGATCGTCGCGGCCCGCGAGGAGAAGGGCCGGTTCACCGACTTCGTCGACTTCATCGACAAGGTGTCGCTGCCGGTCTGCAACAAGCGCGTGATCGAGTCGCTGGCCAAGGCGGGTTCGTTCGACTCGATGAACCACGCCCGGCGCGCGGTCGTCGCCGTCCACGAGCAGGCCGTCGACGAAGCCATCGACCTCAAGCGGAACGAAGCGCACGGACAGTTCGACCTGTTCTCGATGGGGGACGACGAGGCCGACGAGGGCGAGGGCAACAGCCGCCTGACCGTCACCGTTCCGGAGATCGAGGAGTGGGACAAGGCCACCAAGCTCGCGCACGAGCGCGACATGCTGGGGCTGTACGTGTCCGACCACCCGCTGTTCGGGGTCGAGCACGTGCTCACCAACGGCAGCGACTGCACGATCGGTCAGCTGCTCGCCGACGAGGACCGCCCGGACGGCAGCCGGGTGACGATCGGCGGCCTGGTGACCGCGGTGCAGCGAAAGGTGAACAAGCGGGGCGACATCTACGCGATCGTCACCATCGAGGACCTGGAAGGTTCGATCGAGGTGATGATGTTCTCCTCGGCGTACCAGCTGCACGCGCACCTGCTCACCAACGACGCGATCATCCTGATGAAGGGCCGGGTCCGCCGCCGCGAGGACCGGCTCGAGCTGAGCGGTGACGAGGTCGTGGTTCCGGACCTGACCGAGGGTCCGAGCGGGCCGGTGGTGATCACGATGGCGGCCAACCGGTGTACACCGCCGGTGGTCACGCAGCTCCGGGACGTGCTGAAGTCGCATCCGGGGATGACCGAGGTCCAGCTGAAGCTCCAGGCCCGGCAGAAGACCGAGATCTGGCGGATCGCGGACCAGTACCGGGTCACCCCGACCTCGGCGCTGATGGCCGACCTGAAGGCGCTCCTCGGCCCCTCCTGCCTGGCCAGCTGACCGGCGTTGGAACCGATGCGGCACACTGTCGACGTGAGTCAACCGGAGTCGTCACAGCCTTCTTCGCCGTACGTCGCACGGCCGTCGAGCAATCCGTTCGGTGCGCCCCCGGAGGTGGAGCGTCCGCTGCCGTGGGCGAAGGCCGTGCTGGTGACGGTGGCGGTGTTCCTGGTTGCCGGTGTGGTCGCCGGGTGGGCGTGGCAGCAGTTCTCGCCGCTCGCGCAGTACACCGTGGACGAGCAGGGCGGCGCGCTCGGCGAGGAGCAGATGACCCGGATCTTCGGGCCGGACGGGACGTTCACCGCGATCGGATTCCTCACGGCGCTGGTGCTCGGCGGGGCGCTGTTCTGGTGGCTGCGCAACTACGGTCCGTGGTCCGTGGCGATCGTTGCCCTCGGCGCCTGCTTGGGGTCCGGCATCTGCTGGGGCGTCGGCATGCTGCTCGGGCACGACGCGATCGAGCCGCGGCTGCGGGCCGCGCGGCCAGGTGACCTGGTGGCGGCTCCGCTCGAGTTGCACACCTGGACCCCGGTGGCCGCCTGGCTGGTCGGCGCCGCGCTGGCCTGCGCCGTCATCGCCGCCACGACCTGGCGCGCGGACCCGGTCGCCCCGGTTGCAACCAGTTCGCAACCTCCTGCGTCAGACCCTGCGCCACCGGTCCACTAACCTTTGCAGGTCCGGCGGGTGAGGCCACCGGAGCCAGCGAGGGAGCTTATGTCCGACCAGAACCAACCCCCCAACCCGCAGTACCCAGGCGCCGGCGGTCCGCAGTACGGTCCGCCGCAAGGCCAGCACCCGGGGCAGCACCCAGGCCAGAACCAGTGGCCGCAGCAGGGCCGGCCACCGGCTCCGCAGCAGGGTCAGCCGTACCAGGGTCAGCCGCAGTACGGCCGGCCGCCGCAGGGTCAGCAGCCCGGTCCGCAAGGGCAGCAGCCGCAGTACGGGCAGCAGCCGGGGCCGCAGGGGTACCCGCAGCAGCCGATGCACCGGCAGCAGGGCCAGCAGTACGGCGGGCCCCAGCAGGGCGGGCCGCAGCACGGTCAGCCGGGGCAGGAGTCGTACGAGCAGATGCACATCGGCGGTCAGCCGCCGCAAGGGCCGGGGTACAGCGCTCAGCAGTGGCAGCCGGAGCCGAAGAAGAAGCGCGGCAAGCTGATCCCGATCGTCGCCGCACTCGCGCTGGTGCTGGTCGTGGCCGGCGGCGGAATCTTTGCCTACGGCAAGCTTGCCGGCGGCAAGCAGCCGGCCGACGTGCTGCCGGGTACGGCGGTGGCGTACGCCCGGGTCGACCTGAACCCGTCCGCCGGCCAGAAGGTGGCCGCGATCCGGTTCATGATGAAGTTCCCGTCGGTGAAGGACAAGCTCGGCCTCACCGGTGACAAGGACGACCTGCGGCAGAAGCTGTTCGACCAGATCAAGAAGTCCTCCGGCGACGACCTCGCGAATGTCGACTACGACAAGGACATCAAGCCGTGGCTCGGCGACCGGGCCGGCATCGCCGCGCTCCCGCCCGCCGACGGCAAGCGCGAGCCGGTCGTGGTGGTCGCGGTCCAGGTGAAGAACCAGGACGCCGCGAACAAGGGCATGGACAAGCTGCTGGCGAACGAGGACAAGAAGCCCGGCCGCGCGTTCAGCAACGGGTACATGCTGCTGTCCGACGACCAGGCGACCGTCGACTCGGCCGTCGCCACCGCCAAGGACAACCCGCTGACCAAGAACGCCAAGTTCAGCGCCGACATGGACAAGCTCGGCGAGCAGGGCTTCCTGTCCGGCTGGGCGGACGTGAAGGGGATCGCCTCGATCACCGGCAAGGTCGACTCCGGTCAGATCGCCGGCCTCGGCGACGCCACGACGGCGGTCGCGCTGCGGTTCGACGCGTCGTACGTCGAGCTGAAGGGGATCGGCCAGGGCGACAAGAGCATCAAGGTGAACTCGGCGGCCGACGCCGGCGACCTGGTCTCGAAGCTGCCCGACAGCACGGCCGGCGCGATCGCGATCTCCGGCGGCGACAACCTGATCGACACCGCGTGGCAGCAGGTGCAGAAGGCGGGCGGCGAGAACCTCAAGCCGATGCTCGACCGGATCACCGAGGAGACCGGCCTGACGCTGCCGGACGACCTGAAGAGCCTGGCCGGCAAGAACCTCGCCGTCGCGATGGACAAGGACACCGCGGACGGCCCGAAGATCGCGGCCCGGATGGAGACCGACCCGGCGAAGGCCGAGCCGGTGGTGCAGAAGCTGACCACGCTGCTGCACGAGCGTTCGTCGGCCAACATCCCGATCGAGACCGCGAAGGACGACGACACGTTGGTGGTCTCGACCAGCAAGGACTACGCCGAGCAGGTGCTGAAGGGCGGCAACCTCGGCCAGACCGACAACTTCAAGCAGGCGCTGCCCGACACCAAGGGCGCCGTGATGATCGGGTACGTCGACTTCGCGTCGGTGGGTGCGGTCAGCCAGCGTTTCGCCGACGACAAGGACCTCGCCGCACTCCGCTCGGCCGGCATCGTCACCCGCTCGACCGGTGACGGCCAGGCCGAATTCAGCCTGCGGGTCGTCGCGAAGTAAGAGTCTCGGCCGGGTGATGTCGAAAAGCCCGGAGTGGTTTCTACCTCCTGAGTGAACGCACCCTTTCACTCAGGAGGTAGAACCACGATGAATCACATCAGCGAGATCCGGACCGTCGGCGTACCGGTCACCGACCAGGACCAGGCAGTGGCGTTCTACACCGGGACGCTGGGGTTCGAGGTATTGATGGATGCCCCGCTGCCGCAGTTCGGCGGTCGCTGGCTCGTCGTGGCGCCGGCGGGCTCGTCCGCGAGCATCGCGCTCGTCCCGGCGTCGGAGGGCAACCCGGCCGGGGTCGACACCGGGATCCGGATGGGCAGCCCCGACGCCAAGGCCGCCCACCAGCACTTCCTCGACGCCGGCGTCGACACCGACGAGCTGCTCGAGTGGCCCGGCGTACCGCCGATGTTCAGCCTGCGCGATCAGGACGGGAATCGGCTGTACATCTCCCAGACCTGATCAGAGCCGCACCCCGGTCAGCGAGGCGCAGGCCTCCAGAAACCCGTCTTGCGCCTCGCGATCCGAAGCCACCGGATGAGTCCGATGCGACCGCCGGTGGTAGTAGTACCCACCACTTCCGGTATCCGCCCCGGTCGCCAGCCACACCTGCGTCGGGTGAGCCTGGCCGAGATCTCCGGGCGCACCCCGACCGCCCATTTTCGTCGGCACCCATCCGGGGTCGACGGCGTTCGACTGGACGTCCGGCCAGAGCCGAGCCACGGCGAAGGTCAGGAGCACGTCGTGCAGCTTGGAGTCGGAGTACGCCTGCGCGCCACGCCACCGCCGCCGTACCCATTGCAGGTCGTCCAGCATCAGCTCGCCGCCGAGGTGCATCCCGGAGCTGAGGTAGATCAGGCGGTCCGGGCGGTCGATCAACGCGGTCAGCAGGTACGGCACGAGCGCGTTGATCGCGAACACGTGCTCCAACCCGTCGACCGTCTCGATCCGGGCCTCCTGGTAGCCGACTGCTGCGTTGTGTACGACGACATCGAAGCGGCCGGACTCGTTCGCCTGCCGGGCCAGGTCCTTGGTCTCGTCGATGCTCGCCAGGTCACCGACGAGGGCCGCGGCCGCTCCGGGCACAGCCTGAAGGGCGTCGCGTGCACGCTGCTCGTTGCGGGCGTGCAGCACGACCTCATGTCCTTGCGCGACCAGCTCTTGCGCGACCAGCTGCCCGAGGCCGTCCGCCGAACCGGTGATCAGAGTGCGTGTCACGCGTCCTACTCTGCCTCAGACCAGGACATGGCCGCCGTCGACGGTCACGATGGTGCCGGTCGCGTAGCCCTGGTTCATCAGATAGACGTACGCCGCCGCGATGTCCGTGACCTCACCGACCCGCCCGACCGGGAGCAGCCGCGACGTCTCGTCGTACAGCGTCTCCTGGTCCTCGACGGACATGTTCGACCACAGCGGCGAGCGGACCACGCCTGGCTTGACCGCGTTGACGCGCAGCGGGGCCAACTCCACAGCGAGTGCGCGGACCAGCGAGTCGACCGCTCCGCAGATGCTGGCCGCCACCGACCAGCCCGGGCTCGGACGGTCGCCGGCGGCGCCGGTCGTGAGGACGACGGAGCCACCCGGGCGGATCTTGGACGCGGCGGCGCCGACCGCACCTAGGGCGCCGAAGTAGCGGAGCTCGAACGCCTTGCGGGCCCGGGCGAGGTCGATCGACGCGACCTCGAGCAGCGCGAGCGACTCACCCGCGGTGTAGACGAGGTGGTCGAACGGGTCGAGGCCGTCGAAGAACGCCTTGACCGCCGCGGTGCCGGTGAGGTCGATCGCCTCGCCGGACGCGGTCGCGGGCAGTACGTCCAGTGCGCGTTTCACCGACTCGGGGTTGCTGGAGGCAACGATCACGGTAGCGCCCTGGGCCGCGGCGAGTTGAGCGGTGGCGAGGCCGATTCCCGACGTACCGCCGAGGACGACCACGCGCTGGTTCTGCAGAGTCACGGCAAAGCCTTTCGTGGGTGGGGGATTCCCTTCCACGATGCGGCCGCCGGGCCGCCGCCGTCCAAGACCTGTTCCGGCCGCTGTAATACCCTGAAGGTATTATGGACCTCGATCTCCGCAAGCTCCGGTACTTCGTGGCCGTCGCCGAGGAACTGCACTTCGGCCGCGCGGCGGAGCGGCTGCACATCGCGCAGCCGGTGCTGTCGCGGCAGATCCGGGCGCTCGAGGACGAGGTGCGGGCCCAGCTGTTCGTTCGGACGAAGCGCGCCACCGAGCTGACCCCGGCCGGACGGCAACTGCTCGACGACGCGCGGCCACTGCTGTCGTCGGCGGATGCGACCCGCCGGCGGGTGGCTCAGGCGGCGCGAGGATCGAAGACGTTCACGATCGGCTTCATGCCGGGTCTCACCGTGACCGAGGCGGTCCGGGCGTTCGGCGCGAGCCACCCCGACATCGAGGTGGAGCTGATCCGGACCACCTGGAACGACCAGGTCGACGTACTGCACGACGGCCGGGTCGATGTGAGCATCGTCCGGCTGCCGATCGACCAAGCCGGGCTGACCGTGCGCCCGCTGTTCGAGGAGCCGCGGGTCGCGATGCTCCCGTCCGATCACCGGCTGGCCGGCAAGCCGGTCATCGACATCACCGATCTCGCCGACGAGCACCTGCTGCAGGACCCGGACGCCGTACCGGAATGGCGCGACATCGCCCTCGAGCTCCGGACCCGCACCGCGAAGCCGATCCCCGTGCTGCGCAGCGTCGAGGAGAAGCTCGAACACGTCGCCACCGGCCGCGGCATCTCGATCATCCCGCTGTCCGTCGCCACCTTCTATCAACGCTCCGACGTCGTCGCGGTCCCGGTCAACGACCTCGCCCCGAACACCGTCTGCCTGGCCTGGGTCTCCTCCCGCCGCTCCCGCCTCATCCACGACTTCGCCGCCTTGACACCAAAGGTGGCCTGGACGCCTTAGCCGTTGGGGAGTTCGGGGGCATGATCGAGCGGTGAGGTGGAGCGCGATCGCCCTGCTGGTGATGGCGTTGGTGGGGTGCTGTGGTGGGGGAGATGTACCGGCACCCGCGCCGGACACACCTGCGTCCGCAGCCTCCTTCCCGGACCCGGGAACGCGAACCCTCGAGCCAGCGAAAGCCAAAGCGCTGCAGGACGTTCTCGCGAAGATCGTCGCGTTCCCCGACAGCCCGTCGGGTTCACGCGGGGCTACCGCGGCGGTGGTCACGGATCAGTGGAGCTGGTCAGGTGCGGCCGGGACGGACATCCGCGGTACGGCGCTGACGCCGGCGACCAGTATGGGGGTCGCGAGCATCACGAAGACGTTCGTCGCGGCGGAGGTGATGCTCCTGGCCAAGGCCGGCGAAGAAGCTCTCGGTCGCGCTGCTCTTTGCCGACGGCACCAGGGATGTCGACCGCGCAATGGGCGAGCTGACGAAAGCCCTGCAACCCTTACTGGGGTGAATCAGCGGCGGACGCGGTAGCGGATGTGGGTTGCTTGCGGCGTGTCGATGACGCGGACGATGTCGAGCTCGATGCGTTCTGGCAGTACGTCGAACAGTCGCAGCCCGCCGCCGAAGAGCACCGGCACCTGGTCGATCTGCAACTCGTCGAGCACCCCGGCCGCCAGCGCCTTCTGTGCGGTGACCGCGCCGTGCACCAGCACGTCCTTGTCGCCGGCCGCAGCCTTCGCCTGGGCCATTGCGTTCTCGATGTCGTTCACGAAGGTGACCGACTCGTACTTCGAGGTCGCGGCCGGATCGTTGCTGAGGACGAACAGGGGTACGCCGTGATGAGCGCCGCCGTAGTAGTCGACCTGTTCCGCCGTACGACGACCGACCACCACGGCACCGGTCGCCATCAACTCGTCGTAGATCACGCCGGCCTCGCCCGCGGGCCGGCCGACCTCGCCGTCGGCGTCGAGGTACCACTCGTGCAGCCGCATGAAGTCGTCGCCACCCGGGTTCCCCGGTCGGTCGTTCGGGCCGGCGATGTAGCCGTCGGCGGACATCGACATCAACAACACCGATGAGGACATGAACGTTCAACCTGGCTCTGGCGGGGCGTGGTCGATCCGTGCTCCTGCCTTCGCGTCGAAGAGCTCAGTCCGAATTCGACAGGGCTTCCAGAACTCCGTCGCCGTACTTGGCCAGCTTGTTTTCGCCGATGCCGCTGATCTTTCCCAGCTCGGCCAAGGACGTCGGCAGGTCGATGGCGATCTGCCGCAGCGTCGCGTCGTGGAAGATGACGTACGCCGGGACGCCCTGCTCCTTCGCCACCGCGCCCCGCCAGGCACGCAGCCGCTCGAAGACCGGCGCCGCCTCCGGTGGCAGGTCGGCCGCCGCCTTCTTCCCGCCCGACGACCTGGACGAGGAGCGGACCCGCTCGGGCTCGCGACGCATCATCACCTCACGCCGCCGGCCGAGCACCTCGGCGCTCTCCTCGGTCAGCACGAGCGTGCCGTAATCACCTTCGACCGCGAGCAGCCGCAGAGCCAGCAACTGCCGGACCACTCCGCGCCACTCGGTGTCCTTCAACTCGGTGCCGATCCCGAACACCGTCAGCTCCTCGTGCCGGAACTGCTTGACCTTCTCGGTCTCCTTGCCGAGGAGGATGTCGACCAGCTGCCCGGCGCCGAACTTCTGCCCGCGCTCGTGCTGCAGCCGATACACCGTCGACAACAGCTTCTGCGCCGCGATCGTCCCGTCCCATGACTCGGGCGGAGTCAGACACGTGTCGCAGTTCCCACACGAGTCGCCGTGCTGACCGAAGTACGCGAGCAACTGCGACCGTCTGCACTGCACGGTCTCGCACAACCCGAGCATCGCGTCGAGATGCGAACTCAGCCGGCGTCGATGCGCGAGGTCGCCCTCGGACGTGTCGATCATCTTCCGCTGCTGTACGACGTCCTGCAGCCCGTACGCCAGCCAGGCGGTCGACGGCAATCCGTCCCGCCCGGCGCGACCGGTCTCCTGGTAATACCCCTCGACCGACTTGGGCAGGTCGAGATGCGCGACGAACCGGACGTCGGGCTTGTCGATCCCCATCCCGAACGCGATCGTCGCGACCACGACCAGCCCATCCTCGCGGAGGAAGCGCGACTGGTTCTCGGCGCGGGTCCGGCTGTCCAGACCGGCGTGGTACGGCACGGCTTCGATCCCGTTCTGCGTCAGGAAGGCCGCGGTCTTCTCGACGCTGTTGCGGGACAGGCAGTAGACGATGCCCGCGTCGCCGGCGTGCTCGGTGCGCAGCAGGTCGAGCAGCTGCCGCTGCGGGTTGTCCTTCGGGACGATCCGGTACTGGATGTTCGGCCGGTCGAAGCTCGCGACGAAGTGCTTGGCCTCGGACAGGTTCAGCCGGGTCGCGATCTCCTTGTGCGTCGCCTCGGTCGCAGTCGCGGTCAACGCGATCCGCGGTACGTCGGGCCAGCGCTCGTGCAACTCGGACAGCATCAGGTAGTCGGGGCGGAAGTCATGCCCCCACTGGGACACACAGTGCGCCTCGTCGATCGCGAACAACGCGATCTTGCCCTGGTCGAGCAGCCGCACGGTCGCGTCGACCCGCAGCCGCTCGGGCGCGAGGTACAGAAGATCCAGCTCGCCGGCCAGGAACGCCTGCTCGACCTCACGGCGCTGATCGAAGTCCTGCGTGGAGTTGAGGAATCCGGCTCGCACACCGAGGGCGGTGAGCGCGTCGACCTGGTCCTGCATCAGCGCGATCAGCGGCGAGATCACCACGCCGACACCGGACCGGACCAGCGCCGGGATCTGGTAGCACAGCGACTTGCCGCCACCGGTCGGCATCAGCACCAACGCGTCGCCGCCCGCGACCACGGTGTCGATGATCTCGGCCTGCTGACCGCGAAAGGCGTCGTAGCCGAAGACGCGCCGCAGGATCTGCAGGGCTTCGGAATCAGGCAGTGCCGTTGTCTCGCTCACCCCGGCGAGTCTAATGAGATCGACCGACAGATGCCGACCCGATCGCCTCAGCCTGCGGATTACTTGGCGATTTCACCGGCGTAGGTGCCGATGCTCCACAGATTGCCCTCGGGATCGCGCACGGTGAAGCCGCGCGATCCGTAGTCGGTGTCCTCCAGACCGCGGACGACGACCGCGCCGGCGCCGATCGCACGACCGATCAGGCTGTCGGGATCGGCGTGGACCAGATAGACCGACTGGGTCAGCTGAGCCAGCGCAGTGAACTCGTCGGGCTCCGCCTTGGCGTCGCTGGACCCCAGCATGATGCCGCCACCCGTCGGCCAGGACAGCTCGGCGTGGGCGATCGAACCCTCGGCGACGCCCGGGTACGACGCGATGACGGTGAAGCCGAGGCCTTCGGTGAGGAACTTCAACGCGGCCTGTCCGTCGCGGTAGTGCAGCCCGGGCCACACTCCGATCACATTGTTTTCAGTCACAGTGTTCATACCTTCGAGACTGCCGCCTCGGCGTGGACGAAGTCTTGAAGGTTTGGGAGTTCCTCGGTCATCCACTGCCGTGGCGAGCAGCCGGCGATCGCCTGGAACTCGCGGGTCAGATGGGCCTGATCGGCGTACCCAGCCTC
Source organism: Kribbella sp. NBC_00709 (assembly GCF_036226565.1). GTDB lineage: Bacteria > Actinomycetota > Actinomycetes > Propionibacteriales > Kribbellaceae > Kribbella. The sequence continues at coordinate 6,318,889 of NZ_CP108996.1, forward strand.
GGCCGACAGATCGGCCAGCCGGGTCGTCGGATGCCGGCGCAGGTGGCCGGTGACGCGCTCGAAGCGCAGCACCCGGGCGGCGACCTTCGGTGGCAGGCCGAGCTCCGACGTGAAGCGGTCGGTGAGATGCCGCCGGCTCCAGCCGACCTCGGTCGCCAGCTGCTGGATGCCGATCGCACCGCGTGACGCGCACAGGCGTTGCCAGGCCCAGGTCACCTCCGGCCGGGCCGTGCCCGCGTTGCGTTGGCCGAGCTGCCGCAGCAACAGGCCCTCGATCAGGTCGAACCGCGTCGCCCAGCTCGGATCCTCCCGCAGTTGCTCGGTCAGCTCGCGAGCCGTCCTACCGAACAGCTCGTCCAAGCCGACCACGATCGACGCCAGCCGACCTGGTGGCAGGCCGAGGAGCTCTCGGGCGGCCGGGGGAGTGAGCGAGATCTGTACGCCGGCGCGGCTGGCGGTCTCGCCGATGTGCACTGCGGTGGAGTGCAGCCCGCCGGCGAGGGCGTCGTACTTCTCCACCGGGCTACCCGGCCACGCGACGCCGAGCGGCTCGTCGAGCGTGATCACCAGGGTCATGAACCGGGACGGCAGGCCGCGGTGCAGCTCCATCGGATCCCCGTACGACGCATAGCCGACGAGGTCGCCGACGAACGGGCGCAGGGCAGGGTGCACCGGTCGCGTGTGGTGCTCCATCCCTGCCATGAACACAGGCTAGATCCAGGCCCGGACAGAATCACCCACTCCACGATCCGGGACCCGCGTACCGCCATCCGGACGAGCGTGGCAACATCAGAGGGGTCGTTCTACTGCGAGGAGATGTCGTCGTGCCTGCTCTGAGGTCCCGTACTGTCACCCACGGCCGCAACATGGCGGGCGCCCGCGCGCTCATGCAGGCCTCCGGGGTAGCCCGCGAGGACTTCGGCAAGCCGATCATCGCGGTCGCGAACAGCTTCACCGAGTTCGTCCCCGGCCACACCCACCTGGCGCCGGTCGGCCGGATCGTCTCCGAGGCCATCCACGCGGCCGGCGGCATCGCCCGCGAGTTCAACACGATCGCCGTCGACGACGGGATCGCGATGGGTCACGGCGGCATGCTCTACAGCCTGCCGTCGCGGGACCTGATCGCCGACTCGGTCGAGTACATGGTCGAGGCGCACTGCGCGGACGCGCTGGTCTGCATCTCGAACTGCGACAAGATCACCCCCGGCATGCTGAACGCGGCGCTCCGGCTGAACATCCCGACCGTGTTCGTCTCCGGCGGCCCGATGGAGGCCGGCCGGGCCACGCTGGTCGACGGCACCGTCCGCAAGCTCGACCTGATCGACGCGATGTCCGAGGCCGTCAACGAGAACGTCTCCGACGCCGACATCCTGCGGATCGAGGAGAACGCCTGCCCGACCTGCGGTTCGTGCTCCGGCATGTTCACCGCGAACTCGATGAACTGCCTGACCGAGGCGATCGGCCTCTCGCTGCCGGGCAACGGGTCCGTCCTGGCGACCCACACCGCCCGCCGCGCGCTGTACGAGAAGGCCGGAGAGACCGTCGTACAGATCACCAAGCGGTACTACGACAACGACGACGCCACCGTGCTGCCGCGGAACATCGCGACCAAGGAGGCCTTCGGAAACGCGATGGCACTCGACATCGCGATGGGCGGATCGACGAACACGATCCTGCACCTGCTCGCGGCCGCGCAGGAGGCCGAGGTCGGCTTCGACCTCGACGACATCAACGCGGTCTCCCGCCGAGTGCCGTGCCTGGCCAAGGTCGCGCCGAACGTCGCGCCAGGCGGGACGTACTACATGGAGGACGTGCACCGCGCCGGCGGCATCCCGGCCATCCTCGGCGAGCTGCACCGCGCCGGCCTGCTGAACGAGAACATCCACACCGTGCACAGCGACTCGATCGACGACTGGCTGAAGACCTGGGACGTGCGCGGCGGTTCACCGTCGCCCGAGGCCGTCGAGCTGTGGCACGCGGCGCCGGGCTGCAAGCGGTCCGCGACCGCCTTCTCGCAGTCGGAGCGCTGGGAGACCCTCGACACCGACGCGGCCGGCGGGTGCATCCGCGATCTCGAGCACGCGTACTCCACGGACGGCGGACTCGCCGTACTGAAGGGCAACCTCGCTGTCGACGGCTGTGTCGTGAAGACGGCCGGAGTGGACGAGTCGATCTGGACCTTCCAGGGTCCTGCGGTGGTGTGCGAGTCGCAGGAGGAGGCCGTCGAGAAGATCCTGGCCAAGCAGGTCCAGCCGGGTGACGTCGTGGTGATCCGCTACGAAGGCCCGAAGGGCGGGCCGGGCATGCAGGAGATGCTGTACCCGACGTCGTTCCTCAAGGGCCGCGGCCTCGGCAAGGTGTGCGCGCTGGTCACCGACGGCCGCTTCTCCGGTGGTACGTCGGGACTCTCGATCGGGCATGCCTCGCCCGAGGCGGCGTCCGGCGGCACGATCGCCCTGGTCCAGGACGGCGACCAGATCCGCATCGACATCCCTGGTCGCTCGATCGAGCTGCTGGTCGACGAGACCGAGCTGACCGCCCGCCGCGAAGCCCTCGGCGGTGTCTACGTGCCGAAGAACCGCGAGCGCAAGGTCTCCGCCGCGCTCCGGGCGTACGCCGCGATGGCCACCAGCGCCGACCGCGGCGCCGTCCGGGACGTCTCCAAGCTCGGCTAGAGCTCGACGTGGACGAGGATGCCCTGTCCGGCGGACGGTTCGCGAAGCCGGTCCGCCAGGGAGACACGGTGCAACGCTGGAGAGGTACTGCGAACACACACGCGCTGCTCCGCCACTTCGAGCGGATCGGATTCGACCTGGCACCGCGACTGGTCGGAGCGGGCGGCGCGACGGAGACGCTGTCGTACCTGCCGGGCAGCACCGGCTATCCGCCGTTGACCGCTGCCCTCCGCTCGGACCAGGCGCTCGCGAGTGTGGCGCGGGCGATCCGCCGGCTGCATGACGCGACCGAGGGTTTCGAGCCGGTCGAGCCCGGCGAGTGGCACAGCCTGGAAGTCGCGGCGCCGGTGCGGATCGACTGCATCGGGCACCACGATCTGGCGCCGTGGAACGTGGTGTTCGACGGCGCGGAGGTGACCGGGATCATCGACTGGGACACGATCGGCCCCTCGAACCGCCGATGGGATCTCGCCTATGCGGCGCACCAGTTCGTGCCGTTCCACCCGCCCGCCTCGCTCGAGCCGTTCGGCTGGGCGGAGGAGCCGGACCGGGCCGGACGGCTGCGGCTGTTCTGCGCGTCGTACGGTCTCGGCGTCGAGCCCGCCGAGTTGGTGGATCTGATCGGGATCAGGCTGCTGTCGTTCGCCGCACACATCGAGCAGCAGGTGCGCGCCGGTGATCCGGCGTTCGACGTCCATCGGGACGAGGACCATGCTGCCGGGTACCGGGCGGCCGCGGCCTACGTGCTGGCGAACCGCGCGGTGCTGCTCGGTTAGAGCTCGAGGTCGAACGCCAGGTTGATCGCCTCGGCGAGGAGGGGCTCCTGGTCGGGGTGGAGGTGGCCGATCAGGCGGCCGAGCTGGGCCTTGGGGATGGTCTGGATGTTGTCGCAGGAGATCGCGCTCGGGTGATCCAGGCCGTTGTCCGGGCCGACCAGTACTTCGGTCGACAGGCCGCGGATCGTGCTGGTGATCGGCGCGACCGTGACGTTGGTGAGGCGTGGGCGGATCAGGTCGCGGGTCAGCACGACGACCGGTCGCGGTTTGTCGAGCCGGGCAATGTGGAGCGCACGCATCAGTCGAGATCGCTGAGGACGGTGCCGGAGGCCGCGGTGGCGAGGCCGTCCAGGTCGTCGTACCCGCCGTGCTCGGTCAGGATCGCGAGGTCGCGGGCAGCCAGCTCGCGGCGGCGCTCACGCTCCATCGCCCGGGCGACCACGGACGCCCGGCTGGTCGCCTTGTCGGTGGCGACGAGCTCGTCCATGAAATCGACCAGGTCGTCCGGCAGCCTGACCGTGATCTGTTTGCTCATACCACGACCATACCGCGATGGGATTCATTTCGGTAGCGTCGTCTGCCGCTCCAGCGTCTCCCACAGGCGTGCGGCGGCGGCCGGATCCTGGGCGGCGGGGGACGGGTCGCTACGGCGTTCGCGGGAGTAGTACAGGCCGGTCTCGTCGGCGACGTCCGGTGAGGTGGCCAGCCAGACGAGGGTCTCGGCGCCCTGTTCCGGAGTGCGGGCGAACGGTTTGGTCATCGCCATCATGAGTTTCATCAAGCGGCCGTTGTTGTGGTTGAACCCGGTCGCGACCAGCCCCGGCTCGAACGTGTACGTGTGGATCAACGGCACTCGCCGGGCGAGTTCTCCGCTGAGCAGGATCAGCGCCAGCTTCGTCTCGCCGTACCGCCGCAGCGAGCCGCCGGTCAGCTTGGCCGACGCCGAGAAGTACCGCTCACCAGTCAGGTCGTCGAAGTCGATCCGCTTCGCCTTCTCGTGCTCGTCCGACGCCGTGCCGATCACCCGGGCGTGGGGGGAGAGCTGGCCGGCGAGCAGGGTCGTGATCAGGTACGGCGCGACGACGTTCAACGCCCAGGTCAGCTCGATACCGTCCGCCGACAGCTGATGACTGCCGTACATCGCGCCGGCGTTGTTCACCAGCACATCGATCGCCGGCGCCCGTCCCCGAACGTCCCGCACCATCTCCCGGATCGAGGCCTGCGACGTCAGATCCGCCTGAAAGACGTCGGCCCCACCCAGCTCGGCCGCAACCCGCTCCGCCTTCCCCCCATCCCGAGCCACCAACCCAACCCGAGCCCCCCGCTGAACCAACCCCCGAGCCCCCGCCAACCCGATCCCGTTGGTCCCACCCGTAATCAACACATACATCGCCCCGGCTCCTCCCTCAGCACACCCGCCCGCAGTCTAGGTACGCGAACGGCGGGCCGGCTTCAGTTGGACATGCTTCGAAGCGTCAGTTGGGGGAGAGGGTGGACCAGGCGATCAGGTCGAAGGCGGGGAGGGAGGGGAGGGCGGCGATGGCGGCGAGTTCGCTGTCGATGAGGCCTACCAGTTGGGCCAGGCGGGTGGTGACGTCGGTGGCCTCGAGGAGTTTCTGGCGGTCGGGGGTCATCAGCTTCATCGCGGCGGACATCAGGTACGAGAGCGTGCCGGGGTCGTCGGGCAGTTCGCCGATGTGCAGGCCGGGGCGGCTGATCTCGCTCACTGCCTCGGCGTACTTCCGGAACCGCTTGACCGCGACCATCGCCGTACCCAACGGGTCGTCGCCGAGCTCGTCGTCCAGCCACTCCACATCCGCGACCAGGTAGTCGCCGGTGCCGTCGAGCTCCGCGACCTTGAACCGCCGGTTCCCGGTCAGCGTCACCTCGACCGGCCCGTCGTCGTCCGCGTCCAGCGTGATCTCGGAGATCGTGGCCGCGCAGCCGGTCCCGTACAACGACCGGAACACCCGCTCGCCCAGCTCGTACCCGTCCCGCACGGCGAGCGCCCCGCACACCAGTTCGCCACCGTTCTCGACCAGGTCGCGGACCACCGCACGGCCCTGGACATCGGTCACCGGGATCGGGAGCACCAGACCGGGGAAGATCACCGTGTCGACAGTGAGCAACGGCAGGCGGGAGTCCATACCAACGAGCCTAGTGGACGCACGTCGGGACCACGTTCGGTGACGGCGCCGGTACGGCGAGGATTCGAGCCGCCGGACCTACAGCGATCCGCGCACTCGCGCGTCCTCCAGGTTGACGAAAGTCACGACCTGGGAGGAACGAATGCACAACCGACGACAATCGCTGGTCCGGACCGGCGTACTGGTGGGTGCCCTGCTCGCCGGGCCGGCCGGATCGCCGCCCGCGCAGGCCGGACCAGCAGCGGAGGTGAGCCGGCCGTCGCCGAAGGCAACCAAGGCGTCCGCGCTGCCACCAGGCCAGGTGACGCTGCTGACCGGCGACCGCGTCACGATCGGCCGGAACGGCGACGTACAGATCACGCCCGGGGCCGGGCGGAAGGTGCAGTTCGAGCAGCGGACCGGCAAGGACCAGCTGTATGTGATCCCGTCCGATGTGGCGCGGGACGTCGCGAGCGGCAAGCTGGACCGGGCGCTCTTCGACGTCGCCGGGCAGATCCGGCAGGGCCTGGACGACAGCAAGACGAAGGAAGTCCCGCTGATCGTCACCTACCGCCAGAACGCGAAGACGAGGGCGCTCGCCGGTGCCTCGGTGACCCGGCAGCTCGCTGCGGTCAACGGGTCCGCCGTCAAGGTCGGCAAGGCAAGCACGAGGACCTTCCTCAAGCAGCTCACGAGCAGCGTCGAGAAGGTCTGGCTCGATCGCAAGCTGCAGCCGACCCTGGACCAGTCCGTGCCGCAGATCGGTGCGCCGGTCGCCTGGCAGGCCGGCTACACCGGTGCCGGCGTACCGGTAGCGGTGGTCGACAGCGGTATCGACGCGAACCATCCCGACCTCAAGGCTGCGCTGGCCGGTGAGCGGAACTTCAGCCAGGACCCCGACGGCGACCAGCTCGGTCACGGCACTCATGTGGCGAGCATCATCGCCGGCAGCGCCGCCGCGTCCGCCGGCAAGTACAAGGGTGTTGCCCCCGGCGCCAAGCTGTACGACGCCAAGGTCTGCGAGCTGAGCGGATGCTCGGAGTCCAGCATGATCGCCGGGATGGAATGGGCCGCCACCGAGGTCAAGGCGAAGGTCGTCAACGTCAGCATCGGCGGCGGTGACTCCCCGGAGATCGATCCGGTGGAAGAGGCCGTCAATCGCCTCACCGAACAGACCGGCGCGCTCTTCGTCATCGCCGCAGGCAACTCGGGAGAGTACGGCGCGCAGACCATCGAGTCACCGGGCAGCGCGGACGCCGCTCTCGCGGTCGGCGCCGTCGACAAGCAGGACCGCCTGGCCGGTTTCTCCAGTCGCGGACCGCGGCTCGACGGTGCGGTGAAGCCGGACCTGACCGCACCCGGGGTCGGGATCGTGGCCGCCCGCGCCAAGGACGGCCGGATCGGGACACCGGTCGACGAGTACTACACGTCGCTGGACGGTACGTCGATGGCGACGCCGCACGTCACGGGCTCGGCCGCGATCCTGGCTCAGCAGCACCCGGACTGGACCGCGCCGAAGCTGAAGGCACAACTCGCGGCCACCGCGCGGCAGGTCGACGGACAGTCCACCTTCGAGCAGGGCAACGGCCGCGTCGACGTGGCGAACGCGATCTCCGCGACAGTCGTGCCGGAGACGAACTCGCTGTCGTTCGGTACGGCGTCCTTCCCGCACGACGACGACCAGCCGGTCACCAAGACGCTCAGCTACCGCAACGACGGCAAGGACCCGGTCGAGCTGAGCCTGAGCGCAACCCTCCAGGACCCGCAGGGCAACCCGGCACCGGCAGGCGCAGTACATCTCGGAGCCAGCACGCTGACCGTCCCCACAGGTGGTACGGCGGAGGTCCCGGTGACGCTTGCCACCGACAACTCCGGCCCGAACGGCTACTACAGCGGTCGCGTGATCGCCTCCACCGGAGGCCGGTCCGTCAGCACCACGTTGGCGATCTACAAGGAGACTGAGCACTACACGCTGACGATCAAGGTCGTCGGCCCGGACGGGATGCCGGCGCCGGACGCGTACAGCCTGGCCTTCACCCGGGGCGACTGGCCGACCGAGCTTGAAGACCCGAGTGGGACGGCCAAAGTGCGGCTGCCCAAGGACGACTACATGCTGAGCACCGCACTCGAGGTCGCACGTAGGGGTCGTGAGCCGGTCGTCTACCGGATGGTCCAGCCGATGCTGCACCTGACCGGCGACACCACGGTCGTCATGGATGCGCGGCTCGCCCGGCCCATCCAGGTCTCGGTACCGCGACCGGACGCCGCACTGGTCGTCGGAGCGGCCGGACTGACGATGCCGGACGACTGGGCCTTCGGCCTGCGGTACGGCTTCGACGACCCGATGGCCGTGCTGACCGCCCAGGTCGGGCCACCGGCGGACGGCGTCTCCGGTGACCTGAGCACCACCTGGGCCCGGCAGAACGCGGACGGGACGTTCGACAACTCGCCGTACGTCTTCACTCAGCTCGACAAGCTGGCGGGCCGGTTCCCGACCGGGGTACGGCGGACGCTCGATCCGGCGAAGATGGCCCGGGTCGACCAGACCTTCAACGCCACCTCCGGCCGCGGAGGCCTGGTCAGTTCGAGTTGGGGGTACGGGTTCGCGGACCTGATCGCCTACGACCTGCCGGCGAAGCGGCAGCTGTTCCACGATCCGGCGCCCGACGGCACCCAGCGCAGCCAGGTCACTACCACGATGTCCGAGTTCGAGGCCGGGGCTCCGGACGTCCCGGTCACGAGTGTCGGCCGGACAGCAGCGCCGTACCAGGCCGGACGGCAATACCGGGAGAGCTTCAACGTCGCTGCCTTCGCTCCCGCGCCCGGGCAGGCGTTCCGCGACGCCGATGTCCTCGGGATCATCGTGTCTCCGCTCACCGACGCCGGTGGCGGTTGGGGAGGAAACGGCGTCGCGGCAGATGCGCAGAGCACCAAGCTGTACCGCGACGGCGTCCTGATCGCCGACTACGACGATCGCTTCGGCTGGGCCAACCCCCTCGATCTGCCCGTTGAGCCGGCCACCTACAAGCTGGTGAGCTCGGTCGACCGGCACTCGGTGTCCCGGTTCAGCACCAAGGTCGACTACTCCTGGACGTTCCGGTCCGCGGCCACCAGCGCCCAGGTCCTGCTGCCCGCTCTCGGCGTGCGGTACCAACCGGTGGTCAACGACCACAACCTGACTCCGCGGACGCCGGTCGTCTCGGTGCCGGTCGTGATCGACCACCAGGTGGGTACGTCGCTCCCGCAGATCGACAGCTTCACCGTCGAGTACGCGGCAGGAGGGGATTGGAAGCCCGTCAAGCTGGTCCGCCGGGCGGCCGGTCGGTACGTCGCCCAGTTCCCGGCGCCGGCCGGGGATTCGGTGTCGCTGCGAGCCAAGGTTGTCGACGGGGACGGCAACCAGACCGAGCAGACCGTGACGGACGCGATCCGCTTCGGCTGACCGCCACGGCCTCCTGGCCCGGCCGGGTTGTGGATACCGGTCGGGCCGGGAGGCGGTGCCCAACTAGACTGGCGGCATGATTCGCCGCGTCGACCTGCGGGGCCGAGTGGCGGCCGGAGAGGTTACCGACCTCCAAGCCGAAGTGAATGCCCTCGTCCCCCGAGCCGTGTTCGACGTCGAGAAGGCTCTCGACGTCGTCCGACCCATCTGCCTGGACGTCCGCCATCGCGGCCTCGAGGCGATCAGGGAGTACGGCGAGAAGTTCGACCATGTGCGCGTCGCGGACATCCGGGTCCCGGCCGGGGCGCTGAAGACCGCGCTCGAGGAGCTCGACCCGGAGGTGCGCAGCGCCTTCGAGGAGTCGATCCGCCGCGTCCGCGAGGTCAGCCAGGACGAGCTCACCGCCGACATCGCCTCCGAGCCCGCACCGGGTGGGCGGGTGACCCAGCGGTTCGTGCCGGTCCAGCGGGTGGGCCTCTACGTGCCCGGCGGCCGCGCGCCGCTGGCGTCCTCAGTGGTGATGAACGTGGTCCCGGCCCAGGTCGCCGGCGTGCCGTCCCTGGCTGTGGCATCCCCGCCACAGAAGGAGTTCGGGGGCCTGCCGCACCCGACTGTGCTGGCGGTCTGCGCGCTGCTCGGGATCGACGAGGTCTACGCGATGGGCGGCGCCCAGGCGATCGCCGGGTTCGCCTACGGCTTCGACGGCTGCAAGAAGGTCAACCTGATCACGGGTCCGGGCAACATCTACGTGGTCGCCGCCAAGCGGTTCCTGCTGGGTGAGGTCGGGATCGACTCCGAGGCGGGCCCGACCGAGATCGCGATCCTCGCCGACGACTCCGCCGACCCGAAGCACGTCGCCGCCGACCTGATCAGCCAGGCGGAGCACGACCCGATGGCCGCCAGCGTGCTGGTGACCCCGTCGGAGTCCTTGGCCGCCGCCGTCGAGGCCGAGCTGCCGATCCAGGTCGCACAGACCAAGCACCAGGACCGCGTCACCGAGGCACTCGACGGTCAGCAGTCGGCCGTCGTGCTGGTCGACGACCTCGACCAGGGCACCGCGGTCGTGGATGCGTACGCCGCCGAGCACCTGGAGATCCAGACCGTGGACGCCGAGGAGCGGGCCGGCCTGATCTCCAACGCCGGCGCGATCTTCGTCGGCGGCTGGTCGCCGGTCTCGCTCGGCGACTACTGCGCCGGGTCCAACCACGTCCTCCCGACGGCCGGTTGTGCCTGCCACTCGTCCGGCCTGTCCGTGCGCAGCTTCCTCAAGGCGGTCCACGTCGTCAACTACTCCCGCGACGCGCTGCACGAGGTCGCCGGCCACGTGCTCGCGCTCGCCCACGCCGAGGACCTCCCGGCCCACGGCGCCGCCGTTTCCGCCCGATTCCCCGGAGAGAACTGATGGGCCGTTTCGACGGGCTGCCGATCCGCGACGAGCTGAAGAGCTTCGAGCCGTACGGCGCCCCGCAGCTCGACGTACCCGTCCTCCTCAACGTCAACGAGAACCCGTATCCGGCCAGCGAGGAAACGGTCGCGGACATCGCGGCCGCGGTGGCGGTCGCGGCGCGTGGGATGAACCGCTACCCGGACCGCGAGTTCCTCGACCTGCGCGCGGACCTCGCGGCGTACCTGGCCCGGGAGTCCGGCGCGCAGCTCGCCCCCGAGCAGATCTGGGCCGCGAACGGGTCCAACGAGGTCATGCTGCACATCCTGCAGGCCTTCGGCGGCCCCGGGCGGACGGCGCTGTCCTTCGCCCCGACGTACTCGATGTATCCGGAGTACGCGCGGGACACGAACACGGCCTGGGTCGCCGGGCGCCGGGCCGAGGACTTCACCCTCGACCCGAGCAAGGCGCTGGCCGCGATCTCCCGGCACCACCCATCGGTCGTCCTGCTTGCCTCGCCCAACAACCCGACCGGTACGGCGCTGCCGATCGAGGTGGTCGAGGCGATCGCCGCCCGGACCGCCGCGCTGGGATCGGTGCTCGTGGTCGACGAGGCGTACGCCGAGTTCCGGCGGGCCGGCACTCCGAGCGCGGTGTCGCTGCTGCCGTCGTACCCGAATCTGGCGGTCGCGCGGACGATGTCGAAGGCGTTCGCGATGGCCGGCGGGCGGGTCGGATACCTTGCCGCGAGCAAGCAGTTCGTGGACGCGCTGCGGATCGTCCGCCTGCCGTACCACCTGTCCGCGGTGACGCAGGCGGTCGCGCGGGCCGCGTTACGGCACTCCGACGAGCTGCTCGGCCGGGTCGAGCAGCTCCGGGTCGAGCGCGACGACACCGTCGACTGGCTGCGGGCGCAGGGTCTGCGCGCGGTCGACTCGGACGCGAACTTCGTGCTGTTCGGCACGTTCGCCGATCGGCACGCGGTCTGGCAGGCGTTGCTCGACGACGGCGTACTGATCCGCGAGACCGGGCCGGACGGCTGGCTGCGGGTCTCGATCGGCACCAGCGAGGAGATGGCCGCGTTCCGCGCCTCGCTGGAGCGCATTCTGAAGACAGACACGGGAAGGCTGACATGACCCGCACTGCGCGGATCGACCGGGAGACCAGCGAGTCGAAGGTCCTGGTCGAACTGAACATCGACGGCGAGGGCCGGGCCGAGATCTCAACAGGCGTTGGGTTCTACGACCACATGCTCAACGCGCTGGCCAAGCACGCGCTGCTGGATCTGCACGTGAACACGGTCGGCGATCTGGAGATCGACGCGCACCACACCGTCGAGGACACCGCGATCGGCATCGGCCAAGCCCTGAAGGAAGCGCTCGGCGACAAGCGCGGCATCCGGCGCTTCGGTGACGCGACCGTCCCGCTGGACGAGGCGCTCGTGCACTGCACCGTCGACCTGTCCGGCCGCCCGTACTGCGTGCACACCGGCGAGCCGGAGGGTCAGGTCTACGCGATCATCGGCGGTGACTACGCCGGTTCGCTGACCCAGCACGTGTTCGAGACGCTCGCGTTCAACGCCGCGATCTGCATCCACATCCGGGTGCTGTCCGGTCGCGACCCGCACCACATCGTCGAGGCGCAGTTCAAGGCGTTCGCCCGGGCGCTGCGGGCCGCCGCCGAGCTGGACCCGCGCCAGCCGGGGATCCCGTCCACCAAAGGCGCTCTGTGAGCAAGAAGGTCGTCCTGCTCGACTACGGCTCGGGAAACATCCGGTCGGGGGAGCGGGCCCTGCAGCGCGTCGGCGCGGACGTCAAAGTCACGGCCGACTACAACGAGGCGCTGAACGCTGACGGTCTGCTGGTCCCCGGCGTCGGTGCCTTCGAGGCCTGCATGACCGGCCTCAAGGCGGTCCGTGGTGACGTGATCGTCGACCGGCGTCTGAGCGGTGGCCGCCCGGTCCTCGGCATCTGCGTCGGCATGCAGATCCTGTTCGCCCGCGGCATCGAGCACGGCGTGGAGACCGGGGGCTGCGACCAGTGGCCGGGAGTTGTCGAACGGTTGCAACCCGCGAACGGCGAGCCGGTCCCGCACATGGGCTGGAACACGGTCGATGTCCCTATCTCGACGTCGTTGTTCCAGGGGATCGAGAACGAGCGGTTCTACTTCGTCCACTCCTACGGTGTCCGCGCGTGGGACCTCCAGGACACGCGGGCCTCGGTGACACCGGCCGTCACCTGGACGTCGTACGCCGGAGACCGGTTCGTCGCCGCGGTCGAGAACGGTCCGCTCAGTGCGACCCAGTTCCACCCCGAGAAGTCCGGCGACGCCGGCGCCGAGTTCCTGGCCAACTGGGTCCACGCACTCTGACCGCCGCGCTGATGGACGACGGCTGCCTCATGCGGAGCGGGTGACGACGTCCCGGGCGCCCCGGTGTGGGATGGATTGCGGCGGCAACTCGTGTCGCCGCGAACGAGGGGCGATCGGCGATGACCGGGATCAGCAGCACGACGAAGACCGCGACCGGCGACATGGCCGTCATGCCACGGTTCACGAGGGACACCGTGCTGGCGGTTCCCAAGGACCGAATGCCGGATGGCGAGATGCTGCCGCAGTCGGCGTACCAGCTCGTCCGGGACGAGGTGATGCTGGACGGTAACGCCCGGTTCAACCTGGCCACGTTCGTGACCACGTGGATGAACGACGAGGCGGACCGGCTGTACGCCGAGACGGTCGACAAGAACATGGTCGACAAGGACGAGTACCCGCAGACGGCGGAGATCGAGGCCCGGTGCGTGCGCATGCTCGCCGACCTGTGGAACGCGCCGGACACGGCCGACGCGATCGGGACGTCGACGACGGGCAGCTCCGAGGGCTGCATGCTGGGCGGCCTCGCACTCAAGCGGCGCTGGCAGCACGCGCGCCGCGCCGCGGGTCAGCCCTTCGACCGGCCCAACCTCGTGATGGGCCAGAACGTGCAGGTCGTGTGGGAGAAGTTCGCCGAGTACTGGGATGTCGAGCCGAGATACGTGCCGCTGGAGGGCGACGACCTCTACCTGACCGCCGACCGGGCTCTGCGGTTCGTGGACGAGAACACCATCGGTGTGGTCGCCATCCTCGGCTCGACGATGGAAGGCAGTTACGAGCCGGTCGCGCAGATCTGCGCCGCGCTGGACGAACTGGAGGAGCGGACCGGACTGAACGTGCCGGTGCATGTCGACGCCGCGTCCGGTGGCTTCGTCGCTCCCTTCATCCAGCCCGACCTGGTGTGGGACTTCCGGCTGCCGCGCGTGGCGTCGATCCAGGCCTCCGGTCACAAGTACGGGCTCGTCTATCCGGGTGTCGGCTGGGTGCTGTGGCGGCACACCGAGAACCTGCCCGAGGAGCTCGTCTTCAAGGTGAACTACCTGGGCGGGAACATGCCGACGTTCGCGCTGAACTTCTCCCGGCCTGGTGCGCAGGTGCTGCTGCAGTACTTCCAGTTCGTGCGACTCGGACGGGACGGTTACCAGCGGATCCAACAGACGTGCCAGGACGTCGCCGTACACCTCAGCGACGCGATCAAGGCGATGCCCGAGTTCGAGCTGGTCTCGGACGGACAGGACCTGCCGGTGTTCGCGTTCCGGATGGCCGACGGCATCACGAAGTACACGGCGTACGACGTCTCGCGGAAGCTGCGCGAACGGGGCTGGCTGGTGCCGGCGTACTCGATGCCGCCGAACCGGGAGGATCTGGTCGTCCTGCGGGTGGTCGTGCGGAACGGATTCAGTCACGACATGGCCGACCTGTTTCTGCGCGACCTTCGGGTCGCGATGGATTGGCTGGACGGGCTGGAAACTCCGATGCCGCGGGAGAAGGAGCCGGCTGGGTTCCATCACTGACCGGACAGCGACCGGTGATGTCCTTGGCGGGAGCGTTCCGGACGCGCCAGTTCGTTCGGCAGAGCCTCTGGGTTGTTCCGCTGCTCGGCGGGGTGGCCGGCGTGGTGCTGTCCGGGGTCGACCTGTGGGTCGAGGGCCTGATCGACCTGCCACCTTCCTGGTCGTACTCCGAGGCCACCGCGAACAGCGTGCTCTCGGCCGCTGCGGCTGCGATGGTCGGGCTGATCGGCTTCGTCGTCACGATCGGCGTGCTCGTGGTGCAGATGGCGACCGGCACGCTGTCGCCGCGCTTCATGCGGTTGTGGTACCGGGACCGGCTCCAGAAGTTCGTCCTCGCGGCCTTCACGGCCACGTTCACCTTTGCCTTCGCATTGTTGCGCCATGTGGAGGCCGACTCCGTGCCTGATCTGGGCATCTCCCTGGTCGGGCTGGCCGTCAGTATCGACCTGGTCCTCCTGCTGCTGTACTTCGACCGCTTCGTGCATGCCTTGCGGCCGGTCGCAGTCGCGGCGGCCATGGCCAAGGCCGGTCTGGCGATCGAGGCCGAGGAGGACGGCCTCGTAGCATCCGCCGGGAACGGTGACCGAGGGGTCGGACGTGGCGAGCCGGACGCACGGATCCTGGCACCCCGCTCGGGCGCCATCCAGAACGTCGACATCGCGGACCTTGTCCGGTACGCGGCGGATCGCGGCCAAGTCTGCGTCGTACCGCACACGATCGGGGACTTCGTCACCGCGGGGACTGTGCTGATGGAGGTTCACGGGAGAGCGAGCGAGACCGATCTGCGGCGATTGCGCGGAATGGTCTCGCTGGGCAGTGAGCGCACGATCGACCAGGACCCGGCCTTCGCGCTGCGCATCATGGTCGACATCGCGATCCGGGCGCTGTCGCCGGCGGTCAACGATCCCACCACGGCGACCCAGGTCCTCAACCACATCGACGATCTGCTCCTCGGGATCGGCTCCTCCGATCGAGCCTTCCGGGGAACCGCGCTCGACGCCGACGGGCAGGGCCGCCTGGTTGTCCGGACCCGTATCTGGTCGGAGTACCTCGACATAGGCGTGACCGAGATCCGCCAGTACGGCGCTGCCCCGCCGCAGATCTGCCGCCGATTGCGGGCCATGCTCGAGGATCTGTGCGACGGGGTCCCGCTCGCACGCCGGGCGGTCGTGCAGTCGCAACTCGACGCGCTGGACCGGGCGACCGACGCGGCGTTCGCCGACCCGGCCGAGCGGGCGCTGGCGCGGATGAGTGACCGGCAGGGCCTTGGCGCCACCCGGTCCGGTGAGACCTCCGATGCCCGCCGCTGCTGATGGCCGTCGTCGGCGCCGGCGCTTGAGCACCTAGGTCACGTCATCCAACCGGGATGAGGCATCCGGCCCGCACTCGTCGAAGGCTGCAGGCATGGCGGACGGTCAGCACTACGACGTGATCATCATCGGTACCGGAGCGGGAGGCGGCACACTGGCCCATCGGCCGGCGCCGCCCGGTAAACGGATCCTGCTCCTCGAACGCGGAGACTACCTGCCGCGAGAACGCGAGAACTGGGACTCCACGGCGACCACATCCTCGACGGGCTCGGCTGAGAGCCCAGCCGACCTGGACTGGTGAGGAGAACCGCTATGCCGACCGCCGACATGGACGCCCTGGTCATCTTCGGTGCGACCGGAGACCTCGCGAAGCTGGAGACCTTCCCCGCCCTGGTCGGGCTGGTCGAGCGGGGCGTGCTCGACGCGCCGATCATCGGGGTGGCCAAGAGCGGCTGGGGACTCGACCAGTTCCGCGCGTACGCGACGGCGTCGTTGCGGGCCAACGGGATCGACCCCGGCAAGCCCGCGGCAGCCGGCATGCTCGGCCTCCTCCGCTACATCGACGGCGATCTCGACGACGCCGCGACGTACGCCGCGATGGCCGACGAGATCGGCGCCGGGAAACGAGCCCTGTTCTACCTCGAAGTGCCGCCGCCGCTGTTCGGCCGGATCGCCGAGGGCATCGCGGGTGCGGGCAAGGCCGATGGGGCCCGGGTGATGGTCGAGAAGCCGTTCGGCACCGATCTCGCCGGCGCCCAGGAGCTCAACGCGACCATGAAGAAGGTCTTCCCCGGGGACGCCATCTACCGGGTGGACCACTGGCTCGGCCTCGACCCGCTGGAGAACGTGCTGTTCGCGCGTTTCGCCAACTCGGTGGTCGAACCGATGCTCAACCGCGACCACGTGGCGAGCATCCAGATCACCATGGCGGAGAACTTCGACGTGTCCGACCGCGGCAGTTTCTACGACCGCACCGGAGCGATCCGCGATGTTCTCCAGAACCACATGCTGCAGGTGCTCGCCTGTGTGACGGCCGACCCGCCGGGCCAGTTCCACGACGCGACCTGGCGGACGCAGAAGTCCGCTGTGATCAAGGCACTGCGACCACTCACCGCCGACGACACGGTGCGCGGGCAGTACGACGGTTACCTGGATGTCAACGGCGTCGATCCCACGTCGCGGACCGAGACGTACGTCGCGATCCGGCTCGCTCTCGACACCTGGCGCTGGGCCGGCGTACCGATCGCGATTCGGGCCGGGAAATGCCTGCCGGTCACCGCGACCGAGGTGATGATCCGCTTCCACCGCCCACCGCAGGACATCTTCGGGCTCGGGGACTCCAGCGTCGCGAACGAGTTACGGTTCCGGATCTGGCCGGAGAGCGAGGTCGGACTCGTCCTGTGCGGCAAGAAGCCCGGCGCCGGCTGGACCGCGCAGCCCGAGCACCTCACGTTCGCCGAGGTGGCGGGATCCGACCAGCGACCGTACGACCGGCTGATCGGGGCGGCGCTCCTGGGCCAGCAGTCGCTCTTCGCCGCGCAGGACACGGTCGAGGCCGCCTGGCGAGTGGTCGAGCCCGTGCTCGGTGACGTCGTCCCTGTCGTTCCGTACGCCAAGAACAGCTGGGGGCCGAAAGAGGCTGACGCCCTGCTGCCGCCCGGGGCGAGCTGGCATGACCCGGCCGGATGATCCAGGGGGCCGGTCGATGAGCGAGCGAACCAGCAGTGGCGCCGGGGACCGTCGGCGGGTGGTGATCGTGGGCGGGGGCTTCGCCGGCCTGTTCGCGGCGCGCGCGTTCCGGCGCCGACCGGTGCAGGTCGCCCTCGTGGACCGCGCCGCTCACCACCTGTTCCAGCCACTGCTGTACCAGTGCGCCACCGGCGTCCTGTCCGAGGGCGAGATCGCGATGCCGCTGCGGGCGATCCTGCGCAGGTACTCGAACGTCGAGTGCGTGCTCGCCGAGGCGACGGGCTTCGACGTGGAGGCCCGCATCGTCCACGCGCTGCGACCGACCGGCGGCGAGATCGAGTTCCCGTACGACGACCTGATCCTGGCCGCCGGCGTACGGCAGTCGTACTTCGGGCATGACGAGTTCGCCACGTTCGCGCCCGGGATGAAGACGCTGGCCGACGCGCTGCTGATCCGGCGCCGGATCTTCGGTGCGTTCGAGATGGCCCAGTCCGCCACCGATCCCGAGGAGCGCCGGCGGTGGCTCTCGTTCGCGCTGGTCGGCGCCGGCCCGACGGGTGTCGAGCTGGCCGGGCAGATCCGTGAGCTGGCCACGTCGACGCTGAGCAAGCAGTTCCACCACATCGATCCAACCGAGGCCAAGGTGATCCTGTTCGACGGCGGCGACGCCCCACTCGCGCCGTTCGGCCCGAAGCTGTCCGCCAAGGCCGCCGCCGCGCTGACCAAGCTCGGCGTCGAGCTCCACCTGGGATCGATCGTCACCGACGTCAGCGCCCGTGGGCTCGTGGTCCGCGGTCCCGACGGCGCGAGTACGCCGTACGCGGTCGGGACCGTGCTGTGGGCCGCGGGGGTCGCTGCACCGCCGGTCGCCGACATGCTCGCCAAGGCTGCCGGGGCGGAACAGGACCGGGCCGGGCGGATCAAGGTCCAGCCGGACCTCACCCTGCCCGGCCACCCGGAGATCTCGGTGGTCGGCGACGTGATGAGCCTCGACGATCTTCCCGGCGTCGGCGAGGTGGCGATGCAGACCGGGTACTACGCCGCGAAGCGGATCAGGAACGAGGTGGACGGGCACACCGATCCGCCGAAGCCGTTCAAGTACCGCGATCTGGGCTCCGCGGCGTACATCGCGCGCGGTCAGGCGGTCGTCTCGGTCAGGCGGGTGCACCTGAGTGGGCGGCTCGGCTGGCTGGCCTGGCTCGGCATCCACCTCGCCTTCCTGACCGGCTTCCGCAACCGGTTCGGGGCGGTGCTCAGCTGGGCGATCGCCTTCAGCCGCGAGACCCGGCGCGAACGCGCCTTCACGATGCAGCAGGTCGCGCCCGGTGGCGTCGATCTGTATCACCACCGAACCGGAGACGACCCCTCATGACCGACTACCCACTCATCGCCGACCACGGGTTGATCGGCGACCTGCAGACCGCTGCGCTGGTGACCACGGACGGGTCGATCGACTGGTTCTGCTGTCCACGGTTCGATTCGCCGAGCGTCTTCGCGGCGCTGCTCGACCAGGAACGCGGCGGCCATTTCCGGGTGCGGGCGACCGGCGACGGCGTGACCAGCCGGCAGCTGTACCTCCCGGACACCGCCATCCTCATCACCCGCTTCCTGGCCGAGGACGGCGTCGGCGAGGTCGTCGACTTCATGCCGCCGGCCGGCAAGCAGCCCACCGCGAACCACCGGATCCTGCGGGTGATGCGGTGCGTGCGAGGCCGGATTGCCTTCGAGGTCGACATCGCGCCCCGGTTCGACTACGGCCGCAAGGAGCACGAGACGCAGCTGATCGGGCCCGGGGCGGTCTTCGTGACGGAGGACCTGAGCCTGACGCTGCACGCGGTCCGTGAGCCGGGTGACGAGCGGCTGGCGCAGGTACGGCTCGACGGCGGCGACATCCACATCGACTACGAGATGTCGGCCGGGCAGACCCGGGGGCTGGTGCTGGAGTCGGCGGCCGACGGACCACCGCGGGAGATCCGGGTCACGGAGTTCACCGCGATGTTCGACGACGCGGCCGCGTTCTGGCGCGACTGGTTGTCGCAGTCGACGTACACGGGCCGGTGGCGGGAGATGCTCCAGCGCTCGGCGATCACGCTGAAGCTGATGACGTACTCGCCTACCGGAGCATTGGTCGCGGCTCCGACGGCCGGGTTGCCCGAGCAGCTCGGCGGTGAGCGCAACTGGGACTACCGCTACACCTGGGTGCGGGATGCGTCGTTCTCCGTCTACGCGCTGCTCGGCCTCGGCTTCACCGAGGAGGCGGCGGACTTCTGCGGCTGGTTGCGTGACCGCGTTCAGGAGAAGGCCGGCGGGAAAGGCGGCCCGTTGAACATCATGTACCGCGTGGACGGGTCGTCCGATCTGACCGAGAAGACCCTCGAGCACCTGGAGGGCTACTGCGGCTCCCGGCCGGTACGGATCGGCAACGGTGCCTCGGAGCAGCGGCAGATGGACATCTACGGTGAAACGCTGGACAGCATCTACTTCGCCGACCAGCACGGGATCGACGTCGACCTCCAGACGTGGGCCGCTCTGCGGGGCATCATCGACTGGCTGAGCGAGAACTGGGACCTGCCGGGGGAGGGGATCTGGGAGACCCGCGGCGGGCAGAAGGACTTCACCTACGGCCGGGTGATGAGCTGGGTCGCCTTCGACCGGGCCATCCGGCTGGCCGCCGAGCGTGCCCTGCCGGGCTCGGTGGGCCAGTGGGTGACGACCCGGGACGCGATCCACAACCAGGTCTTGCAGCGCGGTTGGAACGAGAAGCTCGGGGCGTTCGTGCAGCACTACGGCGACACCGTGCTCGACTCGTCCATGTTGCGAATGGCAACGGTCGGAGCCATCGCGCCCACCGATCCGATGTGGTTGTCGACGCTGGACGCGATGGAGGCCGAGCTGGTGGTCGACAGCCTCGTCTACCGCTATGACCCGGCCGCCTCACCGGACGGGCTGGCCGGTGACGAGGGCACGTTCTCGCTCTGTACGTTCAATTACGTCGACGCCCTGGCCCGGGCCGGCCGCCTCGACGAGGCACGGCTGATCTTCGAGAAGATGCTCACCTACGCCAATCACGTGGGTCTGTTCTCCGAGGAGATCGGCCGGACCGGTCAGCAACTCGGCAACTTCCCGCAGGCCTTCACGCACCTGGCTCTGATCGACGCGGCCATCACGCTCGACGCCGCGCTGGATCGCGCGGGGTCCAACCGCCGGTACGCCACGGTAGGCATTCCGGCCGCGCGCAGGGCGGCGGACACGGCGGCGACCTGAGCTGCGGACGGCTAAGGCAGGCGTTCGCCGGTCTCGTCGTGGGTGCGGGCGAGCCGGCGGTCGATGGCGACGGCGATCGCCGGGTACACCAGCACCGACAACACGCCCGCGCCCACCAGTGCGGCCGCGTTCTCGGGCCGCATCTCGCCGGTCTCGAGTCCGATCTCACTCAGCGCGACGAGCAGCGGCAACGCCGTCGACACCACGAAGACGAGTTCGAGCCGTCGCTGCCAGGGCAACGCAGTTCGGTACACCGCCAGCGTCGGCAGGCCGCGCACGAGGAGCAGCAGGAGGAAGAACAGGAACAGCCGCCCAGGTGCGTGGATGATCGACTCCAGGTCGAGACCCATCCCAGAGGACACGAAGAAGATGGGAATGAAGAAGCCGTAGCCGACGGCATCGAGCTTGCGGTCCAGCCCCTCGGCGTTCCCGGGCGCCCACCGATGCAGGACGACTCCCGCCACGAAGGCCCCCAGGACGGAGTCGAGCCCGAAGTCACTGGCGATCACGAGCAGGAGCAGCAACATCGCGACCGTCCACCGCAGCGTGGTCTGCGACGTCGCGTCCTCCCCCTCCGACAGGATCCGCGCGACCCGGCCGCCCCGCCCCAATCTGGGCGCCAGACTCAGCAGGAGCCCGAGGACGCCCACCCCGACCAGCGAGATCAGCCCGATGAACCGGCCGTGCGATCCGAGGAAGATCGCGATGGCCACAACCGGCAGGAACTCCCCGACCGCGCCGGCGGTCAGGGCGTAGGAGCTGAACGACCCACGCAGCATGTTGTTGTCGCGCAGGATCGGCAACAGCGTTCCCAGCGCCGTCGTCGTCAGGCCGAGCGCGACCGGCACGAACGCTCGCACGAGCCCCAGCGCCGCGAGTGCCGCGACGACCCCGATGGCCAGCACCACGGTGACCCCCCACCCGACGACAGCGAGCTTGCCGGCCCGCTGCCGGAAGATCGCCAGGTCGAGCTCATAGCCCGCCATCAGGAACAGGAACCCCAGACCGACGTTCGAGAGCAGGACGATGCTGCCCGGGTCGGCCAGATCGAGCACGTGCGGCCCGACCACCACGCCGCCGAGAATGAGGATCACCACCTGCGGAATCCGCATCCCGCCGAGTAGGCCGACGATCACAGGCGTTATGGCCGCCACCAACGCGACGATGAACAAGCTGGTCAGTCCCAGACCGAGGTCAGTGTCCATCCCACCAGCCTCACTGCCCGTCCGTACCGGAAACCTCACCCGGCCCGGACGATCCTCACCCGTCACGACCCCTCACGATCCGTGACGGGGCTGGACCTCGGACGGGTCGATCGGTCGGCCGGGTGGACCACGCGGTCCACCCGGCCTCTCTACTGGGCGACCTTGAACAGCTCGTCGAGTTGCGTATTGAGCTTCGTCAACGAGCTGACCGGTGAGCTGCCGATGTAGACGGCGTCGAAACGTGGCGCCATCAGCGCCGCGATGTCGGCCGCGTTCGTCGTGACCGGGAACAGGAAGGTCGTCCTGTCCACGACCTGCCGGGTGAACGGGGTGACGTCGAGCTTGCGTTCGGACTTGTTGAAGGCGATCGCCAGCTGGGTGCCGGCCGGCCGGGCCGGGAAGACAACGCCGGACTGGCCGATGATGTTCTGGCACTCCGCCCCGGACAGGAACGCGACCCACTTGGCGGCGTTCTCGGGCTGCTTCGACAGTGTGGTGACCGAGTCGGCGAGGCCGTTGAACATCGACGCACGCTTGCCACTCGGTCCGATCGGGGTCGGCGCCAGCCCGATGTCCAGCTTCTTGCCGGCGGAGTCGGTGAGCTTGGTGAAGCTGGAGATCATCCACGACCCACTGAGGCCGAGAGCCGCCGTACCGGACTGGATCTGTTTGTCCGTGCCGATCGCGTTGGCGCCGCCGATCTCCTCGTAGCTGGGCATGTAGCCCTTCTGCACGAGACCGAAGTACCAGCTCAGCGTGTCCTGGAGAGCCGGCTGGTCCAGGTTGAACTTCGTGCCCCATGGGTTCTTGTCGGTCGCCTGCCAGCCCGCGCTGCCGGCGAACGCCGACCACTGCGTCTGGCCCCAGCCACCCCCACCGGAACCCTCGGAGGCGAGACCGTGCGTCTTGACGTGCGTCTTGTCGAAGCCCGGCTGGTCGCCCCGGACACCCTTCTCGTCGATGGTGAGATGCGCGACGAGCTTCTCGAACGTGCCGCCGTCCTGGGGGTTCCAGGTGAGATTCTGCAACTCGGCGGGATCCACGCCGCCCGCCTTGAGCGCGGCAGCGTCGTAGAAGATGGCGATCGTGTCCCAGTCCTTCGGGGCGCCGTACCGCTTGCCGTCCTGGCCCTTCCACAGTTCCGCCAGCCCCTGCTGGTAGTCGCCGTCCTTGATCCCGCTGGTCGGGCCGAGGTCGTCGAGCGGACGGAGGACCTTCAGATCGACGTACTGGGCGAACTTCGACAGGTGGTCGGTGAAGACGTCGGGTGCGGTGTCGGCGATGAAGCCGGCGGTGAGCTTGGACCAGTAGGCGTCCCAGCCGTACTGCGAGATGTGGATCTTCAGACCCGGGTTGGCCTTGGTGAACGCGTCGGCGCACTTCTGATAGCCCGGCTGCTGGGCCGAGTCCCACAGCCAGTACTCGATGGTGCCGTTCGCGCTGCTACCGGTCGTGCCGCCGCAGGCCGCCAAGGCCATCACGGTGAGCAAGGCGACCGCGGCGGTGCGGATCCGTTGCCGGAAGGTGATCATGCCGGGCTCCTCACTTGATCCCGCTGAAGCCGATGGAGTTGACGATGCGCTTCGCGAACAGCATGAACAGCACGAGCATCGGCAGGGCGGCGACGAGGGTGGCGGCCATCAGGCCGGACCAGTCGGGGCCGGTCTGCGGCGTCTGGGACTTGAAGACGCCGAGCGCGACGGTGAGGACGCGCGACCTGTCGGTGTAGCTGACCATCAGCGCCCAGAAGTACTCGTTCCAGGAGGCGATGTAGGTCAGGATCGCCAGCGTCGTGATCGGGGCGAGCGACATCGGGATGATCAGGCGGAAGAACACCCGCACCTTGGAGGCGCCGTCCATCAGCGCGGCCTCTTCCACCTCGCGGGAGATGCCCAGGAAGAACTGGCGCAGGAAGAACACCGCGAACGGCGTCATGAACATCGTCGGCAGCGCGATCCCGAGCAGGGTGTCGACCAGACCGAGTTGCTTGATCAGCACGAAGTTCGGCAGCAGGGTGAAGATCGCGGGGATCATCAGGCCGGCCAGGAAGAACGCGAAGACCTTCTCGCGGTGCTTCCACTGCAGCCGGGCGAACGCGTACGCCGCCATCGCGGAGAAGAACACCTGCCCAGCAGTGATGAGCGTGGAGACGACGACGGAGTTGAACAGGTAGCGCCAGAAGTTGATCGCCTGCCCGGCACCGCCGGCGTCGATCGCCTCCTGACCGGTCTGCAGGCCGAAGACTCGTTCGAAACCGCCGGCCGAGGTCTGCACCGGGAGCAGGCTGCCGGACCCGGCGTACAGGGCGTTGTTGCTGGACAGGGCGGTGCGCAGCATCCAGTAGAAGGGGAAGAGGCTGACCAGGATCACGAGGATCATGAAGGTCCAGGCGAGCGCGCGGCCGAAGTTCAGCCGGCGTGGCTCTGCGGGGGGTGCGTCGCGTCGTACGGCGACGGGGCCGGCGGTCGCGACCGTCGGGGTGGTGTCGGTAGCCATGCTGCCCTCACGCCAGGTCTGAGGTCTCGGCCCGGGTGAGCCGGTACTGGAGGAATGTGACGGCCACCAGGACGGCGAGCAGCGCCACCGACATGGCCGACGCGTAGCCGAACTGGAAGCGGCCGAACGCGACGTCGTAGATGTAGAACTGCAGCACCCGGGACGAGTCGACGGGTCCGCCGCGGGTAGCGATGGCCACGGTGTCGAAGACCTGGAAGGAACCGACCACGGTGATGATCAGCACCAGCGAGAGGATCGGCCGCAGCAGCGGCACCGTGATGCTGCGGAACATCCGGACCTCGCTCGCGCCGTCGATGCGGCCGGCCTCGTAGACGGTCTCCGGGATCGTCTGCAACCCGGCGAAGATCAGCAGCGCGGTGTAGCCGACGTGCCGCCAGACGTTGATGAACGCGATCGTTGGGATGACCCACGAGCTGGACGACAGGAACGGGATCCGGTCGACGCCGACGGCGGCCAGGATCGTGTTGCCGATGCCGAGCTGGTAGTCGAGGATCCAGAGGAAGACCATCGCGGCCACCACGTTCGAGACCAGGAACGGGGTCAGCACGATGCCGCGCAGCCAGGTCCGCTGTGTCAGCCGCTGCATCATCACCGCGATGACGAGGGCCAGCACCGTCTGGAAGCCGATGTTCAGGATCACGTAGTAGAGCGTCACCTTCAACGCGTTCCAGAACACCGGGTCCTGGACCATCCGGACGTAATTGTCCAGGCCGTTGAACTGCGGCGGCGTGAGCAGGTTGAACTTCGTGAAGCTCAGGTAGATCCCGCGCAGGGTCGGCCAGACCAGGAAGACGCCGAAGCCGATGAGTGCGGGAAGGATGAACAGCAGCGCCAGACGGGTGTCGTCGCGCGGGCCGTTCCTGGCTTGGCCGGACTTCGCCGACCGGATCGAGGTCGTGGTGACCATGAGCTCTCCTTCGCCCGGGGACTGGTCGCCGGGGTCCAGGGCTATTTACAGTCAGATTGAAAATAAGCCATGCTGGCGACTGTGACAAGGGTCACAGGGCCGCTTTGTAAGCTGGGCGGATGGCAGTGACGGGCGCTTCTGAACGGTCAGCCGGTGAGCGAGGGCTGACCGCGGGAGAGTTGGCTGTCACGCGCCAGTTGCTGATCCACGGGCCGGCGACGCGGGGTGACCTGGGTGACCGGCTCAACCTGTCCTACGCCTCGATGTCCCGGTTGGCCCGGGCCCTCATCGGTGGCGGCATCGCGACCGAGGACCCCGAGTCGGCCGCAGCGATCGGCCGCCCCCGCCACGTCCTGACCGCGGTGCCCAGCGCCCGGCACGTCGTCGGGGTCAAGCTCACCGGCGACACCGCGTACGGCGTCGTCTGCGACCTGTTCGGCGAGGTCAAAGCGACCACGAGGGCGGCTCTGCCCCGGCCGGAGGACGACGGTGTCGTGCCGGTCGCGGGCACCGTGAAGCTGATCGCCCAGCTGGCGAACCGGCTCGCGCCGAAGGTGCCGACCGTTGACGGCATCGGGGTGGCCGTCGGCGGGGTGATCGCGGACCGTTCGGTCGTCCGCGAGGGGACGTTCCTCGGCTGGCGGGACGTGGATCTCGGCAGTCTGCTGCAGGACCGCAGTGGACTGCCGGTCATCGTCACCAACGACGTCACGGCGCTGGCTCGCGAGCAACTCTGGTTCGGTGCCGGCCGCACCCACTCGACCTTCGGCATCGTCACCGTCGGCGCGGGACTCGGTGTGGGCGTCGTCCGCGAGGGTGTCGCCGTCGAGGAACTGATCGACAACGGTCATCTGCTGGCACACTCGCCCGTCGACGCCAGCGGGCCCACCTGCGGCCTCGGCCACCGGGGGTGTGTGGCGGCCTACCTCAACCGGGAGGATCTCGAGCGCAACGCCTCGGCGGCCGCCAAGCACCCGGTCACCGTGGCCGACCTGGTCCGGGCCCGTTCCGGCGGCGACCCGGCCGCCACTCGTCGGCTCGACGACGCCGCCCGGGCGCTCGGACATGTCGTGTCGTCGTTCGCCGGGGCGCTCCAGACGACCTGCATCGTGCTGGCCGGCGAGGATGTCGCCGCCTTCACCGACTCGCCGGCTCTGCAGGCGGCGATCGACGATCGACTCCGGCCAGGACCGTTGGAGACCCAGCGCTGCACCCTCGAGGTCGTCCCCACCCCGCTGACCTTCACCGACTGGGCCCGCGGCGCCGCGGTAGCAGGCATCCAGCACGTCCTCGGCGCCTGAGTCATCGGGCGGTTGCGCCGGGCCCTGGCGCCGTCGGCGTTAAGCGGTCGCGCCGGGGAAGGCGAGCGGTGCGCCGCCCCAGGTGAGTTGGCTGCTCGCCGTACCGAGCAGGCTGTCGATCGCGAACGCCCGCACCGCTGGTTGTTCGGCGGCCTCGACGAGGTCGCCGTACACCGCGGCGATCCGGCGCTCGATCAGGAGCACCAGCGCGGTGGCGGTGGCTGCGTTGACGACAGCCTGGGGGAGGTCGTACGCCGCCTCGGCCGCGACCGGGGTCTCGCCGGCGGCGACCACCAACGCGCTCAGGTGGTCGCGGTTGTCACGGTGCCGGCTGAAGGTGTCGGTCGCATCCCGGAACCGGGCACCGCCGAGCTTCCCACCGGCCACGCCAACGCCGTACAGAGCGGCGTGCTCCCCGGCGAGCGCCGCCTGCAGGGCTTCGACCTCGGTCATGGGGCCTCCCGGTCTGGACTGAGGAGTGGAGGGAGCGAAGCGACCGGAGCGACGAGGGAAGGCCGGGAGCAACAGCCCCATGACCCGCCGCGCCGGAGGCGTGGCATCAGCGCAGTCATGGGGCGTCCTTCTTCTTCGGGGTGAGGGTCGTGCTCAGTTGGGTTTCGGCGGCGGCGATCTCGGCGAGCAGGCGGGCCGGAGCGCCGGACAGCTTGGCTGCGGCGGCCGCGTGCGTGACCGCCGCGATGGCCTCCTGCTTGGCGAGCGTCGTCAGCGCGGCCACGGAGCCGGCCGGCGCCGCGATCGTTGTGGCTGCTTTGGCGGCCACACCCTGGGTCTCCTTCAGCTTCGCGAGGTGACTCACGTGATACTTCGCCCCGGCCGCGAGCCGGCCCCGCAGCGCAGGGAACTTGCGGCTCACGGTTGCGTAGAGCTGGGACAATTGAGTCACCTGGGTCGCCGCCGCACTGAGCGCCGCGACGACCGCGGGGTCGACGGTCGGCGTCTCCTCGGCCGGGCTCTGCGACGAGGACGGTGCGCCGTTCACGGCACCCGGCGTACCGGACCCGGCCGCAGCGTCGTCCTTGCAGCCGGTCAGCGCGAGCGCGCCGGGAACAAGGGCGGCGGTCACGACTGCGGCGCGTCGGGTCAGGCGGCGTTCGAGCACGGCGGAACGATACCCGGTGACGCGCCGACACCTGCCTGGGACGAGCCGGTGATCCGGATACTCCGACCGGCCGGATATGGTGGGCTACTGCCCTTGGCGCGACCGCCCGGGGTGGAACGGGTGCACAACTGGAGAGAGAGGCAGGTCAACCTGTGAGCCGAAAGCCAGACCAGACGGGCCACACGGACACCACGAGCCTCGAGAACTTCCTGCGGCCGATCGTCGAGCAGTTCGGCTGCGACCTGGAGGCCACGGACATCACTCCGGCCGGCCGCCGCCGGTTGCTGCGCGTCCTCGTCGACCGCGACGGCGGGATCAGCCTGGACGACGTCGCCGAGGTGACCCGGGCCATCTCCAAAGGACTCGACGCCGACGACATCATGGGCGACGGCGCCTACACGCTGGAGGTCTCCAGCCCCGGCGTCGACCGGCCACTGACCCTGCCCCGGCACTGGCGCCGCAACGTGAAGCGCCTGGTCGCGGTCACGCTGAACGCCGGCGGCAAGGTCACTGGCCGGATCAAGTCCGCCTCCGACGAGGCGGCCGAGCTGGACGTGAACGGCAAGGCGCGGACGATCGCGTACGCCGACGTCGCCAAGGCCAAGATCCAGATCGAATTCAACCGGGCTGCCGGCAACGACGAACCAGAAACACCTGCCGACGGCACGGTGGAGGAGAACTGACATGGACATCGACATGGCCGTACTGCGGTCGCTCGAACGGGAGAAGGACATCGCCCTCGAGGTCGTCGTCGAGGCGATCGAGGCGGCGCTGCTGGTCGCGTACCACCGGACCGAGGGAGCGCAGCAGCACGCCCGGGTCGAGCTGGACCGCAAGACCGGGCACGTGACCGTGTTCGCGCGCGAACTGGCCGAGGACGGCACGCCGGCCCGCGAGTTCGACGACACCCCGGCCGACTTCGGCCGGATCGCGGCCACCACGGCCAAGCAGATCATCCTGCAGCGGCTGCGCGACGCCGAGGACGAGGTCCGGTACGGCGAGTTCTCCGGCAAGGAGGGCGACATCGTCTCCGGCGTGGTCCAGCAGGGCCGGGACCCGCGCTCGGTGATGGTCGACCTCGGCAAGATCGAGGCCGTGCTGCCGGCGCCCGAGCAGGTGCCGGGGGAGAAGTACGAGCACGGCTCGCGGCTGCGGGTGTACGTCGTCGGCGTCCGTAAGGGCTTCAAGGGCCCGCAGATCACGGTCAGCCGGACGCACCCGAACCTGGTGAAGAAGCTGTTCGCGCTGGAGGTCCCGGAGATCGCCGACGGCACCGTCGAGATCACCGCGATCGCCCGCGAGGCCGGTCACCGGACCAAGATCGCCGTCCGGACGCTGAACCCGTCGGTGAACGGGAAGGGCGCCTGCATCGGGCCGATGGGCCAGCGGGTCCGCAACATCATGCACGAGCTGCACGGCGAGAAGATCGACATCATCGACCACAGCGACGATCCGGCGACATTCGTCGGGAATGCGTTGTCCCCGGCGCAGGTCACGTCGGTCGAGGTTGTCGACGCCGCGGCCCGTGCGGCCCGCGTCGTCGTACCCGACTATCAGCTCTCGCTCGCGATCGGCAAGGAAGGACAGAACGCCCGCCTCGCCGCCCGGCTCACCGGCTGGCGGATCGACATCCGGCCGGATACCGATGTGACTCGTGATGACGAGAAGGTAGACTGATCTCTCGGTCGGTCGACTGAGTCGCAGCCACACCCTGAGGAACACGTGAAAGTTGCTACAGACGCGCGCCCTGGCGAGTCCCGGGAGCGCACCTGTATCGGGTGCCGGAAGCGATCCAGCCCGGCTGACCTGCTGCGGATGACGGTTTCCGGAGGGCTTGTCCTCCCGGATCCCGATCGTCGGGCACCCGGCCGCGGAGCGCACCTGCACCCGGCGACCGAGTGCTTCGACCTCGCCGTCCGGCGCAAGGCGTTCCCACGGGCCTTCCGGGTCCCGGGGCCGCTGGACGTGACCGGGCTGCGGGAGTACGTCGCGCAGCGTGATATGTAAACTGTGTGGCTTTGTAAGCAGTAACACCAAAGGCAGCCCCAACGGCTGCCCACGGCGGCTCAGACCGTGCCGCCGTGACGACATGAAGGCGGGTCATCGACTCATGACCACTCGATGAGTGTCGAACGATGAGTGCAATGCGATGAGCATGTACGTCAACTAACGGTCCGCGCCCCAGGCTCGGACCAGAGGGAGAGTAGTGGCAAAGGTCCGGGTCTACGAGCTCGCGAAAGAGCTCGGAGTTACCAGCAAGGTCGTTCTGACCAGGCTGAACGACATGGGAGAGTTCGTCCGATCGGCGTCCTCGACGATCGAGGCACCCGTCGTCCGACGGTTGGCGGAAGAGTTCGAGAAGAACCCGCCGAAGAAGCGCACGGCCAAGAAGGCCGCTGCCAGCACGTCTGCCGCGCCGCAGGCGACCGCACCGGTCGCACCTGCAGGCCCGGCCCAGAAGCCGGCACAGCCGGCCACGCCGAAGGCTCCGGCGGAGCGCCCTGCGCCCGTCGCCGAGTCGACGCCGGCCCCGGTCGCCGAAGCTCCGGCGGCCAAGGTCGATTCCGCTCCGGTGGTCGAGTCCGCGCCGGCCGCCGAGTCGGCGCCGGCGAAGGCAGCTCCGGCTCCGGGCGTCCGGCCCGGTCCGCGTCCAGGCCCGAAGCCGGGTCCGCGCCAGGCCGCTCCGGCTGAGGCCGCTCCGGCTGAGGCCGCCCCGGTCGAGGCAGCTCCGGTCGAGTCCGCTCCGGCGGCCAAGGCCGAGGCTCCGGCGTCCCCGGCGACCCCGTCGTTCGAGGCTCCGGCCGCTGCGGCGACCCAGTCGGCTCCGGAGGCTCCGGCGCCTGCCCCGCGTCGTTCGGGTGGCGACACCGCGGGTCGTCCTGGCCCGCGTCCGGCCACGCCGGGCTCTCCCCGTCCGGGTGGCTCGGGCTCCGGCCCGCGTCCGGCCGGTCCGGGTGGCCAGGGTTCCGCACCGCGTCCGGGTGCGCCCCGACCGGGTGCACCGCGTCCCGGCGCGCCCCGTCAGGGCGGCCAGGGTGGCGGCGGCCCGCGTCCGGGTGCTCCGCGTCCGGGCAACAACCCGTTCAGCTCGACCCAGGGCATGCAGCGCGGTGGCGCCCGTCCGGGTCAGGGCGGCGGCGGTGGCGACCGGCAGGGGGCTCCGAGCCCGGCCGGTATGGCGCCGCGCCCGCCGCAGGGCCGCGGTGGCAACGACCGCGACCGTGGCGGTAACGACCGGCCGCGCCCGAGTGGTGTGCCCGGCGCTCCGCGCCCCAACCCGGCGATGATGCCGAAGTCGTCGGCCGGCACGTTCACCGGCCGCCCGAGCGGTCCTGGTGGCGGCGGAGGTGGCGGTGGCCGCGGCGGAGGCGGCGGCGGTCGTCCCGGCGGCGGTCCGGGTGCCGGTCCGCGCGGTGGTGGCGGTGGCGCCGGCGGTGGCTTCCGTCCAGGTGGCGGCGGCCCCAGCGGCCCGCCCGGTGGCGGCGGTGGCCGTCCAGGTCCGGGCAACCGCGGTCGCGGCGGGACACAGGGTGCCTTCGGGCGTCCGGGTGGTCCGGCGCGCCGTGGCCGCAAGTCGAAGCGGGCCAAGCGCCAGGAATTCGACAACATGCAGGCTCCGGCAGTCGGCGGCGTCCGCGTCAAGCACGGTGACGGCGAGGTCGTGAAGCTGCCTCGTGGCGCCTCGCTGACGGACTTCGCCGAGAAGGTCGGCGTCGACCCGGCGTCGCTCGTGCAGGTGCTGTTCCACCTCGGCGAGATGGTGACCGCGACCCAGTCGGTCAACGAGGAGACGCTGGAACTGCTCGGCACCGAGCTGAACTACGACGTCCAGCTGGTCTCGCCCGAGGACGAGGACCGCGAGCTGCTGCAGTCGTTCGACATCGACTTCGGCACCGACGAGGGCGACGAGAGCGATCTGGTCGCACGGCCGCCGGTGGTGACCGTGATGGGTCACGTCGACCACGGTAAGACCAAGCTGCTGGACGCGATCCGGATGGCGAACGTCGTGGCCAAGGAAGCCGGCGGGATCACCCAGCACATCGGTGCGTACCAGGTGACCACCGAGGTCGACGGCCAGGAGCGGGCGATCACCTTCGTCGACACCCCGGGTCACGAGGCGTTCACCGCCATGCGTGCCCGTGGTGCGCAGGCGACCGACATCGTGATCCTGGTGGTCGCGGCCGACGACGGTGTGATGCCGCAGACGATCGAGGCGCTGAACCACGCCCGGGCGGCGAACGTCCCGATCGTGGTCGCGGTGAACAAGATCGACGTCCCGAGCGCGGACCCGGCCAAGGTGCGCGGTCAGCTGACCGAGTACGGCCTGGTGCCCGAGGAGTACGGCGGCGACACGATGTTCGTCGACGTCTCGGCGAAGTCCCGGATCAACATCGACGGGCTGCTCGAAGGTGTCGTGCTGACCGCGGACGCGGCGCTCGACCTGCGGGCCAACCCGAACATGCCGGCCCAGGGCATCGCGATCGAGGCCAATCTCGACAAGGGCCGTGGTCCGGTGGCGACCGTGCTGGTGCAGCGCGGCACGCTCCGGGTCGGCGACTCGATGGTGGTCGGCCCGGCGTACGGCCGGGTCCGGGCCATGCTCGACGAGCACGGCAACACCGTCGAGGAGGCGTCCCCGTCGCGTCCGGTCCTGGTGCTCGGTCTGACCGCGGTGCCAGGTGCCGGTGACAAGTTCCTGGTGGTGGACGACGACCGGCAGGCCCGGCAGATCGCCGAGCGGCGTGAAGCACGGGCCCGGGCGGCCGCGAACGCCAAGCGTCGCGCCCGCCGTACCCTCGAGGACTTCATGGCCTCGATGGAGAAGGGCGAGGCCCAGGAGCTGCTGCTGATCCTCAAGGGCGACGTGTCCGGTTCGGTCGAGGCGCTGGAAGACGCGCTGGTCCGGATCGAGGTCGGCGACGAGGTCAACCTGCGGATCATCGACCGCGGTGTCGGTGCGATCAACGAGAACGACGTCAACCTGGCCATCGCGTCGAACGCCGTCATCATCGGCTTCAACGTGCGGCCGGCGGGCAAGGCCGGTGACCTGGCCGAGCGCGAGGGCGTGGATGTCCGGTACTACTCGGTCATCTACTCGGCGATCGACGACATCGAGGCCGCCCTGAAGGGCATGCTCAAGCCGATCTACGAGGAGGTCACTCTCGGCCAGGCGGAGATCCGCGAGATCTTCCGCTCCTCGAAGGTGGGCAACATCGCCGGTTGCTGGGTGACCAGCGGCCTGCTGAGGCGCAACGCGAAGGTCCGGTTGATCCGGGACGGCGCTGTGGTCGTCGACAACACCGAGCTGTCGTCGCTGAAGAGGTTCAAGGACGACGCGTCCGAGGTCCGCGAGGGCTTCGAGTGCGGTCTGACCATCAACAACTTCAACGACATCAAGATCGGTGACGTCGTCGAGGCGTTCGAGCTCCGCGAGAAGCCGCGCAGCTGAGGTTCGGTGACGGCCCGGGCCAGCCGGTTCGGGCCGTCGGAGTAACGTCCGGGGAGACGGTGTTCTCCCCGGACGTTGTTCATGAATGAGGGAGTGAGCCCTGATGGGTGAAGCAAGGGCGAAGCAGCTGGCCGACCGGATCCAGGTGCTCGTCGCGGAGCTGCTCGAGCGCCGGGTCAAGGACCCCCGACTGGGCTTCGTCACGGTGACGGACGCCCGGCTGACCGGCGACCTGCGCGAGGCCAGCGTCTTCTACACGGTGTACGGCGACGAGCAGGCCCGCGCGTCGACCGCCGCCGCGCTGGAGTCTGCCCGCGGTCTGATCCGCAGCGAGGTCGGCAAGGCGCTCGGGTTGCGTCATACCCCGAGCGTGGCGTTCTTCCTGGACGCCGTACCGGAGAACGCCGGTCAGATCGAGGAGCTGCTGGAGAAGGCGCGGATGGCCGACGCCGAGGTGGCCAAGGCCGCCGCGGGCGCGAAGCCGGCCGGCGACGCCGATCCGTACAAGCAGCCGCGTCACGACGGCGACGAGGACGACGAGGACGACGAGGACTGAGTACTGCGTTGACCGGTACGTTCACGCCGGCGTCCGACGGCATCGTGGTCGTCGACAAGCCGGGAGGGATGACCTCGCACACCGTCGTCGCCCGGATCCGCCGGATCGCCGGCACCAGGAAGGTCGGCCACGCCGGCACCCTGGATCCAATGGCGACCGGCGTCCTCATCGCCGGCATCAACCGCGCGACCCGGCTGCTCGGCCACCTGCAGCTGGCCGACAAGTCGTACGACGCGACGATCCGGCTCGGGGCGACCACCACCACGGACGACGCCGAGGGCGAGATCCTGTCGACGTCCCCGGTCGACGGGGTGAGCGCCGAGGCGATCTCGGCGGCGGTGGCCGGCTTCCGCGGCGAGATCTCGCAGGTGCCGTCCAAGGTGTCGGCGATCAAGGTCGACGGGCGCCGCGCGTACGAACGCGTCCGCGCCGGCGAGGAGGTCGAGCTGAAGGCCCGCGCGGTCACGATCTCGCGCTACGACATCCTCGACGTGCGCCCGGACGACTCCGGCATCTCCGTCGACGTGTCGGTCGACTGCTCCAGCGGCACCTACATCCGGGCCCTGGCCCGCGACCTCGGCGCCGAGCTCGGCGTCGGCGGTCACCTGACTGCACTACGCCGTACCAGGGTCGGTTCGTTCGACCTGTCCGCCGCGCATTCGCTGGAGTCGCTGGCCGAGTCCTTCGACTGGCTCCCGATCGCGGATGTCGCCGCCGGCACCTTCCCCCGGTACGACGCCGACCTCGCCCAGTCCGCCGCGATCCGCACCGGCCGCCCGCTCCCCGGCCTGGACCTGGCTGCGGGCCAGACCGCCATGTTCGATCCCGACGGCACCTTCCTGGCGCTGTACGAACCGCACGGCCCGCTCGCCAAGCCCACCGCGGTCTTCGTCAGCTGAGCTGAGCCGAATCTGTCGGCGGTCCCGCGTAGCGTGCTGACGCATGAGATACGGGTTCGTGATGGCGTACGGCGATGCGCGGGATGCGGCTGAGCTGGCGCCGCTGGCCGAGGAGCACGGGTGGGACGGCTTCTTCGTCTGGGAGTCGATCTGGGGGATCGACGCCTGGGTGATGCTCGGGGCGGCGGCGATGACGACCGAGCGGATCCGGCTCGGGACGATGCTGACCCCGTTGCCGCGCCGGAAGCCGTGGGATGTCGCGGGGCAGACGTCGACGGTGGACAACCTGAGTGGCGGGCGGGTGATCCTCGCGGTCGGGTTGGGGGTGACGGGGGAGGAGCGGTTCTGGTTGTTCGAGGAGGATCCGGGGCGGAAGGTGCGCGCCGAGCTCATGGACGAGTCGCTGGAGATGCTGCAACACCTCTGGCGGGACGAGCCCTTCGAGTTCGCGGGCAAGCACTACCGAGCGAGGGAGATCGCCGAGTTGATGCCGCCCGCTCCACCGCCTCCCGTGCAGCAGCCGCGGATCCAGACCTGGGTCGTCGGCGCCTGGCCGCGCCCGAAGTCGATGCGCCGCGCCGCGCTGCAGGACGGCTGGCTGCCGAACTACGCGCCGGTCCTCCCGCCCGGCGAGCAGCCGGGCGAGTTGACTCCTGAGCTCCTCGCCGACGGCGTCGCGTGGATCCGCGCGCAACGCGCCGCGCACGGCCTGACGATGGACGGGTACGACGTGGTTGCCGAGGGCATGACGTCGGCCGACGATCCCGCTGCCGCCGACACGGTCCGTCCATGGGCGGAGGCCGGCGCCACCTGGTGGATCGACGCGGACTGGTCCTCGATGGATCGCGCCGTCGTCCGCGAAGCCGCCGAGCGCCGCCTCGAAGCCGGCCCACCCCGCGTCGACTGAGCACGTACGCTGGAGTTGTGCGTTCTCGTCCGACCTTGGCATGGGCCCCTGGGCCTGAGGTGCTGGCGTTGGAGCCAGGGTCGACGGACATCGGCCCGGTCGCGCAGACCGTCGCCGACGGCGGAGTCGTCGTACTGAGCGGCGCCGGCATCTCCACCGAGTCCGGGATCCCGGACTACCGCGGCGAGAGCGGCAGCCTGCGGACCCACACCCCGATGACGTACGGCGACTTCGTGGCGAGCGAAGACGGCCGGCAGCGGTACTGGGCGCGCAGCCATCTCGGCTGGCGCACCATCGCCCGCGCCGCCCCGAACGACGGCCACCGGGCGGTCGCGGCGCTCCAGGCCCGCGGCTACTTCAATAGCGTCATCACCCAGAACGTCGACGGCCTCCACCAGGCGGCCGGTGCCCGCGACGTCATCGAGCTGCACGGCAACCTCGACCGCGTCATCTGCCTCAGCTGCGGTACGACGTCCGCCCGCGAGGCGCTCGACCGCCGGCTGAAGGACGCGAACCCGGACTTCGAGGCCGAGGTCACCCGGATCAACCCCGACGGCGACGCGGAGCTGCCGGCCGAAGCCGTCGGCACGTTCCGGCTGGTCGACTGCACGAACTGCGGCGGCATCCTCAAACCCGATGTGGTCTTCTTCGGCGAGAACGTCCCGAAGTCGCGCGTCGAACGCTGCTACGACCTGATCGACACCGCGGACTCCGTTCTCGTCCTCGGCTCGTCCCTCACGGTCATGTCCGGCTTCCGCTTCGTCCGGCACGCGGCAAAGTCCGGCATCCCGGTCCTGATCATCAACCAGGGGCTGACCCGCGGCGACCCGTACGCCACCGAGCGGGTGAATCTGCCGTTGGGTCAGGCCTTGACGGAACTGCTGCAAGAAACCACCGGGCCGAGCCACGCGTGAGGTGGCCCGGCCCGGAGTCCGCAATACGGATTGGAAAGGGTCAGCGTTGCGCGCTGGTCCGTACGCGGTTCAGGGAGGCCTCGAGGGCCTGGGGTGATGCAGCAGCTTGCTTCGCCAGCGTGCGCGCCTTCGCAGCCCACGCGGACTGCTCGGTCGCGGTCACCGTCGCCGGCGCACCGGTCAAGGTCTTGTAGGTGAGCGACGCCATCCCGGCTTCGCCCTCGTAGCGCGGGTGGTAGCTGATGGCCCGGAGCAGGTTGATGTCCTTGCCCTGGATCCACGCCTGCCCGTCCGGTGCGCAGGCGTCGTGCCCGGTGGACGGCCCGAAGGTGTCGACGTACGTCGCTCCGCCCGCCGCGGCCGCGTTGGACACGGCCGCGTTGAGCGCCTGCTCGATCGAGTACAGGTAGGCGTAGTCGCCGTCCGCGAACGGCAGCACCGACGGGCAGGTGCCGTGCTCCGGCGCGATCTTCGGGTAGCCGACCAGCAGGATCTTCGCCTTCGGCGAGCGGGCCTTGATGCCTTGGACAACGATCGCGATCCGGGTCTGGGTCTGGGCGATCTTCGCCTTCAGCGTGTCGACCCCGTCGACCGTGAAGTGCGCCTTGCACGGCGCTCCGGTCGGGTCCGAGGCCCGCAGCCCGGGGCAGGTGTCGATGATGCTGCCGAACACGCCGAAGTCGTTGCCCCCGATCCCGACC
This sequence comes from Kribbella sp. NBC_00709, assembly GCF_036226565.1. Taxonomy (GTDB): domain Bacteria; phylum Actinomycetota; class Actinomycetes; order Propionibacteriales; family Kribbellaceae; genus Kribbella. Next base: position 6,355,912 of record NZ_CP108996.1, read on the forward strand.
GTCACGAGGTCCGTGTCCGGCGTGAGGGCGTCGAACTGCGGGGCCGCCGTGCCGAGCACGGTGCTCTGGGGCTGGGTCATGTTGGTCGTGTCGGCGCCGCCGCAACTGACGTCGGTGAGGTGACGCACGTGCAGCGCGGCCGCGAGCAGCTTCGGGTAGTTGCTGTACGACCGGGCACACCCGAGCGACAGCAGGTCCGGCAGCGGGACGAACGGCGCCGAGGTGTACGAGTCGCCGAGCGCGACGTAGTTGGTGAAGCGCGGTGCCGCCGAAGCGCCGGCAACCGGAATACTGCCGAGCAGAACCAGCGCCGTGCAGGCAGCCAGCAGACGACGTAGCTTCACGAGACCTCCCCAGGGCTCACCAGTGCGCGGCCCACCCTAAGTTGAGTCACGGCACGATTACAAGGGGTGATCGGAGACCTGCTGCACAGAACGCACCGACGGCATGGAATCCTGCTGCTATGCGTGTCTGGCACGGATTGGACCAGGTGAGCCCGGATCTCGGGCCGACGGTGGTCACCATCGGCAACTTCGACGGCGTGCACCGCGGCCACCAGGAGGTGCTCGCGCATGCCAAGGCGCGGGCGACCGAGCTGGGCGGCCTGCCGGTGGTCGCGCTCACCTTCGACCCGCACCCGATGCGGGTACTGCGGCCTGACCATGCGCCGCTGATGCTCAGCGAGCCCGAACAGCGGGCCGGGCTGCTCGGGCAGCACGGCGCGGACGCGGTGCTGATCCTCCCGTTCACCAAGGAGGTGTCGGGCTGGCCGCCGGAGGAGTTCATCGAGCGGGTCCTGGTCAACGCACTGCACGCGAAGGCGGTTGTCGTCGGCGAGAACTTCCGCTTCGGCCACAAGGCGGCCGGGCACGTCGACACGCTTGTCCAGGCGGGTGCGCAGTACGGCTTCCAGGTCGAAGGACTGAGCCTGGCGGGGGACCAGCAGCCCTGGTCGTCGACGTACGTACGCCAGCAGCTCGCCGACGGTGCCGTCGAGGCCGCCGCGGAGGCGCTCGGCCGGCCGTTCCGGGTCACCGGAGTCGTCGTGGAGGGCGACAAGCGCGGCCGTGAGCTCGGCTACCCGACCGCCAACATCCCCGCCGATCCGGGCGCCGCGGTGCCGCAGGACGGTGTGTACGCCGGCTGGCTGACCGTCCTGACGCCGGCGCCGGGCGCTCCGGCGTACCCGGATCCGCTGCCCGCGGCGATCAGCGTCGGCAGCAATCCGACCTTCGACGGTGTGGACCGCCGGGTCGAGTCGTACGTCCTGGACCGCGACGACCTCGAGCTGTACGGCGCGACCGTCGCGATCGACTTCGTGGCCAGGCTGCGCGGTACGCAGATCCGTTTCGACAGCATCGACGAGCTGCTCGTGCAGATGAAGGCCGATGTCGACGGCGCCCGTGGCCTGCTCACCCGCAATTAGGGTGACGCGTCCACGGACTGATACGCTGGCTGCTGCCGTCTGAACGGCCGCGGACAGATAGTGCTCGGGTGAAGAAAGCCCCGGTGCGCCGCGCAACGGAAATCGAGAGGAAACCTGTGTCATCTGTTGATGCCGCAACGAAGAAGACGATCATGGCGGAGTACGCCCTGACCGAGGGTGACACCGGGTCCCCCGAGGTCCAGGTTGCGCTGCTGACGCACCGCATCGCGCACCTCACCGAGCACCTGAAAGAGCACAAGCACGACCACCACAGCCGTCGTGGCCTGCTGCTGCTCGTCGGCCAGCGCCGCCGGCTGCTGAACTACCTGGCGAAGAAGGACATCAACCGCTACCGGTCCCTGATCGAGCGGCTCGGCCTTCGCCGATGACGTCGCGAGGAGCGGCCCCCGAAACCTGGGTGGCCGCTCCTGGCGTATCCGCGCCCAGGCGCGGGATGTACAACTGAAGAACCGAAACAGGTAAGACGTACGAGGCGACGCGAAGCGCGTGGCGGGAGGACGACCGGTCCTCGGTAGTGGCTTTCGGAAATTCATCACGGTTTCCGCGGGCCTCGATCGAAGACCGGCACCCCGGAAGCTCGCGCCTCGCAGTCGTCACACTGTGAGAGAGGGGTATCCCGTGTCGGGATCCACAAGTGCGCCCATGGAGGGCGCCGAATTCGCTGAAGCTGTGCTGGACAACGGCAGCTTCGGCACCCGCACTATCCGCTTCGAGACGGGCCGTCTGGCCCAGCAGGCCGCGGGCTCCGCGGCTGCCTACCTCGACGGCGACACGATGGTGCTTTCGGCCACCACGGCCAGCAAGAAGCCCAAGGACCAGTTCGACTTCTTCCCGTTGACGGTGGACGTCGAGGAGCGGATGTACGCCGCCGGTCGCATCCCGGGCTCGTTCTTCCGCCGGGAGGGTCGTCCGTCCGAGGAGGCCATCCTGACCTGCCGGCTGATCGACCGCCCGCTGCGGCCGTCGTTCGTGTCCGGCCTGCGTAACGAGATCCAGGTCGTCATCACGGTCCTGGCGCTCAACCCGGATAAGCTGTACGACGTTCTCGCGATCAACGCCGCATCGATGTCCACCCAGATCGCCGGGCTGCCGTTCTCAGGCCCGATCGGGGCCACCCGCGTCGCGCTGATCGGCACGCAGTGGGTCGCGTTCCCGACTCACACCGAGCTCGAGGACGCCGTCTTCGACATGGTGGTCGCCGGTCGTGTCACCGAGTCGGGTGACGTCGCGATCATGATGGTCGAGGCCGAGTCGACCCCGGGCACCTTCGACAAGGTCGCCGGCGGCGCGCAGGCGCCGACCGAGGAGATCGTCGCCGAGGGCCTCGAGGCCTCGAAGGCGTTCATCAAGACCCTGGTCGACGCGCAGTCCGAGCTGGCGGCCAAGGCCGCGAAGCCGACCGGTGAGTTCCCGGTCTTCCCGGACTACCAGGACGACGCGTTCGCCGCGGTCGAGGCTTCGGCGAGCGAGGAGCTCGCCCAGGCGCTGACCATCGCCGGCAAGCACGAGCGTGAGGACGCCACCGACGCGGTCAAGGCCGCCACGGTGGAGAAGCTGTCCGCCGACTTCGAGGGCCGCGAGAAGGAGCTGTCCGCAGCCTTCCGCTCGCTGACCAAGAAGCTGGTCCGGCAGCGCGTGCTCAAGGAGAAGATCCGCATGGACGGCCGCGGGCTGGCCGACATCCGGCCGCTCAAGGCCCAGGTGCGGGTGCTCCCGCGGGTGCACGGTTCGGCGCTGTTCGAGCGCGGCGAGACCCAGATCATGGGTGTCACCACGCTGAACATGCTCCGGATGGAGCAGCAGCTGGACACGCTCTCCCCGGAGACGCGCAAGCGCTACATGCACAACTACAACTTCCCGCCGTACTCGACCGGTGAGACCGGCCGGGTCGGTTCGCCGAAGCGTCGCGAGATCGGTCACGGCGCGCTGGCCGAGCGGGCCCTGGTGCCCGTGCTGCCGTCGCGCGAGGACTTCCCGTACGCGCTGCGTCAGGTCTCCGAGGCGCTCGGCTCGAACGGGTCCACCTCGATGGGCTCGGTCTGCGCCTCCACCCTGTCGCTGCTGTCCGCCGGTGTGCCGCTGAAGGCCCCCGTCGCCGGTATCGCGATGGGTCTGATCTCCGGTGAGGTCGACGGCAAGGAGGAGTTCGTCGCGCTGACCGACATCCTCGGCGCCGAGGACGCGTTCGGCGACATGGACTTCAAGGTCGCCGGTACGAAGGACTTCGTCACCGCCCTGCAGCTGGACACCAAGCTGGACGGCATCCCGGCCAGCGTGCTGGCCGGTGCGCTGACGCAGGCCAAGGACGCGCGGCTGACGATCCTGGACGTGATGGCCAAGGCCATCGACGCGCCGGGTGAGATGAGCGAGTTCGCGCCGCGGGTCATCTCGGTGAAGGTCCCGGTCGACAAGATCGGCGAGGTCATCGGCCCGAAGGGCAAGATGATCAACCAGATCACCGAGGACACCGGCGCCGACATCTCGATCGAGGACGACGGCACCGTCTACATCGGCGCGACCGACGGTCCGTCGGCCGAGGCGGCCCGGGCCGCGATCAACGCGATCGCGAACCCGACCATGCCGGAGAAGGGTGAGCGCTACCTGGGCACGGTCGTGAAGACGACCAACTTCGGTGCGTTCATCAGCCTGCTGCCGGGCAAGGACGGCCTGCTGCACATCAGCAAGCTGCGTCCGCTGGCCGGTGGCAAGCGGGTCGAGGCGGTCGAGGACGTGCTCTCGGTCGGCCAGAAGCTGCAGGTCGAGATCGCCGAGATCGACGACCGCGGCAAGCTCTCGCTGATCCCGGTCATCGAGGGTGAAGAGGGCAAGAAGGACGACGAGAAGGCTGAGTCTTCCGCCGAGTGACCCGAGCGATCACCAGCACACTGCTGAGCCCGGAGGCGGGCGGTCCGGTGAAACGGACCGTCCTGCCCTCCGGGCTTCGTGTGCTCTCCCAATCCGTCCCAGGCTTCCGGTCCGTCACGTTCGGGCTCTGGGTCGGCGTCGGCTCCCGGGACGAACCGGAGCAGCTGGCCGGCGCCACACACTTCCTCGAGCACCTGCTGTTCAAGGGCACCGAGCGCCGCGACGCGCTGGAGATCTCCGCCGCGATCGACGCGGTCGGCGGCGAGATGAACGCGTTCACCGGCAAGGAGTACACCTGCTACTACGCGCGGGTGCTCGACTCCGATCTGCCGCTCGCGGTCGACGTCATCTGCGACATGATCACCTCCGCGACGCTGACCGGCGCGGACGTCGAGAGTGAGCGCGACGTCATCGACGAAGAGATCGCGATGCACGCCGACGAGACGTCGGACCACATCCACGACCTGTTCGCCGAGCAGCTCTGGGGCAAGTCCCCGCTCGGCCGCTCGATCACCGGTACGCCGGAATCGGTCGCCGGGCTGTCCCGCCAGCAGGTCGTGGGCTGGTACCGGCGCCGCTACAAGCCGTCCAACATCGTGGTCTCGGTGGCCGGCAACGTCGACCACGCCGAGGTCGTTCGCCTGGTCCGCAAGGCGTTCGAGCGTCATTGGGTCACCGCCGAGGCCGAGCCGGTCGCGGTACGGCGCGATGCCGGCAAGCGGATCCCGACGTACAGCGGTGTGCAGGTCCATCACCGCGACGTCGAGCAGGCGCATCTGGTGCTCGGGATGCCCGGCCTGGTCCGGAGCGACGAGCGCCGGTACATCGCCGGCGTACTGCACGGGATCGTCGGCGGCGGGATGTCGTCGCGGCTGTTCCAGGAAGTGCGGGAGAAGCGCGGCCTGGCGTACTCGGTGTTCACGTTCGGTTCGGCGTACGCCGACTCCGGCATGGTCGGCGTGTACGCCGGCTGCCTGCCGAAGAAGGCCCCCGAGGTCCTGGACGTGATCCGCGGCGAGCTCGAGTCGATTGCCAATGGCAACATCACGCCGGACGAACTGCTCCGCGGCAAGGGCCAGATGCGCGGCTCGGTCGTGATGGGGCTGGAAGACACCGGCGCCAAGATGACCCGCATCGCCAAGGCCGAGCTCGTCTACGGCGAGCTGCCCACGGTCGACGACATTCTGCACCGCATCGACTCCGTCACCCTCGACGAGGTCACCCAGCTGGCGGCCGACCTCTACGCCGGCACGCCCGCCCTCACCGTGATGGGCCCCTTCGACGAGGACACCACCGCCTTCACCCTGTAGCGCCCTGGTGGCAGACTGGCAGATGGCCTGGGGGAGGCTTGGGGGCAGGTCATGGGCACGGTCGAGGACTTTCGTGGCGAGCTGATTCAGCCGGGCGATCCGTCGTACGACGAGCATCGCAAGGTCTGGAACGGGTCGATCGATCGTCGCCCCGGCGTGATCGCACGCTGTACCGGTGTCGCCGACATCCGCGCGGCGCTCGCGTACGCCCGTCGCACCGGCGGACCGGTTGCTGTGAGGGGCGGTGGGCACAGTTTCCCGGGGCATTCGACGTGTGACGGCGGGATCGTGCTGGATCTCGGGCTGCTCAAGGGGATTCGCGTCGACCCGGTACGGCGAACCGCCCGCGCGCAGGCCGGCGTACTGCTCGGGGAGCTCGACCGGGAGACGCAGGAGTTCGGGCTGGCGACCTCGGCCGGGATCGTCACGCACACCGGGCTGGCCGGGCTGACGCTCGGTGGCGGGATCGGCTGGCTGATGCGCAAGTACGGCCTGACGATCGACAACCTGCTGTCGGTCGACGTGGTCACCGCCGAGGGCGAGCTGCTGACCGCTGATGCGGAGCGCAACGCGGAGCTGTTCTGGGGCATTCGCGGCGGTGGCGGGAACTTCGGCATCGTCACCGACTTCGAGTTCCAGCTGCATCCGGTCGGCCCGACCGTGTACGCCGGTCTCATCGCCTGGCCGATGGAGCAATCGCCTGAGGTGATGCGCTTCTACCGCGACTGGATCAAGGACGTACCGGACGAGTTGACCACTGCGGTCGTTCACCGGTGTTTGCCTTCGCTGCCGACGATCCCGTCCGAGCTGCACGCCCGGCCGGCGGTGGTCGTGGTGGTGAGCTACTCGGGTGCCGTCGAGGACGGTGAACGCGTGGTCGCGCCGTTGAAGGCGTTCGCGCCGCCGATGGTCGATCTGTGCACCGCGCGGCCGTTCCTGAGCCTGCAGTCGATGCTCGACCCGACGTTCCCGCACGGCCGCTGGTACTACACCCGCGCCTGCGACGTCGACGAGTTGACCGACGAGGTCGTCGACATCGCGGTCGAACGTGGGCTGGCGATCGATTCGCCGTACTCGCTGTTCCCGATCTTCCATCTCGGCGGCGCGATCGCACGCGTGAGCCCGGACAGCACGGCGTACGGCGGCCGCTCGCACGGGCACGCGTTCAACTTCGTTGGTGCCACCCTCGGTCCGGACGGGTTCGAGGCGCAGCGGGACTGGGTCCGGGAGTCCTCACGGGCGCTGGAACCCCACCAGGCCGGCGTTTATGTCAACTTCCTCACCGACGAGGGCAGCGATCGGATCCGGTCCGCGTACGGCGCGACGACGTACGACCGGCTGCAGGCGCTCAAGCAGAAGTACGACCCGGGGAACCTGTTCCATCTCAATCAGAACATCCCGCCGCACTGAGCCGGACCGGCAGCGTCTGGTAGCCGCGGAGGACGAGCCGGTCGCGGCGGGCGGCTCGTCCGGCGGGTGACATCGAGGGGAAGCGCTCGACCAGGCGAGCGAACGCGACCGTGCCTTCCAGCCGGGCCAGGCTGTTGCCCAGGCAGATGTGCGCACCGGCGCCGAAGCTGAGCGGCTTGTTGTCGGTCCGCTCCGGATCGAACTCGTCGGGCTGCGGGAAACGCGCCGGATCACGGTTCGCCGCTCCGAGCAGCAGGATCAGGTCACTGCCGGCGGGCATCGGGACGCCGCCTGCCGAGAGCCCGTCCGTGTGCGCAACCCGGGTTGTCAACTGCACGGGGGAGTCGTACCGCAGGACCTCCTCGACAAAGGCCGCGGGGTCGCTGCTCACGGTCGACGTGAGTTGTGGCCGGTCGAGCAGGATCGCCAGGCCGTTGCCGAGCAGGTCCGTGGTGGTCTCGAAGCCGGCGACCAGGAGCAGGATGAGGTTGCCGAGGAGTTCCTCGTCGGACAGTCGCCCGTCGCCGGCATCGCGTGCAGCGACGAGTGCTCTGACCAGGCCGTCAGCGGCAGGGTTGCGGATGAGGTGGGCGAAGTACTCGCCGAGCTCACGCGCAGCCGCGTCCGCGGAGGCGTCCGGGGTATCGGTGAGTTCGAGCGCCGCCGTCAGGTCGGATGCGAGCGGGCGGAAGCGATCCCGCTCGGATGCCGGTACGCCGAGAAGCTCGCAGATGACCGTCACCGGTAGCTGGAAGGCGAACCGGTCCATGAAGTCGACCTCCGCCGGAAGATCGTCGAGCAGGTTGTCGACTGCGGCTTCGATGGCGGGCTGCAGCGCGGCGACGCGGCGGGGCGTGAAGACCTGCGAGATCAGCGACCGCATCCGCCCGTGGTCCGGCGGGTTGGCGCGAAGGATCGATCGCTGCATCAGCTCCAGAGACGGTTGGCTGGAGGGATCGGCCGGGATCCGGAAGCCCGGGTTCCGCAGTACTTCGTTGACAGCCGCGTAGCCGACGACCAGGAAGGCGGTGTCGGTGATCGGCAGCACCGGGCCGAGACGATGCGCCTCGGCGTACAGCGGGAACGGGTCGGCGCGACCTTCGGGCGACAGAAGCGATTCGATGAGGTTCACGCGCGCCGCCCGAGCAGGACGTACCCGACGGCGTACAGGGTCGCGCCGGCGACTTCGAAGATCTGGATCAGGCCGAACTTCGGACCCGAGGTGAAGATGAACAGGCCGCCGATCGTGTAGGCGAGCGCGCCGACGCCGAGCAGTACGCCGGTCAGCCGTTGCCGCAGCGTCCACCCGAGCCAGAGATAACTCAGCGGGAAGATCAGCAACGCCGGGAACACGATCAGTGCGGCAGGGGTGTCGAGGTCCGCGGGTTCGTGCACCATGCTCGGCGCGTACTCGGCCCGCACCGGGTTGTGCGAGCCGTCGAAGATGATCAGCGCGAACCAGAGCAGGGTGCCGACCAATGCGGCGTACCAGGCTCCGAGGTGGCGGCGCCGGGTGATTTGGTTGCCTAGCGCAATCATGCTGGCCAGACAGACGATCTGCAGCGCCAAGCCGGCCGCCTGGATGTCGTGCGTGAGCCCGTAGCGCTCGCCCACGTTCGCGATGCTCCAGCCGTCCCGGGCCGGGTGCAGCAGCGTCCCGAGCCAGAACACCGGCCCGCCGATGAACGCGGTCAGTCGCGCGGTGGTGCGCAGTTGCCGGCGCAGGCCGGTCGGCGCCGGAAGAGTCTCGGTCATCAGGGACCCGGCTTTCACTAGAGTGTGCCTCTAGCGAATCACTAGAGTCTCGCTCTAGTCAACTGGTAGTCTGACAGTCATGAGCGTGAGAGCGGAGAAAGCGCAGGCCAACCGGCAGCGGATGCGGACGGCCGCGCAGACCCTGTTCGCCGGCCGGGGGTACTCCGCGACGTCGATGCAGGCGATCGCCGACGAGGCCGGGATGGCAGTGCAGACCCTCTACTTCACGTTCGGCACCAAGCGTGCGCTGCTCGGCGAGTTGCTCGACGTCGCGGTCGCCGGTGATGACGAGCCGGTGCCGACGCTGGAGCGCCCGCGCGTGCTGGCGGCCATCGACAATCCTGATCCGGTGGCGCAGTTGCAGGAGCTGGCGGGGATCGCCCGGGAGATCTACGAGCGGGTTGCGCCGGTTCTCCAGGTCGTGGCGCACGCTGCGCCGGGAGACCCTGAGATCCACGAGTTGTGGATGACGAACAACGCCCAGCGCGCCGTCGCGATGGAGCGGTTCATCACTGCCCTCGCCGGCAAGACGCCCTTGCGCGACGGGCTCGACACCGCGATGGCGATCGACATTGCGCTCGCTCTGCAGAGCCCGGAGATGTACCAGTTCTTCACCACCCGCCGAGGCTGGTCACCGTCCCGCTGGGAACAGTGGACAGCCGACGCCCTCGTGACACAGCTCCTCCCGCCCCGGTAGGTTGGGGCCGTAAACGTCACCACGTGATCTGCCACTGGATCCCATCTGAACGGGCGGGGCCCGATTCAGGGATGACACGCATTTGACGGCCGGTGCGAGCGGCGCTGGATCACCAGCGCGGCTCCGGCCTGCTCTGCGTGAAAGAGGATCCTTGTGCTGGATGCGCTTCGTACTGCCCGCGATTCGTTGCTCGATGCCGTCCGGGTTGCCCCGGGGTGGTTGACGACGTACTCGATGTTGCAACTGGTTCTGGCGGTTCTGCCGGGTGCACAAGTCGTGCTGATCCGCTCGCTGGTCGATGGCGGCGGCACCTGGGGACCGTTGCTGGGACTGACCTTCGTCGTCGGCGCGATGTATCCGCTCACGCAGGTGTCGAACATCGCCGGTCAGCGGATGATGTTGCGGCTGCGGCTCGACTATCGCGTCGAGCTTGCCCGCGCTGCGGCGCGGTTGAGTCCGAGCCGACTCGCCGATCCTGAGGTGGTCAGGGACCTGGAGGCCGGGCAGGCGGCGACGCATCCGATGAGCGACGTCGCCGGTAAGCCGGTGCAGGTCCTGAGCGCGGCGGTCACGTCGGTCCTGTTGTGCATCGCGATCGCGTCGATCAACCTGCTGTCCGGGATCCTCGTGCTCGCCGCGCTGGTGCCGACGGTGCTCGCGTTCACGCTGATCTCCCGGATGGAGGCGAAGGGGTGGCCGCGCGTCGCCGAGTGCGATCGCGCGGCGGCGTACGCGACCGAACAGCTGATCCAGCAGCGTTCAGGCACCGAGCTGGCTGTTCTCGGATCCGGGTGGAAGGTTGCCGACCTGATCGCCGGCAGCCGGACGCAGGCGACCCATGTCCTCGACCAGATGATCTGGACGGCGATGAACTTCGAGCTGGCCGCTGCTCTGGTCACCGTCATGCTGTTCGGGGGAGCCCTGATCGCCCTCGTGGCCGGTGGTGCGAACGGTGGAGCGGCCGCCGCCGCAGTCGCCGGCACGATCACCGGTCTCAATGCGATCCGCCAATGCGGGTACGCCTTCGGAAGCATCGTCACCGCGGCCCCGCAAGCCTTGATTTACAGGCGATTCGTCCGGAGCGTGCCGGCTGCCGCGCCGCAAACCGTCGTACCGCACGTCGAGTCGGTTGCGCTCGATGAGGTGGACTTCGGGTACGGCGATCAACCCGTACTGCGCGACGTGTGCATCGAGGCCCGCCGGGGCGAGCTCGTCGCGTTGGTCGGCGTCAACGGCGCGGGGAAATCGACCGCGATCAACCTGCTCGTCGGGAGCCTGAGCCCGGACTCCGGGCGGGTGCTGATCGACGGCAAGGACGCCGCGCACCTGACCGAGGCCGAGCGGCTCGGGTACTTCGGTCTGCTGGTCCAGGAGTTCGGCCGCTTCGAGTTCACGCTGCGCGATGCCGTTGGTCTCGGCTCGCCAGGGGTTGCTGCGGACGAGGACGTTCGTACCGCGCTCGCGGACACGTTCGCCGCGGATCTGTCGCTCGACACCCAACTGGGTCAGCAGTGGGGCGGCACCGGCATCTCCGGTGGCCAGTGGCAACGACTCGCGCTGGCCCGGATCCGGCTCCGCAACGCCGGCGTCTGGATCCTCGACGAACCCACCTCAGCAATCGACGCCGAGGCCGAACGCGAGATCTTCGCCGACCTGCGCCGTACCAGCGCCGACCGCGTCACCATCGTCGTCTCCCACCGAGCCTGGACGCTCCGCGAAATGGACCGCATCTACGTCATCGACGACGGCGCTGTCGTCCAGCAAGGCACATACGCAGCCCTGATGTCCCACCCAACCGGCCGCTTTGCCCGCCTCTTCGCAGCCCAACGGGAGTGAACACACCGGCTGACATCTGACTGATTCCCGAAGGAAATCGAGTGTCAGCTCATCCCATCAGGCGTCGCGAATTCCTGCGATTCGCCCGCCCGGTTGCGGTCAGGGCGTGGGTTGCCGGTGGTCGGGGTGACTCGGGCGGCTGGTTGGCTCGCGCGGCTGGTTGGTTTGCGTAGGTGCTCGGCGGGCGGATCGGTTGGGAAGCGATCAGTCCGGCGGGTCAGGCGGTGTTGCGGAGGGGTGGTGGGTCTGGGTCGGACCAAGTAGGGCGCGTGACGACGGGGCGGCCGTTGGTGATGTGGAGGGTGAGGTGGCCCTGGTGGACGTTGATGTGGTCGCGCTTGCAGAGCAGTGCGAGATTGTCCAGTGAGGTCTGGCCTCCGTCGGCCCAGTGGATGACGTGGTGAGCCTCACACATCGCGGGAGGTGCTCCGCACATGACGCAGCCCCTGTCGCGGGCGTTGAGGGCTTGGCGGATCGCGCGGGTGACGAAGCGGTGCTCAGAGCCGATGTCGAGTGGCTCGGAGTTCGAGCCGAGCACCAGCGGGATGACGCCGGCATCGCAGGCAAGGCGTCGTACGGCGGAAGCGGGGAGGAAGTCGCCGTGGGTCAGGTTGCCGGCGCCTGTGCCGTTCTTGAGATCCTCGAGGTCGATCGTGACGGTGACGTGCGGCTTGATGTCGCCGTGGCCAGGCACTGCGGATCCGGTGCCTGCTGCCGCCGCCAGGACAGCGGTGAGCGCGTCGGCCTGGCGCTTGGTTCGGGCACGCGGGTCACGCCGGCCGTCCGCGGACTCGTGCGGTTTCGCGCCGGCGAAGATCAAGGTCTGGAGGAGTTCGGCGTTCTCGTCGGCGAGGTAGCCGCCGAAGGTGACGCCCCGATCGGCCTTCTTCAGCCACAAGGCCTCCGGCGACGACACGTCGTCGTCGGAAGGCTCGGACCCGTCCGTATCGAGCCGATTGCGGATCTCGGTCCCGAGCTTGCGCAGATCGCTTGGAGGCAACGCATCGGCTGCCTGCACCATCGCTTTTTCTGCGACCTGCAGATCCTCGACCGGAACCTTCGCCGAAGCGGGCACCTTCTCCAGTGCGGAGACGATCGCTGCTGCCTGTCCCGGGCTCAACAAGGCCTGCGAACCGGCCGCGGACTGTCCAGTGCCAAGTGCAGCCTCGACAACCGGGTACTTGTGCAGGGCATTCGCCAGCCGAAGATCTCGTCGTACGTCGGCAGAGTCCAAGCGGTAGCGAACCGACAGCAGCCGCACTGTGTCGTTTGCCCCAAGCTCCTTGGCGTATCCGTTCGCATCGAGAGCCGCGGCGAGGTGGAGACTGCGGACCTGGAGGCGGTTGATCTCGGCCTGCGCCGCATCGAGAGCGGTCAGCATTTCGCTGCTGCTCATCGACCAGATCGGTCGCTCGTCCAGGCGCTCCATGCCGACAACTCTAGCCACGCCCAAGGACAGTATTCGAACCGAAAAGGCCTTATCTGCAATGGATCTGGCTTATCCACAGCAGATGAATCTCACACCCGGCGATCAGGCAGATCTTGATATACCGCAGGACGGTCGTCAGCAACCCACAGCGGAACGCGAGCGGCGGCCCGATCCCAAGCGCGATGCCACCAAGACCGGCGGCGACAGCGAAATGGCCGGTCTGCGGTTGGTGACGGATGTCACCGGGTACGACGAGGACGCGGTACTGCGGACTCTCGTTGAGCGCGGTGTGGTGACGTTCGGCATGGCCTACTTCGGCGGTGGACCGCCGCCTGCATTGGTGGGCGTCGACACAGCGTGCATGGGAGCGAACACTCAGTGCACTCGTTGGCGGCTTCCGGAGTGCGCAGCTGTGAGCACTCGACGGCTTTGCTGAGATCTGACCTGTCATCTGATGACTCTGACGGACTGATCTGATTAAGTGAGTGCTCGCTCCGCAAGTGCAGGCTGGTCATCTGAGGTCTTGGCAAAGTAACGCCTGCGTTACGCGCCGCCACTTTGTGCCTGACAACGTTGACATGCGCAGTTATGACCAGCCACGATGACGCTTGATCCGCCCGCCTAGCGGCCCTCCCGCCGAGGAAGTTGGTTTGACCGTGCGACGTCTGACTGGGGTTATTGGGGCGGCACTCGGCTTAGCGCTGGTGCTCGCCTCGTGTGGAGACGGCAAGAGCAGCAGCGGTGGCAGCGGCTCCGGCAGCAAGAGCGAAGTGATCGCGATCGCCGCCGACCCGCTCGAGTACATCAACCCGCTGAACGAGAACGGCAGCCCGGGGATCCAGATCGCGATGGCGATGTTCGCGCCGCTGGTGACCACGGACCCGAACACCGGCAAGCTGCAGAACGTGATGGCCGACTCGGTCACGCCGGACAAGACCAGCCAGACCTGGACGATCAAGCTGAAGCCCGGCAACACCTTCCAGAACGGCCAGGCGGTCACCGCCAAGGACTACGTCGACAGCTGGAACATGACCGCCGAGGGCTCGAACGCCTGGAAGAACAACGGGTTCTTCTCCAAGGTCGACGGGTACGAGGCGCTGAACCCGCCGACCGCGGACGGCGCCACGCCGAAGCCGACCGCGGTGAAGACGCTGAGCGGCCTCAAGCAGGTCGACAACCTGACGTTCACCGTGAAGCTGAAGGTGCCGTTCTCGCAGTTCGGCCTGACCCTGCAGTACCTCGGCCTGGCCCCGCTGCCGGAGGAGGTCCGGAAGAACCCGGACGCCTACAAGCGCAAGCCGATCGGCAACGGCCCGTACAAGCTCGCCGCCGACTGGAACGCCGGTGACGACATCAAGCTGGCCAAGTGGGACGGGTACAAGGCTTCCGCCGCGCCCGAGGCCGACTCGATCACGTACCGGTTCATCCCGAACGCGGACACGGCGTACAACGAGTTCCTGGCCGGCAACGTGGACTTCACCGACGTGCCGTCGACCAAGGTGAAGAGCTTCAAGACCGACGCGCCCGACCAGTGGGTCACCAGCGTGAGCTCCGGCGCGAACTACCTGGTGTTCCCGGCCTGGGACGCGCGGTACAAGAACCCGAAGCTGCGGCACGCGTTCTCGGAGGCGATCGACCGGAAGGCCTTCGCCGACCTCGTCGGTCTGTCCGACCCGGCCAAGGGCCTGATCGCGCCGGACATCAACGGCTACCGCGCCGACGCCTGCAAGTACTGCGACTTCGACGCGAGCAAGGCGAAGGCGGATCTGCAGGCGGCCGGCGGCTTCTCCGGGGTCGTCAACATCAGCTACAGCACGACGTCCGCGACCGGGCAGATCTTCGCCGAGGCGATCGGCAACATGCTCCGGCAGAACCTCGGCCTGCAGGTGAAGTACACCGGCAAGCAGGGTTCGGAGATCACCGAGCTGGCCGACAGCCGCAAGCTGGACGGTCTGCGGTTCGGCGGCTGGGGTCACGACTACCCGTCGATCGAGGACTACCTGACGCCGATGTTCAAGTCCAACGGTGACGCGAACTTCGCCGGCTATAGCAACCCGGCGCTGGACGCCGTGCTGGCCAAGGGCGACGCCGAGCCGGACCAGGACAAGGCGATCAAGCTCTACCAGCAGGCCGAGGACATCGCGCTCGAGGACATGCCGCTGATCCCGCTGTACACCAAGTCGAACGCGTACCTGCACTCGGCGAAGATCGATCCGCGGGTGTCGAAGTACGTCGGTGTCTCGGCGCTCTGGGCCACTTTCAAGTGATCCGGTTCGTCCTTCGCCGCGTGCTCGCGGCGATTCCGATCGGGTTGGTCGTCACGCTGGGGGTCTACGCGCTCGTCTTCGCGATGCCCGGAGACCCCCTGCGGGAACTGGCCGGCGACAAGCCGATCCCGGCGGCCGTGCTGGCGGCCAAACGGGCCCAGTTCCACCTCGACGATCCCTTCATCGTCCAGTACCTGCTGAGCATGAAGGACATCCTCACCGGCCACTTCGGTACGACGTTCTCCGGCGGCGACATCGCCGACCAGCTCCGGCTCCGGATTCCGGTCACGCTGAAGCTGACGCTGCTGGCGAACGCGTTCCAGTGGACGCTGGGCCTGTTCTTCGGCATCTACGCCGGGTTCAAGCGCAACGGCTGGGTCGACCGGTCGCTGCTGCTGACAACGCTCGTGCTGCTCGCGGTCCCCGGACTGGTGGCGTACTTCGCCGCGCAGTACCTGTTCGGGGTCGAGCTGAAGTGGTTCCCGGTGTCGGGTGTGCTCGAAGGGTTCCCGCGGTCGTACCTGCTGCCGGCGCTGGTGATCGGCGTCCTCGGTTTCGCCGGGCTGGCCCGGCTGCTGCGGACGTCGATCGTGGAGACGGTCAACGCCGACTACGTGAAGACCGCGCGGGCCAAGGGACTGGGGGAGCAGCGGGTGCTGTGGCGGCACATCCTGCCGAACGCGCTGCTGCCGGTGATCACGTTCATCGGCCTCGACCTGGCCGGGATGTTCGGCGGCGCCATCATCACCGAGAGCATCTTCAACCTGCCCGGGCTCGGCCAGTTCATGTTCCAGGCGATCAAGCTGAAGGAGGGCGGGGTCGTGGTGCTGCTGTCGACGCTGGCCTTCATCTCGTTCATCGTGATCAACCTGCTGGTCGACGTGCTGTACGGCGTCCTGGATCCGAGGGTGCGCAATGTCTGACGTCCAACAGATCACCGCTGCCGTCGGCGCCGAGACGCAGGAGCTCGGCGACGGCCGCGCACTGTCCAACCGCGAGCTGCTGCGGGCGCTGCTGCGCAAACCGCAGTTCGTGCTGTGCAGTCTGCTGCTGCTCGCGTTCTTCACGATGGCGGCCGTGCCGAGGCTGTTCACCTCCGCCGACCCGCGGTTCTGCGAGCTGGCCAAGAGCCGGCAGGGCCGCGGCCCGGGGCATCCGTTCGGCTTCGACATCCAGGGCTGCGACTACTTCGCCAACGTGATCTACGGCGCGCGTCCGTCGGTGCTGGTCAGCATCTGCGCGAGCTTCGGCGTCTTCGTCCTGGCCGGTTCGCTCGGCCTGCTGGCCGGGTATTTCCCGGGCTTCGTCGACGGGCTGATCTCGCGGACGGCCGACGTGCTGTTCTCGATCCCTGGCATCGTGGTGCTGATCGTGATCCTGAACTCGGTCCAGAACCGGAGCATCTGGATCATCGTCGGCGTCATCTTCCTGATCGGCTGGCCGGGCGGGATGCGGCTGATGCGGGCGACGGTGTTCTCGGTCCGCAACCGCGAGTACGTGCTGGCGGCGCGATCGATCGGCGTACCGCCGGTCCGGATCCTGCGCAAACACGTGTTCCCGAACGCGATGGCGCCGTTGCTGGCGATGACCACGCTCGGCATCGGCGGCATGGTCGGCCTGGAGGCGGCGCTGACCTTCCTCGGCGTCGGTCTCCAGCCGCCGTCGATCTCCTGGGGATCGCAGTTCGGCGTGGCCGCGTCGTACCGCGACACCCCGCACCTGTTCATCTGGCCGGCGTTGTTCATCTCCACGATGACGATCTCGTTCATGATCATCGGCGACTCGATCCGGGACGCACTTGACCCGAAGTTACTGAGGTAAGCACCAGATGACTATTGGCGAAGTACTGCTCAAAGTCGAAGACCTGACGGTCGAGTTCGACACTCCGCGGGGTCCGGTGCGGGCCGTGGACAGCGTGTCGTGGCAGGTGCGGGCCGGGGAGACGCTGGCGATCCTCGGCGAGTCCGGGTCGGGCAAGAGCGTGTCGACCCAGGCCCTGACCGGGATCCTGGAGATGCCGCCGGGCCGGATCGTGTCCGGTACGGCGGAGTACCGCGGCGCCGACCTGATCCAGATGACGACCAGGGAACGGCGGCGGATCGTCGGGGACCGGATCACGATGGTGTTCCAGGACTCGCTGTCCGCACTGAACCCGGTCCAGTCGGTCGGCACCCAGATCGCCGAGTGCTTCCGGGTGCACCGCGGGATGTCGAAGAAGGACGCGATGAAGCGGGCCGCCGAGATGCTCGACCAGGTCCGGATCCCGGCCGCGGCGAACCGGGTCCGCGACTACCCGCACGAGTTCTCCGGCGGTATGCGTCAGCGGGTGATGCTCGCGATGGCGCTCGCCCTCGATCCCGACGTACTGATCGCCGACGAGCCGACCACGGCTCTCGACGTCACCGTGCAGGCGCAGATCCTCGAGCTGATCGCGGAGCTGCAGGCCGAGCGGCAGATGGGCGTCGTACTGATCACCCACGACCTCGGGGTGGTCTCGGACGTCGCCGACAACGTCGTGGTGATGTACGCCGGGCATGTCGTCGAGCGCGCCGCGACGGCCGAGGCGCTGGAGCATCCCGCTCACCCTTACACCGAAGGGCTGCTGCTCTCGATGCCGTCGGCGGACCTGAAGGGACAGGAGCTGCCGACGATCCCCGGTACGCCGCCGTCGCTGCGGGCGATCCCGTCCGGCTGCGCGTTCCGGCCCCGGTGCCCGATCGCGATCGACGACTGCGCGGGCGAGGTACCGCCGTTGCTGACGGTCGCCCCCGGACGTGATGCCGCCTGCATCCGCCGTACGACGCTCCAGGCGAAGGAGGCGGTCTGACCATGACCGACGAGTTGCTGATGGCAACCAATGTGGTGAAGCACTACGACATCAGCCCGGCGCTGAACTTCGGCGCCAAGACCCTGGTCCGCGCCGTCGACGGCGTCGATCTGACGCTCCGCAAGGGCGAGTCGCTCGGCATCGTCGGCGAGTCCGGCTGCGGGAAGTCCACGCTGGTCCGGCTGCTCGCCGCCCTGGAGAAGCCGACCGCGGGGCAGATCGAGTACAACGGTGTGGACGTCAGCAAGCTGAAGGGCCGCGAGCTGCGGCGCTGGCGGCGCAATGTCCAGGTCGTGTTCCAGGACCCCTACTCGAGCCTGAATCCGCGGATGCGGGTCGGTGAGATCCTCGCCGAGCCGTTCGAGGTGCACCCTGACGTCGGCAAGGGCATCGACATCCGGACCCGGGTCCGCGAGCTGCTCGAGCTGGTCGGTCTGCGTCCCGAGGACGAGACGAAGTTCCCGCACCAGTTCTCCGGCGGTCAGCGGCAGCGGATCGGGATCGCGCGCGCGATCGCGCTCAACCCCGACGTACTGCTCTGCGACGAGCCGGTGTCGGCGCTCGACCTGTCGGTCCAGGCGCAGGTGGTGAACCTGCTGATGCGGCTGCAGCGTGAGCTTGGTCTCAGCATCATCTTCGTCGCCCACGACCTGTCCGTGGTCCGGCACGTCTCCGACCGGGTCGCGGTGATGTACCTCGGCAAGGTCGCCGAGCTGGGCGAGCACCAGCAGGTGTACGACGGACCCGCGCACCCGTACACGCAGGCGCTGCTGTCGGCGGAGCCCGGTCTGGCCCGCCAGGGCCGGGAGCGGATCGTGCTCGCGGGCGACCCGCCGTCGCCGGTGATGCCGCCGTCCGGCTGCCGGTTCCACACCCGCTGTCTGCGGGCCGAGGCCAGGTGCAGCATCGACGTACCGGAGCTGCGGGAGATCGCGTCCGGCCAGACTGTCGCGTGCCATTTCGCGGAGGTCGCGCAGGTCGCCTACTCGCCGGCCTGAGTGGTACCTGGCAGATAGCTGTGGAGTGATGGCCTAGGGTGGCGGCCGTGGGTGTTTCCTCGGCGCGCAAGCGAATGGTGCTGCTCGTCGGGGTGATCGTGGTGGCCGGCGGGCTGGCGGCGTGGTGGATCCTGACCGCGGGCCGGGCGGCCAACGAGGGCTTCGACATCACCGACGAGGGCTACTACCTGCTGTCGTACCGGTGGTGGGACAGCAATCCGCTCGCGTTGACCGGTGTGCAGTATCTGTACGGGCCGATCTTCGAGTGGTTCGGGTACAACATCGACCGGCTGCGGTTGTTCCGCCTGTTCACCGTGGTCGTCGTCCATCTCCTCTTCGGGTACAGCTTCATGCGCTGGTTGCGGGGGCGGCGGCCGGGGATGCCGGCGACGAAGTTGTGGGAGCTGGCCGGGATCGCGGTCATCCTGGCCGCCGGCGGGATGTGTTACGCCTGGCTGCCGCAGTCGCCCGGCTACAACGATGTCGTGCTGCTCGGCGCGCTGACCTTGGTGTCCTGCGTGCTGTGGATGGCGACAGCGGTCGATCGCGGCGATCCGGTGCTGTTCTGGTTGCCGCTCGCAGCCGGCCTGGTGATCGGCGTGATGGTGCTGGCGAAATGGACCTCGGTCGTGGTGATCGGGCTGATCGTGGTCGCCGCGGTGGTCGTGCTGGCCGGCCAGAGCCGGCGGGCCGTTGCCCGCGGCATCCTTTTCGCCCTGGGCGGGCTGGCAGCGGTCGCGCTCGTCGTACAGCTGTTCGTGGTCCACCTCAACGTCGCGATCCCGGGCATCCTGACCGTCAACAAGTTCATCGCCGGTACGTCGTACTCGCCGTCCGAGCTGCTCCAGTTCTACTGGACCAGCGGCATCGAACTGCTCGGCCGGACCCTGCGTGCCCACGGCCTCCTGCTGATCGCGACCGCACTCGCGGTGATCGCCCGGTGGCGCTGGCTCCGGATCGCCGCTGCCGTGCTCGCGCTGCTCGCCTTGATCCTCTCGGTACGACAGGTTGTCGTCGACGACGGCGCCCTCGGCGGATCGCAGCACACCCCGACGTACGCCGTGACGCTGCTCGCCGCCGTACTGGTCGCGGTGGTGGCCGCGGCCGGTGCGGTCATCGCGCACCGGTTCGGGGTGACCGAGTGTTCGCGGCTGAGCCGGGAGAACACCCGCAACTGGGTGATCCTCGGGGTGCTCGTGCTGCTGCCGCTGGTGCAGGCGTTCGGGACGAACACGCCGCTCTACACGATCGGGTTCAACGCCTTCGCCGCCTGGGCCGCGGTCATGATCGCGGTGCTGACCGGGATCTGGGCCACCCCGATCGTGGCGCGGGTGACGCTCGGGCTCGTCCTGGTGGGATCGCTGGTCGCGACCGCGACGATCGCCTATACGGGGTTGTTCCGGTATCCGTACCGTTCGGTCGGGCACTCCCAGCTGACCGCGTCGTCGAAGCTCCCCGCGCTGCAGGGGCTGTACCTGTCGCCGGCCGCCGAGGAGAACTACCTCAAGCTGGCCGCAGACCTCCGCCCGTACACCGAGCCGGGCGGGCGGCCGATGCTGGCGTTCGACAAGATGGCCGGCCTGGTGCTGATCCTCGGCGGCAGGCCGCTCGGCGAGGCGTGGGTCGCGCCGGCCGAGCGCGCCCGGACCGCGGCCGGGATCGAGGAGGTCTGCCGCAAGAGCCACCCGGACCGGCCACCGCTGATCATCCTGAACCGATCGATCTCGGACGATGAGATCACCGCGCTGCAGGCCTGCGGGCTGGATTTCCGGGTCGACTACGCGCAACTCGCCCCGGCCCAGCAGACGATCGGCCTACAGGTCTGGGTGCCGAAGGCCGAGCGGGCCGCCCGAACACCAGGATGAGATCCTGTTGCACAAATCCGGACAGGAAGGGTGCGCATGATCAAGGTCGGTGTCCTGGGGGCCAAAGGCAGGATGGGCGCTCAGACGTGCCTCGCGGTCGAGGAGGCCGCCGACTGTGAGCTGGTCGCGCGGCTCGACCAGGGCGACGAGCTCGACGAGCTGACCGAGGCCGGCGCGGAAGTGGTGGTCGACTTCACCCGGCCCGAGGTCGTGATGGGCAACCTGGCCTGGTGCATCGAGCACGGCATCAACGCGGTCGTCGGCACCACCGGGTTCGACGACGAGCGACTGGGCATACTGCGCTCGCAGCTCGCGGCCAGCCCGTCCACCGGCGTACTGATCGCGCCGAACTTCTCGATCGGCGCCGTCCTGATGATGCAGTTCGCCGCCAAGGCCGCGCCGTACTACGAGTCGGTCGAGATCGTCGAGCTGCACCACCCCGACAAGGTCGACGCCCCGTCCGGCACCGCCCGGCGTACGGCGGAGCTCGTCGCGGCCGCGCGCCGCGCGGCCGGATCCAAGCCGATCCCGGACGCGACCACGACCGCCCTCGACGGCGCCCGCGGCGCGGACGTGGACGGGATCCGGGTGCACGGCGTCCGGCTCCGCGGCCTGATCGCGCACCAGGAGGTCCTGCTCGGCGACGAGGGCGAAACCCTCACCATCCGCCACGACTCGATGGCCCGCACGTCGTTCATGGCCGGCGTCCTGCTCGGCGTACGCCGCATCGGCAGCACCCCCGGCCTGACCGTCGGCCTCGAACACTTCATGGACCTCACGTAAATGAATGCCAAGCGGACGGCGATCCTGCTCGCGGTCGTCTTCGTCGCGTACGCCGTTCTGCTCGGCTGGCGAGGGGTGTTGCTGATCGGGACGGGTGACCCGGTCGCGGTCGTGCTGGGGATCGCCGTCCTGATCATCCCGCTGCTCGGTGCGTACCTGGTGTGGCGCGAGCTGCAGTTCGGGCGCCGGACCGAAGTGCTGGCCCGCGAGCTGGAAACCTCCGGCGGTTTGCCGGTCGACGATCTGCCGCGGCGGCCGTCCGGGCGGATCGACCGGGCCGCCGCGGACGAGGCCTTCGGGAAGTACAAGGCCGAGGCGGAAGCGGCCCCGGGCGACTGGCGCGTGTGGTTCCGGCTGTCGACGGCGTACGACGCGGCCGGGGACCGGAAGCGGGCCCGCGAGACCATGCGGGCCGCGATCTCGCAGCACGACCAGACCTCGTGAGTTACCTGTGAGTTCGCTGTGAAGCACCCGGGGACACTGACAACGCGGTGCGGAACGGGATACCTTCAATGAGGTACGTGGCAGCCGCCACGTAAAGGTCGGAGACTGGGTGGGGCCGTCCTGTGCCATCAGAAGGGTCTCGCCGCGGCTCGGACGACGTGCAGGGGGCCGGGTTCGGTGGCCTGTTGCGTCGGCACCGGCGTGAGGCCGGGCTGTCGCAGGAGGCACTGGCCGAACTCGCCGGTCTGAGCGTCGACGCGATCGCGGCGTTGGAGCGCGGGCGCCGGCGTGCGCCGCGGGCGCACACGCTGCGCCTGCTCGCTGATGCGCTGCGTCTCGGCGATCCGGACCGGTCGCGGCTCACGGCCGCGGCCCGGAAAGAGGCGGACACCACCCGGACACCGATGCGCCAGCCGCCGGCGCCGACGAACGAGCTGATCGGGCGCACGACCGAGCTGACCGCGACGGGTCGCCTGCTGGGGCAGCGAATCACGCGTTTGCTTACCTTGACCGGACCGGGCGGTGTCGGCAAGACGAGACTCACGCTGGCGCTGGCCGGCGAGGTCGCGGACAGTTTCCAGGACGGTGTCTGCTGGGTGCCGCTCGCGACGCTGACCGACCCGGCTGCCGTCGTACCGGCGGTCGCGGCGTCGATCGGCCTGCACCTGTTGGAGAGCAGGCGACTGGTCGAGGAGATCGCCGAGCAGATCGGCCGGAGCACGATGCTGCTCGTCCTCGACAACTGCTCGCACGTGGTGGCGACAGTCGGTCAGGTCTGCGCCGCGTTGCTGGAGTACTGCCCGAATCTGACGATCCTCGCGTCGAGCCGCGAACTCCTGCGCCTCCCGGGCGAGAGCGTGTACGTCGTACCCGCGCTGTCGCTGCCGCATGACGAGGACCAGTTCGAGTTGTCGGAAGCGGTGCGTCTGTTCGTCGAGCGGGCGACCGCACGCGGCTACGACCCGGCCGGTCAGCTCGACCAGGTCGTCCGCGTCGTCCGTCGGCTCGAGGGCATGCCGCTCGCAATCGAGCTGGCCGCCGCGCGGACGAACGTGATGACGATCGAAGAGTTGGCGTCCGAGCTCGAGACGTCGTTCACCATCCTGGCCGGAGGCTCGCGGACCGCATCACCACGCCAGCAGTCGATGTACGGCGCGATCGAGTGGAGTCATGACCTGCTCACGCCGGCCGAGCGGGAGGTGTTCGCACAGCTGTCGGTGTTCGTCGGCGGCTGGACGCTGAACGCGGCCGCGACGGTCATGTCCGGCAAGGCCGCACCCGGGCCGTTGGAGCGGGCCGAGGCGCTCGACCTCACCGGGCAGCTCGCCGACAAGTCCTTGATCCGCGTGGCTCGGCGACGTGGCGTGACGCGCTACTACATGCTGGCGGTGATCCGCGAGTTCGCTGCCGACCGGCTGGTGGCGGTGGGCCGGACGGACGAGGCGGCCGAACGGCACGCGCAGTTCTACATCAGCCTCGCCGAAGAGGCCGAGGGACACCTGCGCGGTCCGGAGCAGGCGCAGTGGCTCGACCGGTTGGAGGACGAGCTGAACAACCTGCGGGCCGCGATGGCGTGGTCGTTGCGGACCAACTCGGCCGTCGAGGCCCTGCGCCTGGCCGCCGGCCTGTGGCTGTTCTGCTCGCTGCGCGGCCACTACGCCGAGGGCAGTCAGTGGCTGGAGCGGGCGTTGGCGCTCGGCGACTCGATGCCATCCGACCTGATGACCGAGCTGGCTCCAGCCTGCGCGAAGGCCAACCTGGGTGCCGGGACGCTGGCGTTCCTCCAGTGCGAGTACGACGCCGCGACCGACCGCCTGCAAACCGCACTGCGCCAGTACAGGGAGCTGGGCGACCGAGCCGGTACTGCATTGGTGCTGCAGCGACTCGGAGGAGTCGCCCGCGAACGCGGGGACTATGGGGCCGCGGAGGACCTGCACTGCGAGAGCTACGACCTGTACGAGAGCCTCGGCGACCGGGCCGGGATGGCCTGGGCGCACAACCACCTCGGCTTCGTGGCCTGGCTCCGCGGCGATCTGGACATCGGGAAGCGCCGGTGCCTGCGGGCCCGCGACGCCTTCCGGATCGTCGGCGACGGCGAAGGCCTCGCCTGGTCGCTGATCAGCCTCGGTGCGATCGCGCAGTACGGCGGTGAGCTGGTCGAGGCCGAGGACCTGTTGCAGGAGAGCCTGGCGCTGTCGCAGCGGCTCGGCTACCGCGAGGGCGTGGCCTGGTCGCTGAACCAGCTCGGCATCATCGAACGTCGACGTGGCTACACCGAGCGCGCCGTGCACCTGCTGGACGAGAGTCTCGCCGAGCATCGTGATCTGGGTGATCGATGGCGATCGGCCAGCGTGCTCGAGGAGCTGGCGGCAGTCGCTCAGCAACGTGAGCGGAGCGAGTACGCCGCGTTCCTGCTGGGGGCCGCTGACGGGGTGCGGGAGGTCATCCGCGCGCCCGTGCCGGTGATCGAGAAGCCTGACTGCGAGGCCACCCGAGCCGCGGTCGAAGCGGCGCTGGAACGGCGAGCGTTCCGGACCGCCTGGTCGGCCGGCCGGGCAGTGCCGCTGGCCGCCGTCGCCGACGGCTACCCGCCACCGGGAGGCGCCGCGGCGGGCTCGCCGACACTGGCCTGAAAACGGGCTTGAAGAAGGGCCTGAACATGCCTCGCGAGGCACCACGACCTGGGGGATCGACGGTGCCCCGCGAGGGATCTGGAGGCGCGGACAACGCGATTCGTGGCCCGGCCGGCTGTGCCCTTCTGTCTGACCCCCCAGGCAGTCCCCCCACCCTCACAGCCGGCCGAAGCCACGTCGGCGATGGTCACCTGTCATCGAGCCCTCCCAGTCGACGACCGGTTCCTCCGCGCTGACTCAAGGTTGCCGTTATCACGCTGTGTCGCACAGGGACGAAACCCTGACATCGCCCTGACAAATATGTACTGACAACGAAAGCAGCGGCCGGAATTCGCCGATGGTGACCGGAATCTGCCCGTGCGTAGGCAATTCCGGCCACCGGTCAAACGCTCGTTAGCGCAGATATCCGGAAACGGCTTTTGTGAATCCGGCGATCCGCCGTAAAGGAGTTTCATGGCTGTAGCCGGCGCCGGCTTCCTCGAGGCCGGGTGCCAGCTTCTCGGGCGCGGGGATGCCTTCACCTGCGCAGCTGACGTCCTTGGCCGGCGCCGTCCCGGTGGTGAGGAACGTGTTGACGATCTTGTCCGCGCAACGGTTCACGCCGCCGTACACACCGTGGTCGCCCTCACCGGTGACGGTCAGCAGCCGCGAACCGGCGTACCGGCTGTGGGCCGAGAGTGCGAGGCCGTAGTTGGTGGCCGGGTCGTGGACCGACTGCACCATCAGCGTTGTGGGCAGGCCCTTGCCCGTTGGTGTCGGCATGGTCAGGTTGGGGCGGTTCCAGTAGAAGCACGGGTTCTCGGTCATCGTCCAGCCGATCAGCGGGAAGTGCGGACCGAGCCGCGCGGCCAGCTGTTCGCCGGGTTCACGGCCCTGCGGCCAGGGTGTGTCGTTGCAGGTGATGGCGGTGAAGGTGGCGTTCTCGGCGTCGTCCGCGCCGAACATGCGCAGCCCGACCGGCGCGCGGTTGGCACGCTGGACGAGCTGCTGCTGGCGGACCAGCGAGAGGGCGTCCACCTGCCGCTGGGCGGCCTGCGGTCCGCCTTTTGCCTGGGCCGCGGAAAGGTCCCGGATAAATGCCAGATCGACGGCGAGAGAATAAAAGTCCAGCTTTGTATACATGTCGTTGGAGACCATCATGTCCAGCGTGTTCTGGTCGTAGGTGACCTGGACCGCCGCGTCCAGGAACTCCTCGACCGCGGGCCGCTCCTTCAGGGCCCGCCGCAGCCGCTCGTAGGTCCGGATGACTGCGCCGGGTGACGATCCGAGGTCCAGTTCGCCGTCGTACTTCGCCGCCCAGGGCGCGAAGTCCTCGCGGAACCGGCGCTCGAACGCCTGCGGCTGGCTGACGAACGTGTCGAACCAGGTCTTGGTGAAGTCCGTGTTCGAGTCCAGCACGAACCGTCCGACGTGGCCGGGGAAGTAGGTCTGGTAGTACGCCCCGAGCCAGGTGCCGCCGGAGTACCCGACGTAGTCGATCTTGTCGAAGCCGAGCAGCTGCCGGATCAGGTCCATGTCCTGCACGGTCTGCGCGGTGGTGATGTAGGGGAGCAGGCCGCGGGACTGGCGGTCGCAGTACGGCTGGGACATCGCCGACGCCTCGGCGATGAGGCCCTGGTTCGCGGGATCGCGGTCGCGCGCGTCCATCGTGTATCCGGGACTGCCGTCGCAGCTGACGGTTGAGCTGTTGCCCGTGCCCCGCGGGTCGAAGCCGACGGTCAGGTGGTCCTTGGCCAGCGGAGCCTGGCTCGCGAGGTACGGCGCCATACCGAGGCCCGCACCGCCCGGACCGCCGGGGTTGCCGAACACGACCCGGCTGGGTTTGCCCTTGGCCGGCGCGACCTTGCTGACCGCGATCTGGAGGTCGTTCCCGGCGTACTGGTTGGCCCAGTCGCGCGGGACGGTGACCTTCGCGCAGTACGTGCGGAACTCGGGCTCACCGCACTGGATCCACCGCGGTCTCTGCTCGAGGTACTTGTTCGCCACCTGATGCGGCTTGTCGACGACGGTCGCCGTCTGCATCGACGCGGTCGCCCCGGACCCCGGAACGATGAGCACGGCAGCGGCGGATATCCCTAGGCCGGCGGCCAGGGTCAGGTACTTCATGCAGAACTCCAGCGGATGGCGTTACGTGATCGGACCGTGACAATCTGTCATGCCCGTTGCACGTGGTCGAGCACCACCCCCGGCCCGTCGCCGATCGGCGAACTGCTATGCGGGACCTGGATCGGTGTGCAGGCGGATCTGCTTGATCCGGACCGACTCGTCGCCGTACAGGTCGAGCTCGCGATGGGCGCCGTCCGGGGCCCAGCCGGCCTCGGTGTAGAAGGCACGGAGGACGTCGTCGGTGGAGTTGACCCAGACTGTCAGCCGGGCGAAGCCGTCGGCGCGGATCGTGTCGACGACGGCGTTCAGCAGCCGGGAGCCGTGGCCGGCCCGGGTCGCGTCCGGCTGGACCGCGAGCTCGGCGATCACCGCGTCCCGCTGCGGGTCGGCGTCCGGGTCGTCCGACGGCGTGATGGCCGCGAAGCCGACCAGCGTCCGGCCGGCCAGCGCGACCATCACCCGGTTGCGTGCCTCGCCCGGCGCGAGCAGCGCGGCCCGCCACTGCGCCGCGAACTGCGCCGGGTTGAGATCGGCGAGGACATCGGCCGGCAGCAGTCCGGCGTACGCCGACCGCCAGGCCGCGACCTGGATCTCGCCGATCTCATTGGCCTCCGCAGGCAGCGCCAGCCGCACGCTGGTCTCGGCGACCGGGGTGTCGCCGGACAGCTCCGAGAGGTTGGCGGGTTCCGGGACGCCGAAGTCACTCATGTCACTCATCCTCGCAAGTCAGTACACGAGCTTGCGCAGCAGGGTCTCGGCCGGCCCGCGGTAGGAACGCCTGCTCATCGCGTAGGCGCCGACGACCGAGACGATCCAGACACCGATCGCGACCAGCGCCGCGGTGTACGCCGTACTCCCGAACCGCAGGTCCAGCGTGAACGGCGCCAGCAGAACCATCCACGACACCGACTGGAAGAGGTAGCCGGACAGCGACCGCTGACCGAGTGCGGAGATCGCGCGGACCGGCAGCGACAGCTTGGTGATCCGGGCGACGATCAGACCGAACAGAGCGACGTACCCAGGACCGCCGAACATCCCGCTCACGTGGGACAGGTAGCTGAGCGAACCGACGGCCGACTCGTCGACGTGCAGCCAGCCGGCGCCGACCAGGGCGGCGGGCAGACCACCGAGCACGGTGATGCCGAGACCGATCGAGGCGACCGCGGTCAGCAGGGTCTTGTGGGCGGCCGGGTTCTCCAGGATCTGCTTGCGGGCGGCCCAGATGCCGAGCCAGACGATGACGATGAAGCCGAGCACGCTGGCGAAGTGCATCGGGTACTCGTGCAGCCGGTCGACCATGCTCGCGAAGTACGACGTCGCGGCCAGGGACGGGTTCGGCTCGTTGGTCAGGGCGTGCGCGGGACCAGAGCTGTTGACGACGGCGAGCACCGCCTTGGCCCCGAAGGCGAGGACCTCGACGGCCATGAACGCCCAGATGACGAGGACGATGCGATGGAACTTGTCGCCGCGGTTGAGCAGGAACAACGTGCAGATGATGCCGACCACGCCGTACGCACCGAGGAAGTCGCCGAAGTACAGCAGCGTCGCGTGGGCCAGGCCGAAGGCGACCAGCCAGGCGTTGCGCTTGAGCAGGATCCGCCGGACGGCTCCGGGTGTCGCGCCGGAGTTGCGCTGCCGGCGGGCCAGCTGGACCAGGCCGTAGCCGAACATCACCGCGAACACCGGGTACGCCCGGGCGTCGACGAAGGTGAGCTTGAGGAAGTTCAGGATGCGTTCGAAGCCGTGCGGCGCGCTCTCCACGCCGGGCTGGCCGGCGAAGGCGAAGTTGGCGCTGTTGGCCAATCCGATCAGCAGCAGCATCGCGCCGCGGATCAGGTCGGGCGCGAGGGCGCGTTCCTTACCGGTGACCGGTCCGCGATGATCGACGGCCGGGAGGGTGCTGGTGGTGGTCACGGGGTCCTCCGGGAAACTGTGTAAGGCTTGAGCTGTTAACTCAATCCTCGCCATCCCGACCGGCCTTCCCCAGAGCGTCAAACCCCCTTCCGGGGTGGGTCCAGCACCACCTTTGTGACACCTGTTGTTGATTCTGAGAAAAAGTGTCACATATGCTGGGGGTATGGACTTCCAGGCGACCATCGACGCCGACGGCCGGATCGAGCCGCGGGACGCGATGCCGGACGGGTATCGCAAGACCCTGATCCGGCAGATCGCGCAGCACGCGCACTCCGAGATCATCGGCATGCAGCCCGAGGGCAACTGGATCAGTCGCGCGCCGTCGCTGCGCCGCAAGGCGATCCTGATGGCCAAGGTGCAGGACGAGGCCGGCCACGGTCTCTACCTGTACGCCGCCGCCGAGACGCTCGGGGTGGACCGGGCGGACCTGCTCGACCTGCTGCACAGCGGCCGGCAGAAGTACTCCAGCATCTTCAACTACCCGACGCTGACCTGGGCCGACATCGGTGCGATCGGCTGGCTCGTCGACGGCGCCGCGATCGTCAACCAGGTCCCGCTCTGCCGCTGCTCCTACGGGCCGTACGCGCGGGCGATGGTGCGGGTGTGCAAGGAGGAGTCGTTCCACCAGCGGCAGGGGTTCGAGATCCTCTACACGCTGTGCAACGGCACCGAGGCGCAGAAGGCGATGGCGCAGGACGCCCTGGACCGCTGGTGGTGGCCGTCGCTGATGATGTTCGGTCCGCCGGACACCGCGTCCACGCACTCCGAGCAGTCGATGGCGTGGGGGATCAAGCGGCACAGCAACGACGAGCTGCGGCAGCGTTTCGTCGACATGACCGTTCCGCAGGCCGACGTACTCGGGCTGCGGGTCCCTGATGACGGACTGGTGTACGAGGACGGGCACTACCGGTTCACCGAGCCCGACTACACCGAGCTGTACGACGTGGTGAAGGGCAACGGGCCCTGCAACGAGCAGCGGTTGTCGCACCGCGTGAAGGCGCATGAGGACGGCGCCTGGGTGCGCGAGGCAGCTGCGGCGTACGCGGCCAAGAAGGCGGTGAAGGCGGCATGATCGAGCCACTCTGGGAGGTCTTCGTCCGGTCGCGCCGTGGGTTGTCGCACACGCATGTCGGCAGCCTGCACGCGCCGGACGCGACGATGGCGTTGCGGAACGCGCGCGACGTCTACACGCGCCGGCAGGAAGGCGTGTCGATCTGGGTGGTGCGGGCGTCCGACATCACCGCGTCCTCGCCGGACGAGAAGGACGAGTTCTTCGACCCGGCCGGCGACAAGGTCTACCGGCACCCGACGTTCTACCAGGTCCCGGAAGGTGTCGAGCACCTGTGAGCGACCTGTTCGCGTACGCACTCCGGCTCGGCGACGACGCGCTGATCTCCGCGCAGCGCACCGCCGAGTGGATCGCCGCCGCGCCGCAGCTCGAGGAGGACGTTGCCCTCGGCAACATCGGGCTGGATCAGCTCGGGCAGGCGCGGTCGCTGCTGCAGTACGCCGGTTCGATGGACGGCCGCAGCGAGGACGACCTGGCGTACTTCCGCGACGAGCGCGAGTTCGTCAACCTGCAGCTGTGCGAGCTGCCCAACGGGGACTTCGCCTTCGCGATGGCGCGGTTGCTGTACTTCGCGACGTACCAGCATCTGTTGTACGAAGAGCTGTTGAAGTGCTCCGACGAGACGCTGTCCGGTGTCGCGGGGAAGGCGGTCAAGGAGGTCGCGTACCACGTCGACCATGCGACCCAGTGGGTGCTGCGGCTGGGGGACGGGACCGACGAGAGCCACCGCCGCATGCAGGCCGGCCTGGACGCCCTCTGGCCCTACACCGCAGAGCTCTTCGAGTCCGATGCCTTGGTGCAACGGCTGGACGTTGCCGTAGACCCTGCGACGCTTCAGGACGCTTGGACCGCTCGCGTCCTGGGCGTCATCGACGAGTCCACCTGCGAGCGACCTTCCTCGTCGTACCAGCACACCGGCGGCCGCGCGGGCCGGCACACCGAGCACATGGGTTACCTCCTCGCCGAACTCCAGCACGTCGCACGATCCCACCCGGGTGCGACATGGTGACCGACGCCGCAATCTTCGAAGCGGTCGGTGAGGTCGCGGACCCCGAGGTGCCGGTGCTGACGATCGCCGACCTCGGCGTACTGCGCGGTGTGCGACATGAGGGCGATGAGGTCGTCGTCACCATCACCCCGACGTACTCCGGTTGCCCCGCCATGGACCTGATTCGCCACGAGGTAGAGCTGACCCTCAACCACTTGGGCGTGGACGGCCGAGTCGAAACCGTCCTCTCCCCGGCGTGGACGACCGACTGGATGACCGACTCCGGCAAGGCGAAACTCGTCGACTACGGCATCGCCCCGCCGTCTTCGTCCGGACCAGTGATGTTGCGGTTGAGCGTCCGCTGTCCTCTCTGCGGATCACCTGACACAACAGAGCTAAGCCACTTCGGCTCCACCTCCTGCAAGGCACTCTGGCGCTGCAACACCTGCCGCGAGCCCTTCGACCACTTCAAGGCGATCTGATGACGACTGTGGCGCCTCGCCGGCGCGCAACCTTCCACCCGTTGAAGGTGGCCGCGATCGACGCGATCACCGACGACTCGGTTGCGATCACGTTCGCCGTACCGCCCGAGCTGACGGGGGAGTACGTGTTCACCGCCGGCCAGCACCTCACGATCCGCCGCCACGGCGAGGAGGTCCGGCGGAGTTACTCCATCTGCTCACCGGCCGATTCCGGCGTACTGCGGATCGGCGTGAAGCGGCTCCCGGGCGGCGAGTTCTCGTCGTACGCCGCGAAGGAGCTGAAGGTCGGCGACGAGCTCGAGGTGATGACGCCGCTCGGCCGATTCGGGACCGCGCTGGATCCGTTGCAGACAAAGCACTACGCGTTTGTCGCCGCGGGCAGCGGAATCACCCCGGTGCTCTCGCTCATCGCGACGATCCTCGCCGTCGAGCCGTCCAGCCGCGTCACGTTGCTGTACGGGAACCGGACCGCGGGGTCAGTGATGTTCGCCGACGAGCTGGCCGACCTCAAGGACCGGTACGCCGAACGTCTGCACCTCGTCCATGTGCTGTCGCGGGAGACGACCGAGGTCGAGCTGTTCAGCGGGCGGATCGACGCGGACCGGCTGCAGCGGATGTTCGCGACCATCCTGCCGCTGGACTCCGTCGACGAGTGGTTCCTCTGCGGACCGTACGCGATGGTGGTCGGTGCCCAGGAGCTGTTGCTGGGCGAAGGCGTACCGCGCGAACACGTCCACGCCGAGCTCTTCCATGTCGGCGACGAAGCTCCGAAGGCCCCGGTCGAGGAGTCGACCGCGGACGAGGACGCCGCCCAGGTCACGATCATCCTGGACGGCCGCCGCTCGACGTTCCCGCTCGGCGAGCACTCCAAGGCGGTGCTGGACGCGACTCTCGCCGTACGCTCCGACGCCCCCTTCGCCTGCAAGGGCGGCGTCTGCGGCACCTGCCGCGCCAAGGTCCTCGAAGGCTCCGTCACCATGGACACCAACTGGGCCCTTGAACCCGACGAGCTCCGCGCCGGCTACGTCCTCACCTGCCAGTCCCACCCGACAACGCCGACGGTAACCCTCGACTTCGACGCCTAACTCCCGCCTGAGCCCACGCGATGGATCCACCCTGGGCCCCCGCGATGGGTCCACCCTGGGCCCCCGCGATGGGTTCACCCTGGGCCCCCGCGATGGGTTCACCCTGGGCCCCCGCGATGGGTTCACCCTGGGCCCCCGCGATGGGTTCACCCATCCCGTGGTGGGTTCCCCACCCGGAGTCCGGGGCGGGAACCCACCACAAGATGGGTGAACCCATCGCGGGGGTGGGGACAGGAGGGCGAGGGGGGAGGGCGAGGGGGGAGGGCGAGGGGGGAGGGCGAGGGGGGAGGGCGAGGGGGGAGGGCGAGGGGGGAGGGCGAGGGGGGAGGGCGAGGGGGGAGGGCGAGGGGGGAGGGCGAGGGGGGAGGGTCAGTCGGTGCCGGATTCCATGGCGGCGCGGTCGAGGAGTTCGTCGGACTCGGTGGCCTCGCCGCGGGAGGCGATCGCCTCGGCGCCGCCGGTGGTGAGTTCGCCGATCAGGTCGGTGGAGGAGGCGAGCGCGGGGTTGGAGCTGCCGAACATGCCGAGGCCGGCGTACTGCTCCAGCTTCGAGCGGGAGTCGGCGATGTCCAGGTTCCGCATCGTCAGCTGACCGATCCGGTCGACCGGACCGAACGCCGAGTCCTCGATCCGCTCCATCGACAGCTTGTCCGGGTGGTAGCTGAGCGCGGGCCCGGTGGTGTCGAGGATCGAGTAGTCCTCACCGCGCCGCAGCCGCAGCGTCACCGACCCGGTGACCGCCGTACCGACCCACCGCTGCAGCGACTCCCGCAGCATCAGGGATTGTGGGTCCAGCCAACGACCCTCGTACATCAGCCGGCCGAGCTTCCGCCCCTCGGTGTGGTAGCTCGCGATCGTGTCCTCGTTGTGGATCGCGTTGACCAGCCGCTCGTACGCCGCGTGCAGCAGCGCCATCCCGGGCGCCTCGTAGATGCCCCGGCTCTTCGCCTCGATGACGCGGTTCTCGATCTGGTCCGACATCCCCAGGCCGTGCCGCCCGCCGATCGCGTTCGCCTCCAGCACCAGGTCGACGGCGGAGCCGAACTCCTTGCCGTTGATCGTCACCGGCCGGCCCTGCTCGAACCCGATCGTCACGTCCTCGGCCTCGATCACGACCGACGGGTCCCAGTGCTTCACACCCATGATCGGGTCGACGGTCTCGAGCCCGGTGTCGAGGTGCTCGAGGGTCTTCGCCTCGTGGGTGGCGCCCCAGATGTTCGCGTCGGTGGAGTACGCCTTCGCGGTGCTGTCCCGGTACGGCAGGCCGTGCGCGACCAGCCACTCCGACATCTCCGTCCGGCCGCCGAGCTCGTGCACGAACTGCGCGTCCAGCCACGGCTTGTAGATCCGCAGCTGCGGGTTCGCCAGCAGGCCGTAGCGGTAGAACCGCTCGATGTCGTTGCCCTTGAACGTCGACCCGTCGCCCCAGATCTGCACGTCGTCGTCGAGCATCGCCCGGACCAGCAGCGTGCCGGTCACGGCCCGCCCGATCGGGGTGGTGTTGAAGTACGTCCGCCCGCCCGACCGGATGTGGAAGGCGCCGCAGGCCATCGCCGCGAGCCCTTCCTCGACCATCGCCGTACGGCAGTCGACCAGCTGGGTGATCTCGGCGCCGTACGCCGTCGCGCGGCCCGGCACCGACCCGATATCGGGCTCGTCGTACTGCCCGAGATCAGCGGTGTACGTGCACGGGATCGCACCTTTGTCCCGCATCCACGCAACCGCAACCGACGTGTCGAGACCCCCGGAGAAGGCAATCCCGACCCGTTCACCGACCGGCAAAGAAGTAAGCACCTTGGACACAGGAAAAGTATGCACGCTCCTGCATGATTATGCAAAACCATCCCACCGTGAACCCCGGCCCGCCCGGCGCACCCGCCCCATGGCCCGTCTGAGGGGTCAACCCCTGAGGTGGCCGGTTGTCCCCTCGGGATCACGGGGGTCAACCGGATAACTGAGGGGTTGACCCCTCAGCTGACCGAGGGTCGGCCGGATCAGGGTGGATGAGGGGATGGGCGGGGTCGGCCGGGGTGGGTTGGTGGTGGTGTGGTCAGCGTGGCTGGTGGGGCTGGTGGGGAAGGAGCGGAGAGAATGAGGGGGACTGTGAGGGGAGTGAGGCTTCGGATGATGGGGCGGTCGCATGCTTTGTCGGGGTGGTGTGCCGGGTTGGCGGTGGCGCCGCTCGTCGGGCTGACGTCGGTGGCGGAGGTGGTGCCGTTCGCGGCCGCCACGGCCGGGTACGCGTTGCTGCCGGACCTGGATCACCCAGGGGCGAGCGCCTCGCGGTTGCTCGGTCCGGTGACGCGGCTGGTGTCGGGAGCGGTACGGGCGTTCTCCGGCGTGCTCTACAACCTCACCAAGGGTCCGCGTGACGAGGAGAGCACCGGCAAGCATCGCCACGCGACCCACACGCTGGTTGCGGCCGTCCTGCTCGGGTTCCTGGCCGCGAGCCTCGGTGACCGCGGCAAATGGGCGGTCCTGGGCGTCGCGGTGACCGGACTGGTGCTGGCGGCGGACGCTCTGGGCGACTGGATCGTCCTTGCAGTCCTCGCCGCAGCCGGTTGGTCAGTAGTAGGTGCGGCGCTCCCGGGTACGTCGGCCGCAGACGCCGTACAGGCTGGTCTCACGCAGATCGGTGGCTGGATCGGTGCGGCTGTTGCGGTCGGCATGTTCGTCCACTGTCTTGGTGACAGCCTGACCCGCTCCGGCTGCCCGTGGCTCTGGCCGCTCCCGATCCGCGGCGAGACCTGGTACGAGCTCCGCCTCCCGCGCCCGTTCCGCTTCAGCACCGACAGCTGGGTAGAGCGCCTCATCGTCGCGCCGGTCCTCTTCGTCGCCGGCGTACTCCTGCTGCCCGGTGCCTTCCCGGCCCTCCGCAACCTCTTCGACGCGACCTCGATCTGGATCGCCGGTCAGTCCTGAACACCTCCGGTCAGGTACGACGCCACGCCGCGCGACTCGAGTGCTGCCGCGAACCGCCGTTGATTCCGCTCGCTCGGCCACGCTTCAAGGAAGAACAGCGGCAACGCCAGCACGGCCCCGATCAGCACCACCCAGAAGCTCTCCGCCACGAACGCCACTGCGACCGACACCAGAAACACGCCCTCGCACAAAGCGAACCGCACATAGGTGGAGGTGGCGAACCGTCGCCAGGAATCTTCCTCGACCTCGGCCGCCGTGCGATGGGAGTACTCCAGCGGAGGAGTGCGGAAGCCGGCGAACTCACAGCACGAGTACGCGCCGACCGCAGCCGCAAGCACCACGAGCGGCGCCCACGCCGCTGGGAATTCGCCGATGCCGTCCACAGCCAGCACGAACCACATCGCGAAAGTGATCAATGGGATCGCGCAGGCCATTGTGGCGCAGACCATAACGAGGCTTTGGCGGGCAGTCGGAGTGGCAGCAGGTGTCGACACGCCGACGAGGGTAAAGCATCGGAAGGCACAGCAATTTGAACGGAATGCGGTCATGTGATCACGTAGAGTATTTGCAGAAGTTTTTCCGGATTTTTTTCGTAGAAGCTGTAACGACTGCTGGGGCGGGCCCGATAGGACGAGTGAGCCTGGTGGCTGCCCGGACCCCCGAGCGGACAGCCACCAGGCCTACCCATTTCTCCAGGGCTCGAGAGCGGTAATCTGAGGGCCATGTCCTCGCCAGAATCCACGCCCTCGTCGGGCTCGTCCGCGGCTCGGTCCGCGGTACTGCCGTTCGGCCGTCTGACGACCGCGATGATCACGCCGTTCCGGTCCGACGGGTCCCTCGATCTCGACGCCGCCCAGAAGGTCGCGCAGTACCTGGTGGACGGCGGCAACGACGCCCTGGTGCTGAACGGGACCACCGGCGAGGCGCCGACCACCTCCGACCAGGAGAAGGTCCAGCTGATCGAGGCCGTCCGGGAGGCGATCGGCGACCGCGCCAAGATCGTCGCCGGGGTCGGCACCAACGACACCGCGCACACCATCGAGTGCGCCAAGCAGGCCGAGGCCGCCGGCGCGCACGGTCTGCTCGTCGTCACGCCGTACTACAACAAGCCTCCGCAGGACGGGCTGCGCGCGCACTTCACCGCGGTCGCCGACGCCACCGGCCTGCCGAACATGCTGTACGACATCCCGGCCCGGTCCGGGGTGGAGATCAAGACCGAGACCCTGATCGGGCTCGCCGAGCACCCGCGGATCGTCGCGGTGAAGGACGCCAAGGGCGACCTCGCCGGGACCACCAAGGTGCTGGCGAACACCGATCTGTTCTACTACTGCGGTGCCGACGAGCTGAATCTCGCCTCGCTGGCGATCGGCGCGGTCGGTATCGCGAGCGTGGTTGCCCACGTCGCGAGCCGGGAGTACCGGCAGCTGATCGACGCTGTGGTGGCCGGCGACCTCGCAGCAGCACAAGAGATTGATCGACGGCTGGTGCCCGCCGTCGAGACGATCATGACCAAGACCCAGGGCGCCATCATGGTGAAGGCCGCGCTCAAGCTGGCCGGCGTCATCGAGCACGCGACACTCCGGTTGCCGCTGGTTGAGGCGACCGCCGAGCAAGTGGACTGGCTCACCACCGACCTCAAGACGGCAGGACTGATTGCATGAGCCATCCCCATCCAGATCTCGACGCGCCCGGACCACTGACTCCGGGCGCTTTGCGGGTGATCCCGCTCGGCGGCCTCGGCGAGGTCGGCCGGAACATGACCGTGTTCGAGTACGACGGCAAGCTGCTGATCGTGGACTGCGGCGTCCT
The DNA here is from genome assembly GCF_036226565.1 of Kribbella sp. NBC_00709. Classification (GTDB taxonomy): domain Bacteria; phylum Actinomycetota; class Actinomycetes; order Propionibacteriales; family Kribbellaceae; genus Kribbella. The sequence continues at coordinate 6,392,853 of NZ_CP108996.1, forward strand.
GTTCCCGGACGAGAACCAGCCCGGCGTGGACCTGATCCTGCCGGACTTCGAGCCGATCCGGGACCGGCTGAACGACGTCGTCGCGGTCGTTCTGACGCACGGCCACGAGGACCACATCGGCGGGTTGCCCTACCTGCTGCGTGAGCGGGGCGACATCCCGGTGGTGGGATCGCAGCTCACGCTCGCGCTGCTCGAGGGCAAGCTGAAGGAGCACCGGCACCGCAACGTGCCGCAGCAGATCGTGGCCGAGGGGGAGACCCTGCAGATCGGCCCGTTCATCTGTGAGTTCGTCGCGGTCAATCACTCGATCCCGGACGCGCTCGCGGTCGCGATCAAGACCCCGGCCGGCGTCGTGCTGCACACCGGCGACTTCAAGATGGACCAGTTGCCGCTGGACAACCGGATCACCGACCTGCGCGCGTTCGCCCGGCTCGGCGAGGAGGGAGTCGACCTGTTCATGGTCGACTCCACCAACTCCGAGGTGCCCGGCTTCACCACGCACGAGCGCGACATCGCGCCGGTGCTGGACCGGGTCTTCACCAACGCGAAGAACCAGCGGATCATCGTCGCCTGCTTCGCCTCGCACGTGCACCGCGTGCAGCAGGTGATGGACGCGGCGGTGAAGCACAACCGCAAGGTGGCGTACGTCGGTCGGTCGATGGTCCGCAACATGGGCGTGGCCCGGGACCTCGGCTTCCTGAACGTCCCCGGCGACACGTTGATCGACATGCGCGAGCTGGACGACTACCCGCCGGAGCGGGTCGTGCTGGTGTCGACCGGTTCGCAGGGCGAGCCGATGTCGGCGCTGTCCCGGATCGCGGCCAACGACCACAACGTCGTACAGCTGCAGCCCGGTGACACCGTCGTCCTGGCGTCGTCGCTGATCCCGGGCAACGAGAACTCGGTGTACCGGGTGATCAACGGCCTGATCCGGCACGGTGCGAACGTGATCCACAAGGGCAACGCGCTCGTGCACGTGTCCGGTCACGCCAGCGCCGGCGAGCTGCTGTACTGCTACAACATCGTGAAGCCGCGCAACGTGATGCCCGTGCACGGCGAGGTCCGGCACCTGCACGCGAACGCCGACCTCGCGATCCAGACCGGCGTACCGCGGGAGAACGTGGTCGTCGTCGAGGACGGCGTGGTGGTCGACCTGATCGACCGCAAGGCCGTGGTGGCGGGCAAGGTGGACTGCGGGTACGTGTTCGTGGACGGCTCGACCGTCGGCGACATCACCGAGACCTCGCTCAAGGACCGCCGCATCCTCGGTGACGAGGGCTTCATCTCGGTCATCGCGGTGATGGACTCGGTCACCGGCAAGCTGACCGCCGGTCCGGAGATCCAGGCCCGCGGGTTCGCCGAGGACGACACGGTCTTCGACGACCTCAAGCCGAAGATCGAGGCCGAGATCGAGAAGGCGATCGGCAGCGGCGTCGACGACATGTTCCAGCTGCAGCAGGTGATCCGCCGGGTGGTCGGCAAATGGGTCAGCGACACCCACCGTCGCAGGCCCATGATCATTCCGGTCGTGGTCGAAAGCTGACTACTCGGTGTAGCCTCGGCGCGAGCTATTGAAAGGGTGGGCCGGCGATGAGTGTCAGCGGGGTGAACGGGACGGGTCAGCGCCGGCCCACGATGAAGGAGGTCGCTGCCCGGGCGGGGGTCGCACTGAAGACCGTCTCCCGGGTGGTGAACGAAGAGCCGAACGTCAGCCCCGAGCTGACCGCGAAGGTCCAGGCCGCGATCAAGGACCTGAACTACACGCCGAACGAGTCCGCCCGGATGCTGCGCCGCGGCAAGACCGGGACGATCGCCGTGGTGATCCGCGATATCGGCGACCCGTTCTTCGCCTCGCTCGGCCGCGCGGTCGAGCTGTGGGCGCGGTCGTCCGGCTCGGTGGTGATGATCGGCCTGACCGACGAGGACCCGGAGCGGGAGCGGGAGGTCTGTCTCGAGTTCGTCGCCCGCCGGCCGGACGCGCTGATCATGGCGCCGATCGGTGAGACCCAGGAGTACCTCGCGCCGCATGTCGACGCCGGGATGGCGGTCGTCACGATCGACCGTCCCGCGCACGGCATCGAGGCCGACGCCGTACTCGCGGACAACGCCGGCGGGATCGACCAAGCGATCGACCACCTGGTTCGTCAGGGCCACCGCCGGATCGCATACCTCGGTGACGACGAGCGGATCTTCACCGCCCGCGAGCGCGTGGTCGCGTACCGGGCCGCGATGGCCCGGCACCGCATCGACGTCGACGAGGACCTGGTGCACCTGTCCGAGCCGACGACCGAGGGCATCGGCATCACGCTGTCCGCCGTGCTGGACCGGGCCGAGCCGGCCACCGCGTTGCTGTCGGCAAACAACATGACAACGGCCGAGGTACTGCGGGGCCTGGCCGGCCGCCGGGATCAGGTCGCGCTGGTGTCCTTCGACGACCTGGCGCTGGGGGATCTGCTCAGCCCGGGCCTGACCGCGGTCGCGCAGTCCGCCGACGTGATGGCGCGGACCGCGATCCAGTTGATGACCGAGCGCCTCCCGGAGCCGCACCGCCCCGGTCGCACGGTGCGGGTCCCGGTGAAGCTGACGATCCGCGGATCAGGCGAGATTCCCCCCGCTCGCTGACCGGAGCTGGGCCGCCAGCGGGCAGTCGAACGGGTCGCGGGCCTGCAGGCCGACGTTGTTCAGGTAGTCGACGACGATCCGGTACGACGCGAACAGCCCGACCTCGGCGTACGCGATCCCGTGCAGTTCGCAGTACTCGCGGACGATCGGCTGGACGCGCCGCAGCGTCGGCCGCGGCATGCTGGGGAACAGATGGTGCTCGATCTGGTAGTTGAGCCCGCCCATCGCGAAGTCGGTGAGGATCCCGCCGCGGATGTTCCGCGACATCAGCACCTGGCGCCGGAGGAAGTCCAGCTTCATCGAGGCCGGGACGATCGGCATGCCCTTGTGGTTCGGGGCGAACGCGGCACCGAGGCACACTCCGAACACGGCGAGCTGCAACCCGAGGAACGCGGTGGCCTTCCCGGCCGGCAGCAGGACGTAGAGCGCGGCGACGTACAGCGTGATCCGGGAGGCGACCACCGCGGCGTCGATGCGGTCGGCGCGGCTCGCATCGCGACGCAGCAGGTGCTTGAGGCTCGAGGCGTGCAGGCCGACACCTTCGAGGGTGAGCAGCGGGAAGAAGAGCCAGCCTTGCCGCGCGGCGAACCAGCGGCCGACCCGTCCGCGGTCGACGACCGCCTGGGGCGTGAACGCGAGCACCTTCAGCTGGACGTCGGGATCACGGTCCGCCTGGTTGGGCGCGGCGTGGTGCTTGTTGTGCTTCGACCGCCACCAGCTGGCACTCATGCCCAGGATGCAGCCGGCCAGGATGCGGGCGGTCCAGTCGTTGCGGGCGTTGGAGTGAAAGATCTGCCGATGCGCGCTGTCGTGGCTGAGGAACGCCACCTGGACCAGGATGAGCGCCAACGCACCCGCGAGCCAGAGTTGATGCCAGGAGTTGCCGAGCAGGATCATGCCGGCCACCACCGCGAGCAGGGCGCCGCCGACGATGCTGATCCGGGTCACGTAGTAGCCCTGACGGCGCCGGAACAGGCCGAGTTCGCGGACGGTCCGCAGGAGGTCCGTGTACATGCTCACGTACTGCTGTTGGGCGCTCACGTCGGCCAGGGGGAGGTCGTGGCATGACGCCGGGCGTGTGGCCAGATGGCCCGGCGAAGTCGGCTTGGCAAAGTGCTACCCCCGGTAGGTCGCAACGAGTGGGCACTGGAACGGATCGCGAGCCCGAAGGCCGACGTTGTTCAGATAATCGACGACGATCTTGTACGACGACAAGAGGCTGACCTCGGTGTACTTGACCCCGTGCAGCTGGCAGTACTCGCGGACGATCGGCTGGACTCGTCGCAGCGTCGGGCTCGGCATGTTCGGGAACAGGTGGTGCTCGATCTGGTAGTTGAGACTACCCATTGCGAAGTCGGTGAACACTCCGCCGCGGATGTTGCGGGACATCAGCACCTGACGGCGCAGGAAGTCGAGTTTCATCGAGGCGGGGACGAGCGGCATGCCCTTGTGGTTCGGCGCGAAGGATCCGCCGAGGCAGATGCCGAAGATCGCCAGCTGCAGCCCGAGGAACGCCCCTGCCTTGCCGATCGGCAGTAGCAGGAACAGCACGGTCAGGTATCCGGCCAGGCGGCTGACCACGATCGCGGCCTCGATCCGTTCGACCTTGGTTGCCGAGCGGCGGAGCAGATGCTGCACGCTCGCGACGTACAGGCTGAGGCCCTCCAGCGTCAGCAACGGGAAGAACAGCCAGCCCTGGCGGCGGGTCAGCCAGGCCTGGAAGCCGGTACGACGGGCGACGTGCTCCGGGGTGAAGGCGATGACGCCGATGTCGATGTCCGGGTCCTTGGACAGCTGGTTCGGCGCCTGGTGGTGCCGGCTGTGCTTGGACCGCCACCAGCTCGCGCTCATCCCGACCAGTCCGCCGGCCAGCAGCCGCGCGGTCCAGTCGTTCCAGGCGGCGGAGTCGAAGATCTGCCGGTGCGCGCTGTCGTGGCTCAGGAACGCGACCTGGGTGAGGACGAGGGCCAGCGCACCGGCCATCAGCAGCTGCAGCCAGGAGTTGCCGAGCAGACCGAACCCGACCCAGACGCCGGCGAACGCGGCGACGACGAGGCCGATCCGAACGAAGTAGTACCCACGGCGCCGCTTCAGCAGTCCGAGCTCGCGGACGGTGCGGAGCAGGTCGGTGTACAGGTTCGTGTATTTGTGTTGAGCCCGTAACGGATCGTGGTCTTCGGCAAGCAGCTGCGACATGAGAAACGCCCCGGTTCCAAGTAGTGCATCGGTCGATGCGCTACCAGGTCCAGGGCAGCGTCACGAGAAAGGTCCTGAGGCCCCAACGGAACCACGTTGAGTAGCCACACACAAGGGCAGTGTCCGGACCCCGATGGTGATTTGACGCTCAGTTCGCCCCGCTTTCACTTCGCCGTCATCCGCGGGGAGCACCTTCGGGGCATGAAGCTGAGTCGCCGCCAACTCCTGGCCGCATCCACGGTGGCCGGGGCCACCCTCGCCGTACCCGGGATCGCCGCCGCTGCCCCGAACCTTGTCCGTCGTGACCGGCCCGCTCTGCCGTCGGGCATCGCGAGCGCCGACGTGACGCCGTCCTCGGCCCTCGTCTGGTCGCGGACCGACCGGCCGGGCCGACTGGTCGTGCAACTGACGAGCCACGGCCGCTTCGACAGGGCGATCCACCTGCGCGGGCCGAAGACCTCGGCCGACGACGACTTCACCGCGCGGCTGCCGTTGCGCGGTCTGCGGCCGGGGCAGCGCTACGACTACCGGCTCGGCTTCGAGGACGCGAACGGCCGGATCGGCCAGACGCTGGACGGCTCGTTCACCACGCCGGGGCGCAACCGGCCGGTCTCGTTCGTGTTCACCGGCGACACCGCGGGCCAGGGGTACGGCATCAACCCGGAGCTCGGCGGGATGATCGCGTACCAGGCGATGCACGAGACGCGGCCGGACTTCTTCCTGCACTCCGGCGACAACATCTACGCCGACGGCCCGCTCGAGGCCGAGCTGAAGGTTGCCGACGGCACCATTTGGAAGAACGTGGTGACCGAGGAAGTCTCGAAGGTCGCCGAGACGCTGGCCGAGTACCGCGGCCGGTACAAGTACAACCTGCTCGACGAGAACGTGCGCTCGCTGTACGCCGACGTACCGCTGGTCGCGCAGTGGGACGACCACGAGACGCTGAACAACTGGTACCCGGGCGAGATCCTCACCGACGACCGGTACACCGAGAAGCGGGTCGACGTGCTCGCGTCGCGGGCGAAGAAGGCGTTCCTCGAGTACCTGCCGATGGAGCACGGGTCCGGGCGGGACCGGATCTACCGCAAGGTGAGCTACGGTCCGCTGCTCGACGTGTTCTGCCTGGACATGCGCACGTACCGCGGCGCGAACCCGGTGCCGTCGACGGTCGGACCGGTCGCGATGCTCGGCGCCGAGCAGGCCGCCTGGCTGGTGCGCGAGGTCGCGGCGTCGCGGGCGACCTGGAAGGTGATCGCCAGCGACATGCCGCTCGGCCTGCTGGTGCCGGACGGCGACCTGATCGAGGCGGTCGCGAACGGCCTGCCCGGCGCTCCTGGTGGACGCGAGCACGAGATCGCCTGGGTGCTGAGCCAGTTCAAGAAGCGCAAGGTGCGGAACGCGGTCTGGCTGACGGCCGACGTGCACTACGCCGCGGCCCACCACTACGACCCGTCCCGGGCGGCGTTCACCGACTTCGATCCGTTCTGGGAGATCGTGGCCGGCCCGATCAACGCCGGTACGTTCGGGCCGAACGGGCTGGACAGCACGTTCGGGCCGGAGGTCGTGTTCTCGAAGGCGGCCGACTTCCCGAGCCAGTCGCCGGCCGGTGGCAACCAGTTCTTCGGGTACACCCGGATCGATCCGCGGACCGGCGTCTTCACGGTCTCGCTGCGCAACCTGTTCGGCGACATCCTCTGGACCAAGGACCTCACCCCGGCTCACCACTGAGTGAGCCCGTCGTACTCACCCGGCTCCGGTGCCTGTGCGGGATGCCGCCCACCGGAGCGGGTGAGTACGCCGCAGTCTCGGGTTAGGTTTGCCCACATGACCGCTTATCCCGAGAGCCGCCGCGACGATGTGGTCGAGACACTGCACGGGCGGAAGATCGCTGACCCGTATCGCTGGCTGGAAGACGCCGACTCACCTGACACCCAGGACTGGGTCCGCAGGCAGAACGAGTTCACCCAGGCCGAGCTCTCCGGCTACCCGGAGCGCCAGTGGTTCCAGACCACGATGTCCGCGATCCTCGCGCGTCCACGCGCCGGCGTCCCGGCGAAGAAGGCAGGCTGGTACTTCGTCGGTCGCAACGACGGCACGCAGGCCCAGGACGTCATCTATGTGGCCGAGTCGCTCGACGAACTCCTGTCCGGCGGGCGAGTGCTGATCGATCCGAACACCCTCTCCGAGGACGGCACCGACTCACTGGGCACGTTCACCGTCAGTCCGGACGGCAAGTACTTCGCCTATGGCATCAACGAGAGCGGCAGCGACTGGACGACGTTCCGGCTGCTCGACATCGCCACCGGTACACCGGTCGAGGACGTGGTGTCGCAGGCCAAGTTCTGTGAGGCCGTCTGGCTGCCGGACAGTTCGGCGTACCTCTATCTGCACTACCCGGCGAGTGGGCGCAGTGAGGGGACCGAGACCACCGCGCAGTCCGGTGGGCGGTTGACGCTGCACAAGGTCGGCACACCGCAGTCCGAGGACGAACTGGTGCTGAACTTCCCCGGTGAGGACCAGATCTTCATCTCACCGGAGGTCTCCGACGACGATCGGTACCTCGTCGTCCACATCACCGAGGGGACTGACCCCAGCACCCGTCTCTGGGTCTACCCGATCACCTCGGACGGGCTGGGCGAGCCTGTGAAGGTGGTGGACTCGTTTGCCGACGAGATCGCCTTCGTACGGATGTCCGGCGACCAGCTGGTACTCCGGACCGACCGCGACGCGTCTCATGGCCGGGTGGTGCTTTCCTCGCTGGATGGTGAGTTCACCGACCTCATTCCGGAGGGCGAGGCGACACTGCAGGCAGTCCGCGGTACGGCGGACGGCCTGGCGACGCTGACCCTTGTCGACGCGCAGCCGGTGCTGACCCTGTACGCACTGGACGGTTCCGGGCAGCGCGTGGTCGACGTACCCGGCGGGGGAGTGGTCGACCTGCACGCCGGACCGGAGTACGACGAGCTGTTCATCGGACTGTCGACGACAACCGACCCCACCCTGTCGTACGTCGTCTCGACCGGGTCAGGCGCCGTACGTGCACTGCCGGAGTTGGTCCGCGGGTCTGGCGGTTTCGCGGCGCCTCAGGTGACCGTCGCGCGCCGGATCGCCGCAGGCCGCGACGTGCCGTACTTCCTGATCACCCGGTCGGACCTGGACTTCTCCTCCCCGCGTCCGACGCTGATGTGGGGGTACGGCGGGTTCCGCATCCCGGTCCAGGCCGACTACCGACCAGGCTGGCCGGCGTGGCTCGCAGCCGGGGGAGTGCTGGTCATCGCCAACCTGCGCGGCGGTGGCGAGTACGGGACCGAGTGGCACGACGCGGGACGGTTGAAGAACAAGCAGAACGTCTTCGACGACTTCATCGCGGTCGCAGAGCACCTGCGCGACACCGGCGTCACCACGCCGGCGCAGCTGGCCGTCCACGGTCGCAGCAACGGCGGACTGCTCGTCGGAGCGGTCATGACGCAACGGCCGGACTTGTTCGCGGTCGCACTGCCCGGTGTCGGTGTGCTGGACATGCTGCGGTTCCACAAGTTCACCGTGGGCGCGGCATGGGCGTCCGACTTCGGTCTGCCAGACAACGCGGAGCAGTTCGAGGATCTGTTGGCTTATTCGCCATTGCATCGCCTCAGCGACGGTACGTCGTACCCGGCGACGCTGGTGGTCACCGGGGACCACGACGACCGGGTGGTTCCGTTGCACAGTCACAAGTTCATGGCGACGCTGCAGCATGCCCAGGCCGGTCCGCAGCCTGTCTTGACCCGGGTAGAGGTCAACACCGGCCATGGCTTCGGCAAGCCTGCCGCGATGATCGCGGCGGAGTGGGCGGACCTACTGGCGTTCGCTGCTCACCATGTAGGTCTCGAACCTCCTGAGCAGTAGGAGGGCTGCTGGACTACCAGATCCGCGGGGCCTGGAGGTCGCGGGGATCGTCGGACGGCTGACAGCCGTGCGCGGTCTCCGCGTACTCCGCCCGCGGACCACTGGTGGCCAGCGTGCGTACTGCGTTGACGAGCCGGTCCACGTGCTCGCGGGTGGTCCCGAGGCCGAGGCTGGCGCGGACCGCCGTACCGTGCTCGGGGGAGTCGGCGAGGAGGTGGCCGACGAGCGGGTGCGCGCAGAACTTGCCGTCACGTACGCCGATGCCGTACTCCGCGCTCAGGGCCGCCGAGACGAGGGTCGAGGTCAGACCGGCGATCGTGAAGCAGACCGTGCCGACACGGTCCGCATCGTCGCCGAAGATCGAGTATGTCGTGACGTTGTCGATCTGGGCGAGCCCGGTCCGCAGGCGGGCCAGCAGGCTGCGCTCGTGCTGCTCGATCGCGTCGCGGTGCTTGCTGATCGCGGCACAGGCACTCGCCAGCGCAATGGCTCCGATCACGTTGGGGGAGCCGCCCTCGTGCCGCGCCGGGCCGGTCGCCCACACCACGGTGTCGTCGGTGACCGCGTGCGTCGCGCCACCGCCGTACAGGTACGGGTCGGCGGCGTCGAGCCAGTCGGTGCGGCCGATCAGCGCGCCGGCACCGTACGGCGCGTAGAGCTTGTGACCGGACAGCGCGACCCAGTCGACATCGAGGGTGGAGATGTCGACCGGACGGTGCGGCGCCAGCTGCGCAGCGTCGAGACAGACCCGCGCGCCATGTGCCTTGGCCACCTTGGCGATCTCCGCGATCGGGAAGATCTCACCGGTCACGTTGGAGGCGCCGGTGATGACGACGAGCCGCGGGCCGTCGGGAGCCTGGCGGAGTGCGTCGGCCACCGCCGTCACGGCCTCGGTGGAGCTTGACGGCGCTGCCAGGCGAACAGTCCGCTCAGTCGGCCAGGGGAGCAGGGCAGCGTGGTGCTCGGACTCGAACACGATCACGGTCGCATCCGCCGGTATCGCGCGGGCCAGCAGGTTCAGCGCGTCGGTGGTCTGCCGGGTGAAGATCACCTGGTCGTCCGAACGCGCCCCGACGAAGGCGTGCACCTCTTGGCGCGCCCGCTCGTACCACTGGGTGGTGATGCGGGAGGCGTACCCGTTGCCACGGTGCACGGACGCGTACGACGGCAGCGCCGCCTCCACGCTGGCCCGGACGGACTCGAGGCACGGCGCGCTCGCCCCGTGGTCGAAGTTCGCGTAGTCGGTGACCCGGCCGTCGGCCAGCGGGACCAGGAGGTCCGAGCCGACGGTGGCGGGGATGCTGCCGGTGCTGCGGTGCGCCACGGTCAGCCGGGGCGTCGTCGTACTGGCAGGCTCGAGAATGGACAAGATCGACATGCTGCTGCTCCCAGGAAGTCCGCACTTGCCGAGCGGGGTATCCGCACGGCCTGGTCTTCACCCGGGGCACCCCACCGCGGAGGAGGGTTGCCGGCCAGCGAGCCGGGGCTTGTCGCTGACACTCATGACCTGTCGAGTACGGTAACGAACCGGCCACGAGGACCGCCAGTGGCTATCTCATGTGATGAGATCGGCGAACACATCGTGGACAACGTGAGGATTTCGATGACCTGGACCGCACCTGCCGTCGAGCGACCGGACGGCTCGCTGACCGCACCTGAACGCGAGCTGCTGCAGGGCTACCTGGATTTCTACCGCGCCACGCTGCTGTTCAAATGCGCCGGGCTGACCGCCGCCCAGCTGGCCGAGCGGCCGTCACCGCCGTCGAACCTCTCGCTGCTCGGTCTGATCCGCCACCTCACCAAGGTCGAGCGGATCTGGTTCCGCATCCATTTCGCCGACGTACCGGCCGAGCCGCTGTTCGCCCCCGAGCTCGGCAAGGACGCGGACTTCGAGCTGATCGACGCGGCGGACGCGCAGGCGGCGTACGAGGGTCTGATCGCCGAGTGGAAGCTCTCCGACGAGGCCGCCGCCGACCACACGCTGGACGACCGCTTCACGTTCGGCGGCACCGAGTCGACGCTCCGGATGATCTACATCCACCTGATCGGCGAGTACGGCCGGCACTGCGGTCACGCCGACCTCTTGCGGGAGCAACTCGACGGCACCACGGGTGCGTAACAACGACCTCGGTGGCTTCTAGGGTGCGGGGATGCCGTTCACCCTCGCCCACCCCGCGGCTGTCCTTCCGCTGGCCCGCCGGCCCCTCGTCGCCTCGGCCCTGGTCGCCGGCGCAGTGGCGCCCGACCTGCTGTACGTCGACCCGATTTACCGGCTCGCCACGCAGTACATCAGCGGCAACTTCACGCTGACGCTGACCCACGAGTTCACCTCGGCGGTCTGGCTGGACCCGCTTCTGGCGCTCCTGATGCTCGTGGTGTTCAACCTCGTCCTCAAGCGCCCGCTCATCGCGCTCGCTCCAGCAGGCTTCGCCGCCCGCCTGCCTTCATCGGCTTCCCCGAGCCTGCCGTGGACGGTGGTTTCGGCCATCATCGGGGCAGTCACCCACGTCGTCTGGGACTCCTTCACCCACGGCGACGGTTTCTTCGTCCGCCACTTCCCGGGCGTCTTCCGCGCTGCGGTGACGCCGGCCTGGGACGTCAACCGCATCCTTCAGTACGTCAGCACGGTCGGCGGTTGCCTCGTCCTCGCGATCTGGCTCTATCGCTGGTACCGCCGTACGACGCCGTCGGACACTCCCGGTGACCGCGTCCCGTCCTGGCTGCGGTACGTCGTCATCGCCGCGGTGACTCTGCTGGCCGTCACCGGTGCGGTCGTCGAGCTGGCCCGCGTCGACGGCGACCTGAGCGGCGAGACCGCCATCCGCCTGGTCCTGTCCGGACTGGTGTCCGGTGGCCTGGCCACCCTTGCCTGGTACGTGGTCCTGTGGCACCTCGCCCGGCTCCGGAGGCGAACGGTCACGCTGTGACGCTACGGATGGGGCAGCGTGATCGGCGTGTGACACGTGGGACTCAAGGGATAGTCGGGGTAGCCTGAGCAATATGGCGACCCGCACGTCTTCCCCGGCGCGGGCGCAGAAGTCGGCAGCCAAACGGCCGAGCACGGCTCGTTCGGCTGCTGGTGGACGCTCCCGACCGTCCGGCGCCCAGAAGCGAGGGCAGAGCACGAAGCGCGGAGGAGGATCCCCCGCGCGGACCAGCACGCCCAAGAACAGCGGACCGGGCCCGTTCGCGGCCGCCATGCTCGCTCTGTGCCGCGGGGTGGTGAAGGTCTGGATCGGCATCGCCCATCTGCTCGGCAGCATGGTGCGGGGGATCGGCCACAGCGCCCGCGACCTGGAGCCGGAGCATCGCCGCGACGGCGCCGGTCTGTTCCTGATCGGCCTCGCGGTGGTCGTGGCTGCCGCGATCTGGTGGGACCTCCCGGGCGCGGTCGGCAACGGCGTACGCACGGTGGTCGGCGGCAGCATCGGCATGCTCGGCTGGGCTCTGCCACTGCTGCTGCTCCTCATCGCAGTCCGCACGCTGCGTCACCCGGACAACAACGGCCCGGCCGGGCGTCAGGTGATCGGCTGGACCGCCGTCGGTCTCGGGGTGCTCGGCCTGATCCACATCGCCAACGGTCTGCCCCGGCCCAGCAACCCGGCCGACGGCCCGCTGCGCGACGCCGGCGGTGCGATCGGGTACTTCATCTCGTCCTTCCTGTCGGACCTGCTCACGCAGTACGTCGCTGCCCCGCTGCTGGTCCTGCTCTCGATCTTCGGCGCCCTGGTCATCACCGGGACGCCCATCTACGCGATCCCGCTGCGGTTCCGCGCGGCGTTCGACGTACTGATGGGACGGACGGCGCTGCCCGAGGACGCTCCGTCGGTCGTGGCCGCGCCGACCGACGACACGGTCCGGCTGACCCGCAAGCAGCGCCGCGCCAAGGCCGAGGAGCTCGACGAGGACAGCGAGCCCACAGTCAAGCCGTACGACTCGCCGGTGCTCGAGGGCCGCGAGATCTCCAAGCGCGGACGTAAGTCGAAGTCTCGCGTGGACGAGGACGCGTACGACGTCGACACCGACGGTGCTGATGCAGCCGCCGCGGCCGCGCCGGCCTTCGAGGCGCCTGCTCCGAGCAAGCCGTCGGCGCCGCCGCCCGAGCCCCCGCCGCACACGCCGCTGCCGCAGCGCGTCGAGCAGCTCAGCCTGTCGGGCGACATCACGTACACGCTGCCGGACGGGCAGATGCTCAAGCCCGGCTCCGTGCACAAGGCCCGGACCAAGGCGTCCGACCAAGTCGTCGACCGGCTGACCGAGGTGTTCGAGCAGTTCGGCATCGACGCCCAGGTCACCGGCTACACCCGCGGTCCGACCGTCACGCGGTACGAGGTCGAGCTCGGCTCGGCGGTGAAGGTCGAGAAGGTCACCGCACTGTCGAAGAACATCGCCTACGCGGTGGCGTCGGCCGACGTCCGGATCCTGTCGCCGATCCCCGGCAAGTCCGCGATCGGTATCGAGATCCCGAACGTCGACAAGGAGACCGTCAGCCTCGGCGACGTGATCCGTTCGGCGACCGCGCGCAACGACCACCACCCGATGGTGGCCGGCCTCGGCAAGGACGTCGAAGGCGGCTACGTCGTCGCGAACATGGCCAAGATGCCGCACCTGCTGGTCGCGGGCGCGACCGGCTCCGGTAAGTCGTCGTTCGTCAACTCGCTGATCACGTCGGTCCTGATGCGTGCCACCCCCGACGAGGTGCGGATGATCCTCGTCGACCCGAAGCGGGTCGAGCTGAACAACTACGAGGGCATCCCGCACCTGATCACACCGATCATCACCAACGCCAAGAAGGCGGCCGAGGCGCTGCAATGGGTCGTCCGCGAGATGGACATGCGGTACGACGACCTCGCGGCGTTCGGGTTCCGGCATGTCGACGACTTCAACAAGGCGGTCCGCGGCGGCAAGGTCAAGCCGCCACCAGGATCCGAGCGGGTGCTCACGCCGTACCCGTATCTGCTGGTGATCGTCGACGAGCTCGCCGACCTGATGATGGTCGCGCCGCGCGACGTCGAGGACTCGATCGTCCGGATCACCCAGCTGGCGCGTGCGGCCGGCATCCATCTGGTGCTCGCCACGCAGCGGCCGTCGGTGGACGTCGTCACCGGCCTGATCAAGGCCAACGTGCCGTCGCGGCTGGCGTTCGCAACGTCCTCGCTGGCCGACAGCCGGGTCATCCTCGACCAGCCCGGTGCGGAGAAGCTGGTCGGTCAAGGTGACGGGCTGTTCCTGCCGATGGGCGCGAGCAAGCCGATGCGTATCCAGGGGTCGTGGGTCGACGAGGCCGAGATCCGCGCCGTGGTCGAGCACTGCAAGACGCAGCTCGAGCCGACGTACCGCGAGGACGTCACGGTCGTGGCCGGTCCGAGCAAGGATCTCGACGACGAGATCGGCGACGATCTCGACCTGGTGGTGCAGGCCGCCGAGCTGATCGTTTCCACCCAGTTCGGCTCGACGTCGATGTTGCAGCGTAAGCTCCGCGTCGGTTTCGCCAAGGCCGGCCGGCTGATGGACATCCTGGAGAGCCGCGGCGTCGTCGGTCCCAGTGAAGGTTCGAAGGCCAGGGACGTCCTGGTCAAGCCCGACGACCTAGAGGACTTCATCACCACCCTCCGAGGAGAGTGACACCCGTGACCGCCGCGAGCGCACTGCCCAGGCAGGAACGATTCGACGTCGACCCCAAGCCGGTGCCGTTCACCGTCAGCGCCTCCCAGAAGGTGCACGGCGGGCTCGCGGTCGGCGCGGCGCTGGTCGCGCTCGGCTTCGCCGCGTCCGCGTCCACGAGTCCGACCGGAGTCCTGCGCTGGATCGCTGCGGTGGCCTTCGCCGCTCTCGCTGTTGTCTGCGCCCGTGCGCTGACGGTGGGGGAGATGCTGGTCGCCGACGACGTAGGCATCCGGCTGCGGATCGGCCACGAATGGATCGGCACGCGGTGGGAAGACATCGAAGAGGTGACGGTGCTGCAGCGGCGGCATCCGCTCGACGACGGGCGGATCGCCGTACATCTGCAGGATCCTGGGCCAATTCTCGGTGCGATGCCGAGTTCGACCCGCAAGACAACTGATGCCAACCGTCGACTGACGGGGTCCTCGCTCGCGATACCGTTCGGCTTGACGGCTCGGCCGTCGAACGGGGAAGTGGTGCAGGCGTTGCACATGCTGGCGGATGCCAGATGTCCGGTCAGAGAACAACTCTGACTCGTCCGTGACCCCGTCGTACCAAGGCCGTTGACTTGATGTCGGCGGTCCGCCCGGCGATGTCGACGGTCCGCACCTGAAGGCGGACGAACGAGAGGATGGTGGGGACGTGAGCATCGGCAGCGATCTCACGGCGGCCCGCGAGCGGGCCGACATGACGATCGAGCAGCTCAGCGCTGCGACCCGGATCAGAACCGGGCTGCTGATCGCCATGGAGGCCGACGATTTCTCCCGCTGCGGTGGGAACTTCTACGCCCGTGGGCACATCCGTTCCATCGCCCGGGTGGTGAAGGCCGACCCCGCTCCGCTGATCGCCGCCTTCGACGCCGAGCAGGCCGTCGAGGAGGAGAAGTCCCGCCGCGAGGAGCGCGCCGCCGCCAAGGGCCCGACGCTCCGCCCGGCCCGCCCGCGCTGGGCGATCGTGGTCGGCGCGATCCTGGTCATCCTGATGGGCTGGGGGATGGTGCGGCTGTTCACCCTGCCGAGCGACATCGAGGCCAACGCGTCCAAGACCGCGGTCACGACGGCAACGGTCACGACGCCGACCCCGAAGGCGCCGGTCAAGCCGACGGTCCAACCGACCACGAAGCCGACGACCGCCAAACCGCCGGTGCTGAAGACCGCGCTGACGCTGACGGCGAGGGGCGACGGCACGTACCTGACGGTCCGCGACAAGAAGAACCGCCGGCTGTTCCAGGGCCGTCTCAGTCCCGGCATCGCCCAGTCCGTGACCAGCTCCGGCGACATCCGCGTGACAGTCGGCAACCCCGGCAACCTCATCGTCACGCTGAACGGCAAGCGCGTCCCCACCAAGCTCTACAAGTTCACCGCGCACCCGAACGGCACCCTCACCAAGCTCGTGTGAGATCTGCTGGCGAGTTAGGCGGGGAACAGTAGGGCGCGTCATACTCGTAGTGATGACTACGCCACCCACCACTGTCGCCCTGGTCACGCTGGGCTGTGCCCGCAACGATGTCGACTCCGAGGAACTGGCCGGCCGGCTCGAGGCCGGTGGCTTCCGACTGGTCGACGATGCCGCTGAGGCGGACACCGTGGTGGTGAACACCTGCGGATTCGTCGAAGCCGCGAAGAAGGACTCCGTCGACACCCTGCTGGCCGCGGCCGACTACAAGGAGTCCGGCCGTACGCAGGCCGTCGTCGCGGTCGGCTGCCTCGCCGAACGGTACGGCGACCAGCTCGCCGAGGCGCTCCCGGAAACGGACGCGGTCCTCAGCTTCGACGACTACACCGACATCTCCGACCGCCTCCGCGCGATTCTGGCCGGCAACAAGCACCAGGCCCACGTCCCGCGCGACCGCCGCAAACTCCTCCCACTGGCCCCCGCCGACCGCCACTCCACCCCCGCCCCCTCCCTACCCGGCCACGGCGACCAGCCACCCGCCGACGGGATCACGCCTGCTGACGGCGACCAGTCGGCCGCTGGCGCGATTGCGGCTGCTCACGGCGGCCGGACGGCTGGCGGGACTGCGGCCGGTCTCGGCGACCACATCCCTGATGCACTCCGGCCTGTGGGCGACGGCGCGGCCGCTGGCTCCAGCTCCGCCGAGCCGGGGCTCAAGGGACGCTTCGTGACTGGCGCGCCGGAAGAACTGAAGATCGATGCGCCCGACCTCGCGACCGCTCCGGCGAGCGGCCCGCGGGTGATGCGGCGACGTCTCGACGGCGGCCCGATGGCGCCCCTGAAGCTCGCCTCCGGATGCGACCGCCGTTGCGCGTTCTGCGCGATCCCGATGTTCCGCGGCGCGTTCATGTCCCGCCGCCCCGCCGAGGTACTGCGCGAAGCCGAATGGCTCGCCGACAACAACGTCCGCGAACTCTTCCTGGTCTCCGAGAACTCCACCTCGTACGGCAAGGACCTCGGCGACCTCCGCCTGCTCGAGACCCTGGTCGGAGAGATCGCCCAGGTTCCCGGCATCATCCGCGTCCGGGTGTCGTACCTGCAGCCCGCCGAGATGCGCCCGACGCTGATCAGCGCGATGACCTCGACCCCCGGCGTCGTGCCGTACTTCGACCTGTCCTTCCAGCACGCATCCGGCCCCCTGCTGCGCCGGATGCGCCGCTTCGGGGACTCCGAGCGCTTCCTCGAACTGATCGCGCAGGTCCGCGCCACCGCTCCGACAGCCGGCATCCGCAGCAACGTCATCGTCGGCTTCCCGGGCGAGACCGAGGAAGACGTCGACATCCTCTGCGACTTCCTGTCCCGCGCCGGCCTCGACGCGATCGGCGTCTTCGGGTACTCCGACGAGGACGGCACCGAGGCCGAGACATACGACGGCAAACTCGACGAAGACACCATTGCCGCCCGCCTCGACCGGGTGACCCGCCTCGCCGAAGACCTCACCTCGGCCCGAGCCGAATCCCGCATCGGCGAACTCCTCGAAGTCCTCATCGAGTCCACCGACGCCGACCTGCTGGACGACGACGGGCTTGGTGCGGCTGAACTGGCTGGAGCCGGGCGGACCGGAGAAGGCCGGGCTGCGCACCAGGGGCCCGAGGTGGATGGGTCGACGACGGTGACCGGGCTCCCGGACGGAGTTCGGGTCGGCGATCTGGTGTCCGCGAAGGTGGTGGCGAGCGACGGTGTCGACCTGATCGCCGAGTTCGCCGCGCTCGTGAGCACCCCGGACACCCGTCCGGCAGCTAATCTGACCGCGTGACCAACCCGCCAACGAACCCGGTACCGCGCGCCGCCGGCGGTCATCTCCACGCGCCCAGCGCCTGGAACGTGCCGAACGCGCTGACGGTCCTGCGGCTGGTCCTGGTACCACTGTTCGTCTGGCTCCTGCTCCGCGAAGGCGGTCACAACGACGGCAACCGGCTGCTCGCCACCGCCGCGTTCGTGGTCGCGATCGTCACCGACCGCTTCGACGGCGACATCGCCCGGCGCTGGAACCTGGTCACCAACTTCGGCAAGATCGCCGACCCGATCGCCGACAAGGCTCTCACCGGAGCCGCCTTCCTCGGCCTCTCGTACCTCGGCGAACTCCCGTGGTGGGTCACCATCGTGGTGATGGTCCGCGAGTGGGGTGTCACCGCCCTCCGCTTCTGGGTGATCCGCCACGGAGTGATGCCCGCCAGCCGCGGCGGCAAGCTCAAAACAGTTCTCCAGGCCATCGCCCTGGGCCTCTACCTCCTCCCGTGGCAGGACCTCGCAATCCTCCACTGGACCGCAGTCACGATCATGGCCGCCGCCGTCATAGTCACCATCGTCACCGGCGTCGACTACGTGGGCCGAGCCCTCCGCCTCCGCTCCGCCGCCAAACGCCCCCTCCCTTAACCCCTCACCACGAGAGCCCCGGCGGGTGGGATGCCGGATGACTAGACTCATCCGAGTGCCAAGCCCAACTGCTGGAACCACGGGAACCACCGGAGCCACAGGTGGAACCACCGGAGCCACAGGTGGAACCACCGGAGCCACAGGTGGAACCACGGGCGCCACAGGTCGTGCCACGGGAACGAGTGGCATGGGCCGCAAGCTCGCGCAGATGTATCGCCGGTACGCGGAAGTCGACGCCGCCAAGATCTCGCCCCTGTACGAGCGCCTCGCCCTCGCCCTGAGCGAGTCCGACGCCGCCCTCCACGCGATCGAGACCGCCCCCGCCCGCAAGCGCCACCCGGCCTTGATCCTCGCCGCCCTCCACAACCTGGCCCTCACCGGCCAAGCCCCATCCCTCACCGCCGCTTACGCAGCAGTAGCCACGGATGCCGGTTTGCCGTTGGCGGCGAGTGTGGATGCGGCCGTGGTTGCGGCGGTTGAGGCGTTGGTGGGAATGACTGACGCTGTGGTGTCTGTCGTTGCGCAGCGGAAGGTGCGGGGGAACGCCACTGGCAATCACGCGCTGTTGTATCCGGCTATTGCTGAGGTAGCGCGGAGGGTTGGCGCGAGTTCGGTTGGGCTGGTCGACGTCGGTAGCGCTCCTGGTTTCAACCTGAACGTCGATCGGGCCGGCATCAGCCATGGCAACGGCCAGTCGCTGGGCGACCCGTCGTCTCCCGTGCAAGTGTCGGCGTCGATCGTCGGGGACCGGCCCGTGCCGACGCAGGTGATGCCCGAGGTTGTTGCCCGAATTGGCGTGGACCTCGAGCCGATCGACACAACGAACGCGGATGAGGCCCGGTGGCTGCGCGCCTGTCTGCCGCCGGACCAGCCGGAACGGATCACGAGGCTCGAAGGAGAGTTGGAGCTCGCGGCGACCGCACCCCCACTCCTCGTGCGAGGTGAGGCCGTCGAGGTGCTATCCGATGCCCTCGCCCGGGTGCCCGCGGACGCCCTGCCCGTTGTGATCACCACGTGGGCGCTGTCGGACTTGTCGCTTGAGAGCCGCCTGCGTTTCCTGCAGCGGCTGGACGAAGCGGCGACCGAGCGGCCGGTTGCGTGGGTGTCGGTGGAGGGGGTTGGAGTTGCGCCGGCGATCCCGACCTTCGGCGACCGCCACGCCTCCGGGCACAGCATCATCGGCCTCGCGGTCTTCGGCCATTCGACTCTGCGCGCCGAAGCTGTGGGCCGCTGCTGGTTGCGGGGCCAGATGCTGGCATGGCTGGGCTCGGACTGAGTGAGAGATCTCCGCGGTCGTTGCGGGTGACTGGTAAGGCAGCGAGTGGGCATGGTGTCCTCCGCATGGCGTGTTGGCGGGGCAGCTGGGGTGAGCGGGCGGCGACTGGGTGTTGAGTACGGGGTACGAACCGGGAGTGCAGGAGGCGACGGGTGGCCGGAGACGGGCTTGAGGCGGCGGTCGGGCGGTTGGTCGGGCTATTGCTGGAGCGTCGCGTGACGCTTGCCACCGCTGAGTCGTTGACAGGTGGGATGGTCGGGGCGGTTCTGACGGATGTGCCGGGGGTGTCGGCTGTGTATCGGGGTGGCGTAGTCGTGTATGCGACTGACCTGAAGGCCACGCTCGCCGGCGTGCCGGAGGACCTGCTCGCCGCTGTGGGCCCGGTCCACCCGGACACGGCTGCGGCGTTGGCCAGCGGCGTGCGGGAGCGTCTGGGGGCGGACTACGGGCTCGCGACGACCGGTGTGGCCGGTCCGGACCCGCAGGCGGGCATCCAGGCGGGCACGGTGTACGTCGCGGCGGCCGGACCGCGGTCCGTGCAGGTCCGGAAGCTGCAGTTGACCGGTGATCGTTCCGCAGTTCGCCGGGGCAGCGTGGAGGCCGTTCTCGAACTCGGAGCCGCCGTTGTGGCGGAAGAACTCGACTAAACGGGGTGTTGGGACCAGCATGGGCACAGGTAAGGCAGACTGGCACGGCGCACCGAAGGTGGACATTGCGAGGGGTAGTGACCCAGCAACAGGTACCGTTGGTTCCTACGGTCGGGCTACCGTGCGAGTAGACGCGACCGGACAGGTGGAAGGGAGAAACCTCATGGTGCTGGTTCGTGGCCTGCTGGGCGACGTGCTGCGGCGTAAGCGGCTGCGCCAGGGGCGCACTCTCCGCGAGGTGTCCGCTGACGCCCGCGTCAGCCTCGGCTACCTGTCCGAGGTCGAACGCGGCCAGAAGGAAGCCTCCAGCGAGCTGCTGGCAGCGATCTGCACGGCGCTCGATGTGCCGTTGTCGACGGTCTTCGCCGAGGTCAGCGAGGATCTGGCCCGCGAAGAGGCCCTGGTGCTGGTGCACCCGACCATCGAGTCCGAGGTCGTGGCTTCCGCGGCTTGAGCCCCGGCTCATCGGCTGCTCCCGTCCGGCGTCGGGCGACTGTCGGGCGGCCGCATCAGTGCAACGCGCGACGGCCAGACGAGTTGTAGCGCGGGCAACGGCGGGTCCTTGGGTTGCCGGAACATCTGGTTCGCTGTGTACAGATGGTGCGCCGAGTCGGGAAACCGGAGGAGTTCGGCGGTCTCCGGAGGTGGAAAGAAGCCGGACAGGTCGTCACCCTCGTCGAACACCGCGCCGCCCATCACGGCCCAGGCGAGTGGTTTGAGCCCGAGGTAGGCCCAGCACGGCTCCGGGTCGAAGACGATGATCTCCGGGTGCCGGTACAGGCTGAGCCCCAGCGTGTACCCGAAGGCCGGGTTGCGGGCACCGTCGCCCTCGACGTACTGCATCGTCCAGCCGAAGGTCCGGATGTTCTGCTCGATCTGCCGCGAGATCTGCTCGTTGGTCTGGCCGCCGCACCGGTCGCACATCAGCTTCTCCTTTCGCTCGAACATTTGTTCGATGTGTCAGAGAAGGTATCTGCGTTCTGGTCTGCCGGGGGCGTTGTCCACAGGGCAGTTCTGGGCGGTCAGCTCTCGGGTTGGCAGGCCGGGCACCAGTAGGTAACTCGTGCGCGAGTCGGTTCGCCGAGCGATGCGGTCAGGATCGTCGCGCCGCACCGATGGCAGGGCTTGCCGGCGCGTTCGAACACCCAGGAGCGCTGTCCCGGTCGGTCGACCCCGGTGCTGACCTGGGTGCCGTTGCGGACGTTCGCCTTCAGCAGCTTTCGGCTGAGGTCGACCGCGGCCGGCACGTCGACGTCCGAGACCGGGCGCCACGGATGCAGGCCGAGCAGGAAGCAGACCTCGGTCCGATAGAAGTTGCCGATCCCGGCCAGGTTCCGCTGGTCGAGCAACGCTTCGCTGACCGTCCGTCCGGGATCGGACTCGAGATTCGCGATCGCGGCTGCCCGGTCGAACGACGGCGAGAGCAGGTCAGGCCCGAGGTGACCGACCACACTGCGCTCCTCGTCGGTCGCGACGAGGTCGAGCACCGGGAGCCGGTAGCCGACAGCGGTCCAGGGCGCGGTTTCGAGGACCACGCGGATCTGGTGATCAGGGCCGCCGTGCCACCGCTCGCCCGGCCGGTACAGATGCCAGCTACCGTCCATCCGGAAATGGCTGTGCAACGTCAGCCCACCCGATATCCGCATCAGGAGGTGCTTGCCACGTGCAACGACCTCGAGCATCGTCCGCCCGCTCAGGGCCGTCGTCGCCAGCGAAGGCACGCGGAAGTCCGTCCGCACGAGCTCCTGCCCGGCAAGGGCTTGGTTCAGCCGCTTGCACGCTCTCCAGACAGTGTCTCCCTCAGGCATGACCCAGCGCCCCGAACTCAAGCCCGCAGGCGCAGGCCGCGCGGCGTCGCATGGAAGCCCGCCTTCGCCAAGGCGTCGCCGAACGACGTGTGCCGGACCTGCTCACCATCGGCCGTCTCGACACTCAGCTTGCCGAGCTGACCGTCCCGGATCGCCAACGCAAGCGCGTCGACCGCCGGCTGGAGGAGATCAGAATCCTCGGTGAAGCTCAGCACAGTCCGTCCGCCACGCTCGACGTACACGATCAGCTGTCCGTCGACCATCACGACCAACGCACCAGCCTTCCGGCCGGGGCGATGACCTCCCGCGCTCTCCCGTTCGGGCCACGGCAGGGCTGCACCGTACGGATTCGCGGGATCGGACGCCGCGAGTACGACGGCTCGCGCTGTCAGCTCCTCGTCCTTCCGGCCACGGGCGCCGCTCGGTCGGGCACCACCGGGCCCGAATCGTCCGGCGGGACCGAACGGACCTTCAGAGCCGGATGAGGTCGCCGCCGGCAGCTCTGCAAGTGCTCGAAGCCGATCGACGGCTCCAGGCAGGGCGAACTGAGCAGCCCCGAGCCCGGCGACGAAGTAGCCGCGTCGGCAACGCCCGGACTCCTCGAACGCGCTCAGCACCTTGTAAACGGCGGCGAATCCACCAGGCGTCCGCTCGGTGATCACCGAGCCTCGCGTGACGATCCCATAGCGATCCAGCAGCGTCTCGGCTGCGGCATGCGCCCTCCGGGTCGCATCCGAACTGCGGGCCGGAAGCAACGACCATCGCCCGCCCGCCGTCGGCGGACCACTCCGCGAGGGCATCGCCGGACGCCCAGGGCGAGCGGGTCGACCCGGCCGTGCGCGCGGCGTCGTACGACGTGTTCGATGGCTGCCCCGCCCGCCGCCGACCAGGGATCGGACCGGCGTCAGCGTGTCGTTGGTCAGATACCCGGCCCAGACGAGATCCCAGAGGACGCCGACCAAGGTCTCGTCCTCCACGACGCCTGACTCAGATCCGACCGCATCACTCAGCTGCCGGAAGAAGAATGCGCCTCCGCCCGACAACGCGTCGAGCACGGCCTGGTGTGTCTCACCCAGCTCGAGATCCGGATCTGGATCCGGCAGCGTCAGGTCGCAGTTGTCTGCGAGATGAAGCGACACCCATCCGTCCGTCCCGGGCAGCGAACCTGATCCTGCCCACACCACTTCGCCGGTCGCCGTCAGCTCGTCCAGCATCGACGGCTGATACCCAGGAACCCGCGACGGCAGCACGATCGACTCCAGTGCCGACGCCGGCACCGCGCACCCCGCCAGCTGCTCGACCGCTCCTAGCAGCACGTCGTACCCACGGCCGCGGCTGCTCGTGATGCCCTGCCACGCAGGCAGGAATCGCGCCAGCGCGGATGGATCGACGGGCTCGACCTCCTTGCGCAATGCAGCGAGGGACCGCCGTCGCAACAGCCGGAGGACTTCACTGTCGCACCACTCGAGTGCGATGCCGCCCGGCAGGAATTCGCCTTCGACGACTCGTCCGGCCGCACCCAGGCGCCGCAGCGCTTCGCCGACAACCGCAACGCCGATCCCGAGATGCGTCGCGAGATCGATCGCCCGGAACGGCCCGTGCGTTCGTGCATACCGAGACACCAGATCGCCCAGCGGATCGGCGACCGGCTCGGCGTGCGCCTCCGCGACCCCAGGCGGCAGCGGCACACCGAGCGCGTCGCGCAACCGCGCCACGTCCTCGACAACTGCCCATCTGTGCTCACCGGCGATCCGCACCCGCACAACGCGGCGGGCGGCCGCCAGCGACGTCAGCCAGGACTCCGCATCCGAACCGTCCACGCACCGCTGCGATGCCTCCGGCAACGACAGCGGACCGATCATCCGCAGTACGTCGAACAGGCCTTCGGCGTCACGCGCCCGACGATCCTCGGCGAGTCGTTGCAGCTCGGCCTCGGTACGCAGCACGACCTCCGCGTCGAGTAGCTCCCGCAGCTCGGTCCGGCCGAGCAGCTCGGCCAGCAAGCTCTGATCCAGCGCGAGCGCGGCCGCACGCTTCTCCGCGAGGGGGCTGTCGCCCTCGTACATGAAGGCGCCTACATAGCCGAAGAGCAGCGACTTCGCGAACGGTGATGCCTCGGACGTCTCCACCTCCACGACGGAGATCCGACGCTCGCTGATCCCGGTCAGGAGATCCTTCAACGCTGGCAGGTCGTAGACGTCCTGCAAGACTTCGCGCAACGTCTCGAGCACGATCGGGAACGAGCCGTACTTACTGGCCACACTGAGCAATTGCGCTGACCGCTGCCGCTGTTGCCACAGCGGAGATCGTCGGCCGGGATTGCGCCGCGGCAACAACAACGCCCGCGCGGCGCACTCCCGGAATCGCGCTGCGAACAACGCCGATCCGCCGACCTCGGTGGTCACCAGATCCTCGATATCTGCCGGATCGAACAGCACGAGCTCCGCGCCCGGTGGCGCCTCGTCGGTCTCCGGCAGCCGCAGCACGATCCCGTCGTCACCCGAGACCGACTGCGCGTCCATCCCGTACCGATCCCGGAGCCGGGCTGCGATCGCGAGCGCCCACGGGCCGTGCACCTGACCGCCGTACGGCGAGTGAACGCAGACGCGCCAATCGCCCAGCTCGTCGCGGAACCTCTCGACCACGATGGTCACGTCGTCCGGCACCCGGCTGGTCGCGTCGCGCTGCTCGGCGAGATACGACACGAGGTTGTTGGCGGCGTACTCGTCCAGGCCGGCGGTCCGCGCGCGCTCGACCGCCTTGCCGGCAGGCAACGACGCCATCTTGCGGACGAACGCACCGGTCGCCGCGCCGAGCTCCGCCGGCCGCCCGACCGCATCGCCCTTCCAGAACGGCAACCTGCCGGGCTGACCCGGGGCAGGGGAGACGAGCACCCGGTCGTGGGTGATGTCCTCGATCCGCCAGCTCGACGCCCCGAGAGTGAACACGTCGCCGACGCGTGATTCGTACACCATCTCTTCGTCGAGCTCACCGACGCGATGATTCGTCGACTCGCCGACCAGGAAGACCCCGAACAGCCCGCGATCCGGGATCGTCCCGCCGCTGGTCACCGCAAGCCGCTGCGCGCCCGGCCGACCGGAGATCTCGCCGCTCACCCGGTCGAACACGATCCGCGGCCGCAGCTCCGCGAACTCGTCCGAGGGGTATCGACCCGACAGCATGTCGAGCACGCCGTCGTACGCCGATCGCGGCAAGGTCGCGAACGGTGCGCAGCGGCGCACCAGTGCGAACAGCTCGTCGACGTCCACCGAGTCGAGCGCGACGATCGACACGATCTGCTGGGCCAGCACATCGAGTGGGTTGGCCGGGATGTGCAGGCTCTCGATCAACCCGTCGCGCATCCGCTGCACGACGACGGCCGTATCGATGAGGTCGCCACGGAACTTCGGGAACAGCACCCCGCGCGATACCGCGCCGACCTGGTGACCGGCGCGTCCCACCCGCTGCAATCCGCTCGCGACGGACGGCGGCGCCTCGACCTGGATGACCAGATCTACCGCGCCCATGTCGATGCCGAGCTCGAGACTGCTCGTCGCCACCACACAGGGCAGCCGACCCGACTTCAGATCTGCCTCGATCAGCGCTCGCTGCTCTTTGCTGACCGAACCGTGGTGGGCTCGCGCAATCAACGGCGGCGCCGCGAGAGATCCACCGGACTGTGCCATCACCTGAGCAGGTGAGCCCAAGTCAGGCAGCTCCAGCTCGGCTCGCTCGGCAGCGATCTCGTTGAGCCGGGCGGTCAGGCGCTCGGCCAGGCGTCGTGAGTTGGAGAAGACGATGGTCGAGTTGTGCTGAGCGATCAGATCGAAGACATGCTCCTCCACATGCGGCCAGATCGAGGCGTGCTGCTGCGGACCGGCCGCCGATCCGGAGGTCTCCACCTCGGTCGCGGCCAGCTCGGCCATGTCCTCGACCGGAACCACGACGCTCAGGTCCCACTGCTTCGTGAACTTGGGCTGCACCACGGTCACCGGCCGCTCGCCACCGAGGAATCGGGCGACCTCTTCCACCGGTCGCACGGTCGCGGACAGACCGATTCGCTGCGCCGGCTTCGGCAGCAGCGTGTCGAGACGCTCGAGCGTGAGCGCCAGATGTGCGCCCCGCTTGGTCCCGGCAACCGCGTGCACCTCGTCGACGATGACCGTCTCGACTCCGCGCAGCGACTCCCGGCCCTGCGAGGTCAGCAACAAGAAGAGTGATTCCGGGGTGGTGATCAGTACGTCGGAAGGCCGTGACGCGAACCGCCGTCGCTCGCTGGCCGGGGTGTCGCCCGACCGCACCGCGACCTCGACGTCGAGCGGTGCCTCACCGAGCCGGCGCGCGGTCTCCCGGATCCCGATCAGCGGCGCGCGGAGGTTGCGCTCGACGTCGACCGCGAGTGCCTTCAGCGGCGATACGTACAGCACCCGGCAGCGCAGCTTCGGATCGTCGGGCGGCGGCGTCGTGGCCAGCCGGTCGAGCGCCCAGAGGAAGGCTGCCAGCGTCTTGCCCGATCCGGTCGGGGCGACCACCAGCGCGTCCCGGCCGGCGGTGATGGCGTCCCACGCCTCGAGCTGGGCCGGGGTGGCCGCCTCGAAGACGTCGCCGAACCACGCCCGGGTCGCGGGCGAGAACCGGCTCAACGCGCTGGTTTTCTTCACGCCGACCATCTTGCCGGGTACCGCCGACAGTTTCACGAGCCGTTCCCGGACGGTTCGTGGCGCACCGTGAGGAGACGCTCTCCGTCCGGTGCACAGGTTGTCCCCTTCGTCTGGAATGATCGGCGACATGATCAACCGCGTACGTGCAGCACTCGTCGTCGTGGCCTGCCTGGTCGCTCTGACCGGGTGCGTCAAGCTCGACGCCGATCTGAAGGTCGGGTCGAACGAGACGGTCTCCGGCACGATGAAGATCGGGGTCGACAAGCAGCTGCTGCAGTCCAGCGGCGAGTCCCTCGACAAGGTCCGCGAGCAGATCGAGAGCGGCATCAAGGAGACGACCACCCAGGGCGTCAGCTGCAAATCGTTCGAGGACGACAAGTACGTCGGGTCGAACTGCACCTTCGAGAGCGTGCCGTTCGACAAGATGGGCAGCTCGAGCGGCGACGGCGTCGGCTTCCGCAAGGACGGCGACAAGGTCATGGTGACGGTCAAGGCCGGCAACCTGGGCAGTGTGCCGTCCGGGAGTCAGCCGGAGGTCAACTTCAAGATCACCATGCCGGGCAAGATCCTCGAGCACGACGACGGCGCGAAGATCAGCGGCCGCACGGCGACGTACGACAGTCTCGACAAGCTCGGCAAGATCTCGCTGACCTCTGAGGCCGGCGGCGGATTCCCCACGTGGGCGTTGATTCTGATCATTGTGTTCGTGCTGCTGGCGATCGCCGCGGTCGTGTTCTTCGTCCTGCGGAGCCGCAAGCGCAAGGGCCAGCAGGGGTACGGACAGCAGTTCCCGGGACAGCCGGGTCAGTACGGCGGTCCGGGGCAGTACCCGGGACAGCCGGGGTACGGCCAGCAGTACGGTCAGCCTGGTCCCGGCGGGCAGTATCCAGGTCAGCCCGGTCAGTACGGCGGTCCGTCGCAGGGGCAGCCGGGGCAGTATCCGGGGCAGCCGCAGCAGGGGCAGCCTGGTCAGGGCCAGCCGGGTCAGCCGCCGTACGGCGGTCAGCCTGGTCAGCCGCAGTACCCTGGGCAGCCTCAGCCGGGTCAGGGGCCGTGGGGGCCGCAGCCGGGGCAGCAGCAGCCGCCTCAGCAGGGACAGCCGCCGCAGGGTCCTGGTGGCTGGGGACAGCAACCCGGCCAGGGGCAACCTGGTCAACAAGGTCCGCAGCACGGTCAGCCGCCGCAGGGCGGCCGGTCCGGGCCCCAGCCGGGTCAGCAGGGCGGTTGGGGACCGCCGCCGAAGGACGATGACGGGCAGGCATGAGACTGACGGAGTTCTGGTCTCGGATGGATCACCATCTGGGTCCCGCGTACGCACGGACCTGGGCAGAGACCCAGGTGGTCCAGGAGCTCGGCGGCCGGACGGTCGTCGAGGCCCTGGCCGAGGGCGAGGCCGCGAAGGTGGTCTGGCGTGCCGTGTGGGCGCACCTGAACCTTCCGGCCCGCGATCGCTGATGCCCTAGGCAACAAACGGTCTAGACGGTCCATCCCGTGCTCGCCGCCCATTCCTCGGCCGGCAGATAGATGAGGTCGCAGACCGGGTCCTTGAGGTCGGCGTAGTCTCCGATCTCGAGCCGGAGCGCGGCGGCGCGCTGCTTGAAGGCGGCGTACGCGCGTGCCGTCTGTGGATGACTGCGTAAGTAGTCGCGGAACAGGAGCGCGTACCGCTGATTGGCGTGGCCGGCCACCCGGATGTGGAGATTGACCCGGCGCCGGTACATCGGCTCGACCAGCAGGCGTTTGACCCACTGGATCTCGTCCGCGGGCAGTCCGGGCACCGGGTGGTCGCGCCGCGGCGGGCGTAGCTCCCAGTCCGCGGCCACCATCCGCTCGGCCACGTCGTCCAGCTCTGGCTCGGTGCCGACGGTCACCTGGATGTCCAGGATGTCCTTGGCGGGCAGGCGGGGTACCGAGGTGGAGCCGATGTGGTCGATCCGCTGGGCCAGTTCGCCGAGCAGTCCGCCGATCGTCTGCGCAGACTTCTCGTACTGCGAGGGCCAGCTCTCGTCCGGTCGTACGATGGCGATCCCAGTCATGCGGAGATCATCCCAGTACTGCGGTGCCCGGTCCCAATCCTTCTTCAGACAGGTTTGAGCCGGAACGCGCTGCTGGTGAGCAGGTCCGCCGCTTCGTACGCCGCCTTCCGGATGGCCTTGCGCTCGTCGAAGTACCCGCCGACCACGCCGATGCCCGGCAGTTTCCCCACGAACCGGGCGCCGAGGCTGCCCCGCGGACGCTCTTCGAACACCCCATCGAGGCCGCCGAACAGTTTGCTGATCCGCCACAGCAGCCGGATGCCGCGCCGGACTCCGGCCTCTTCGGGTTCGTCGCCGAGCCCGAGCTGCTTCGCCACGTCCTGTCCGGCCGCGGTCGGGTCGTCGTACTTGAGCACTTCGTCCGGAGTGATCGGACGGTCGGTCAGCACGCGTGCGATGACCGCAGTACGGTCGGCGTGCGCCTCCACGCCGTACTCGCGGCAGATCGCGCCGATCACCATCGCCTGCACAGCCGCGCCCAGGGTGTCCTTGACCGGGAGGCGGTCGGCGGCCGCACCGCTGATCCGGGGGACTGCCGCGACGACAGCCGCGAATCCGCCCAGCCGGTCCACCCACCAGTCGCAGCGCTCGGCGAGCGGCAGCTTCGGCCACTCCGCGTGCCCGGGCACCTTCATCTTCAGCAGCCGGTCGATCGCGAGGATCAGGGCCTTCTCGGCGAGGTTGGGTTTCTCCTGGGCGGAGTACTCGGTGAGGATGCTGCGGACGCCGAACGGGTCCGGGGTACGGAGCGCGTCGAGCACGGTGTCGATGCCGAACTCGACCCGGCTGAGCGCCAGGATCACAGCGGAATCGGGCACGTCGGGACGGTCGGTCACGCCCGCAAGGGTAGGGATCCGGCGGGTCAGATCGGTTGCCCGGGCAACTTCGGCGTGTCAGTTGTGATTCGAACACGTGTTCGGGATACTTTGGTGCCCGGAAGGTGTGGCGGACGGCCGAGTTGTCCACAGATTCGAAGTGGCGGCGAAAACTGTCCGAGGTGATGGATACCTTCTGTGGCGACACGAGAAGTCCTCCGGGCGGCTGGGAAGCGGCCCCGATTATGAGATGGGTCAGGTGGCGGTCAGATGGCTGGTGCAACGGCGAGTGCGGAGCGCGCGGCGAGCGATCGTGAGAAGGCGCTCGCGACTGCGCTGACGCAGATCGAGCGGCAGTGCGGCAAGGGTTCGGTGATGCGCCTGGGGGAGCAGAACAGGCCTCCGATCGAGGTCATCCCGACCGGGTCGATCTCGCTCGACATCGCCCTCGGGATCGGCGGCCTGCCCCGCGGCCGTGTGGTGGAGATCTACGGCCCGGAGTCCTCCGGTAAGACGACGGTCGCCCTGCACGCGGTTGCGAACGCGCAGCGGGCCGGCGGGATCGCGGCGTTCATCGACGCCGAGCACGCGCTCGACCCGGAGTACGCGCGGAAGCTGGGTGTCGACACCGACGCGCTGCTCGTCTCGCAGCCCGACTCCGGTGAGCAGGCGCTGGAGATCGCCGACATGCTGGTCCGCTCCGGCGCGATCGACATCGTCGTGATCGACTCGGTGGCCGCGCTGGTGCCGCGGGCCGAGATCGAGGGCGAGATGGGCGACAGCCATGTCGGTCTGCAGGCCCGGCTGATGAGCCAGGCGCTGCGGAAGATGACCGGTGCGGTCAGCGGGACCAACACGACCGCGATCTTCATCAACCAGTTGCGCGAGAAGATCGGCGTGATGTTCGGCTCCCCGGAGACGACGACCGGTGGTAAGGCGCTGAAGTTCTACGCGTCGGTGCGGCTGGACGTGCGCCGGATCGAGTCGCTGAAGGACGGTACCGACGTGGTCGGTAACCGGACCCGCGTCAAGGTCGTGAAGAACAAGGTGGCCCCGCCGTTCAAGCAGGCCGAGTTCGACATCATCTACGGCCAGGGCATCAGCCGCGAGGGCAGCCTGCTGGACCTCGGCGTGGAGCAGGGCTTCGTCCGTAAGGCCGGCGCCTGGTTCACCTACGAGAGCGACCAGCTCGGTCAGGGCCGGGAGAACGCGCGGAACTTCCTGCGCGACAACCCCGACCTGGCCAACGAGCTGGAGAAGAAGATCAAGGAGAAGATGGGCATCGGCCCGACTCTTGACCAGCCGGCCGGCGAGGCCGCCGCGGCCGAGGTCGATGTCGACTTCTGACCGACCCTCCGCGGGCGGCGGCGTCCCCCGGCAGCCCACCGCTGCCGACGACGCTGCCCCCGCGGCGCTGTCTCTACCCCACGACGAACGCCTCGCTCTGGCCCGCAAG
This sequence comes from Kribbella sp. NBC_00709, assembly GCF_036226565.1. Taxonomy (GTDB): domain Bacteria; phylum Actinomycetota; class Actinomycetes; order Propionibacteriales; family Kribbellaceae; genus Kribbella. The sequence goes on from NZ_CP108996.1 coordinate 6,423,750, forward strand.
CTCCTAGCCGCAGGCACAGACGCGTCCGCACCCTCCACCAGCACGAACCAAACCCCAGCGCCGGGTGCCGACCGCGCCCGCGATGCTCGCAGCAGCGATCGTGCTGCTGGTGCTGAGCGAGGTCGCGGCGACGAAGCCGATCCCGATCCCGGTGTAGTTCGTGGTTCGGGCTTGGGGCGTGACCGCGGTCGCCGTCGTACGTCGGGCGCGGGCGAGCCGCGGGTCGGTGGAGACGAGTTCCTGGGTGAGGACGAGTCGGGGTGGGACAGTTCGCGCCGACGTACGGGATCCATCAGGCGGACCGCCGGGACGGTGGACCCCTGGGATGAGCAGCAGGACGAACCGAAGAAGGCGCGGACGGTCAAACGCCGGAGTGCCTCGGGTCGGGCATCGAGCACGAGTTCTGCTGATCCTTGGGGCGAGCAGGATGATCGCTCGGTCCGTACCTTCGAGACGGAGGCGGCCGATCGGTTGGCCGAGGCGCGCGCGTTCGCAGACGACACATCTGCACCGCCCGAAGACCTCGGTACACCACCAGAACAGGATCCGTGGGCAGACGCGGGCACACCAGCCGCCGCTGAGCCCGCCGCTGAGCCCGCTGCCAACACCTCGCCAAGCTCCGCAGCTCCGGAGAGCCACAGGTCCACCACGGACCACAAATCCGGCGAGGACCAGCAGGCGCCAGGCGACGAGTCCCAAGCGCCGGACCGCGTGACGCCTGCCGGTCAGGCGCCTCCCGTGACCGAGAGTAGGTCACCGGTGGGCCCTGCTGCGGTGGATCGCGAAAGGCCCGCCGATACTGCAGGACGTCCGCGCAAGAGCACGCCGGTCGGCCAGTCCTCGACGCGAGATGATGTCGCGCCCCGTGAGAGTGCGCCGGGTGACAGTGCGCCGGGTGAGAGTGCGCCGGGTGAGAGTGCGACGGGTGTCGAGTCGGTTGTGTCGGAGCGGTCGGTGGTCGCCGGGCGGGCGGGCGGGAGTCGGCTGGGTGGTGGGAACATCTCGGCGGGGAGCGGTCGGTCTGATGGCAGTGGGCGTCGGGGGCGGCGCACGGCTACCAGCGGATTTGGGCGAGGGCGGAAGCGGCGGGGGAGTGAGGAGCCTGAGGGGGTTGGGGATCCGGCGATGGAGGAGGCGGCGGATCCGCATTCGGTGGCTCGGACGATTTTGCTCGACAAGTTGACGGGGCAGCCGCGGACTCGGGCTGAGTTGGCTGATGTGCTGGCTGAGCGGGAGATTCCGGACGAGGTTGCCGATGAGGTGCTGGATCGGTTCACTGACGTCGGGCTGATCGACGACGCCGCCTTCGCGAATGCCTGGGTGGAGTCGCGACACCGTGGGCGTGGACTCGGGAAGCGTGCGCTGGCTCAGGAGCTTCGGCGTCGGGGCGTGGACGACGAGCTGGCCAGGGACGCGCTCGAGGAGCTGGATCCGGAGCAGGAAGAGCAGACCGCGCGCGAGCTGGTGCGGCGGAAGTTGCGGTCGATGCGTTCGCTGGAGCGGCAGGTGGCGATGCGGCGACTGCTCGGGATGCTGGCACGCAAGGGGTATCCGGGCGGGCTGGCGATGAGCATCGTGAAACAGGAGCTGGATGCATCGCACGACGAGTTCCCGCTGCTGGATTCATCCGGGTTGGGGCCCGAGTAGCCGCAAGCCTGGATCCAGAGAGGTGAAGATGACGAACCGCGAGCAGCCGGTGGTGCGCGCGGCCACGGCAGCGGATCGGGCCGGGATCCAGCGGTTGTTGCGCGAATTGCACGACGACGACGCGGACTCCACAACCTTGCCTGAGGTGCGTCAACAGGCGCGAACCTTCGTTGCCGGTGACGATGACGAGATCCACGGGCTCGTCGTAGCAACGTTTGTCGACTACGGACATGAGCCGTACGGCGTGGTGGAGGAGCTCGTGGTGGATCCGGCGAGCCGTGGCTCGGGGACCGGTACGGCCCTGCTCGCGCAGTGCCGGTCCTGGCTCGGAGAGTTGGGAGCCGAGGTGGTCTTCGTCTCGGCCATCAGCGACGAGGCTGCTGAGTTCTACCTCCAGGCCGGCTTCACGCGATGCACGGGCCCATGGCTCTGGTCAGCAAGCCGAGCCACCTAGCCGAGCCACCTAGCCGAGCCGCCAGCCGGGGCCACGGCTCTTAGGTCACCTGAGCTGTTTACCTTTGCTAAAGGTTGTGCTTGGGAACTGGCCCGGCAGTGTTGGTGCGGGTGCCGGGTGGTGGTCACTTTGCGGGCGGAAGGTTCTTGACGGAATCACCGCCTACTTCGAGAGGTTCCGCCCAATGTCTGACTTCACTCGGCGCCGGTTTCTTGGCAGCGCCGCGGCGACCGCGAGCCTTGGAGCCGCGGCCGCGTTGATGCCCGCCAGCGTCCAGAAGGCGCTCGCCTCCCCGCCGCCGCGCCCGGCGCGGCTCGGCGACATCAAGCACGTCGTGATGCTCATGCAGGAGAACCGCAGCTTCGATCACTACTTCGGAACGCTGTCGGGCGTGGCCGGGTTCGACGACCCGCACGCCATCAAGTTGTCGACCGGGCGCAACGTGTTCTACCAGCCCGACACGGAGAACCCGGACGGCTACCTGCTGCCGTTCCACCTCGACACCCACTCGACGAACTCGCAGGCGATCCCGTCGACCAGCCACGCGTACTCGGTCCAGCACCAGGCCTGGAACGGCGGCAAGATGGACGCCTGGCTGCCCGCGCACCGCGCCGCGGACAAGGCCAACGGGCCGTACGTGATGGGGTACTACACCCGCGACGACATCCCGTTCCAGTACGCGCTCGCCGACGCGTTCACGATCTGCGACCAGTACCACTGCTCGGTCCAGGGTCCGACCTGGCCGAACCGCCTCTACTGGCAGACCGGGACGATCGACCCGGGCGGCACGCTCGGTGGCCCGATCACGTCGAACTCGCTGCCGAACGGTGCGTACCGCTGGACGACGTACGCCGAACGCCTCGAGGCCGCCGGTGTCAGCTGGAACGTGTACCAGGACCAGGTCGGTCTGAGCAGCTACAACATGCTCCCGCACTTCAAGCAGTTCCAGGACGCCACGCCCGGTACGCCGCTGTACGACAAGGGCATGAAGGTGTCGTCGCTCGGCCAGTTCGAGTACGACGCTCTGCACGACAAGCTCCCGACCGTGTCGTGGCTGATGACGGCCGGCGGCGTCTCGGAGCACCCGAAGGAGATGCCGGCCGCCGGGGCCGACTTCGTCGCGTCGAAGATCGCCGCGATCGCCGCCAACCCGGACGTCTGGAAGAAGACAGTCTTCATCCTCAACTACGACGAGAACGACGGCTTGTTCGACCACGTCGTACCACCGACGGCGCCGGCCGGGACGGCGGACGAGTATGCACTGGACCTGCCGATCGGTGGTGGGTTCCGGGTGCCGTGCATCGTGGTCTCGCCGTGGACCGCGGGCGGCTGGGTGAGTAGCCAGAAGTTCGACCACACGTCGGTTGTGCAGTTCCTCGAGAAGCTCACCGGCGTACGGGAGCCGAACGTCAGCCAGTGGCGTCGCAAGACGTTCGGTGACCTGACCTCGGTGTTCCGCCACGACCGGATCAGCAAGCCGCCGGCGCTTCCCGAGACGGGCGCCCGGCTGAACCTGGCGACGTACGAGGCGGCGCAGCTGCCGGCTCCGACGTTCCCGACCTCGACGCAGGTCGTACCGCATCAGGAGCGCGGCGGTCGCCACCGCCTCTGAGGTAAGGCGACGGCCGGGCAATCCTCGTCGATTGCCCGGCCGTCACGTTCCGGCGGGAGTAGCGTCGACGGCATGGCGACGTTCGAAGACGTAGAGCGGTTGGTCGGCCAATTGCCGGAGACCGAGGTGACGACTCGGCACGGCCAGCGGACCTGGGCCGTCGGCGGCAAGGGGTATGCGTGGGAGCGGCCGTTCAGCAAGGCCGACATCAAGCGGTACGGCAACGAGACGCCGCCGGACGGACCGATCCTGGCGATCCGGGTGGAGGACCTGGCCGAGAAGGAAGCCGTGCTGGCCGCGCGGGCGGGCGACGGATTCTTCACGATTCCGCATTTCAACGGGTACGCCGCTGTACTGGTCGAGCTCGACAAGGTATCCGAGCCGGCGCTCCGGGAGGCACTGCTCGACGGCTGGCTGGTGTTCGCGCCGGCGACGGTGGCGAAGGCGCACCTGGACGGAAAGGACCGGCGGTGACGGAGAGTGAAGCGGTTTCGGGTCCGGTGAGCGGCGAGGGGCGTTGACGGGTGCGGTACAACGGTGTCTTATCCGAGGTAGGACTGGTATTTGGACCGGTCCGTAGGCTGGGATTTTCCGTCGATCCGCCCCAGACACCGCGGAGGGTGCAATGAACGATTTCCAGGAACAGGCGAAGAACTGGCTCCGGAATGTCGTCAAGCAGAACCCGGACAAGATCAAAGCCGGCGTCGAGAAAGCCGGCGACCTGATCGACAAGCAGACCGGCGGGAAGTACGCGGAGAAGGTCGACTCGGTCCAGCAGAAGGTCGGCGGCTTCGTCGACAAGCAGAACTCCGAAGAGACGCCGGCCCAGCAGGATCAGACCCCCGCAGACACCACGTCCGAGTCCACCACCGCAGGAACGGCGGAGAGCGCGCAGCCGGAGGCCGCGGCGCAGGCGGACAACACGACCGGATCGCCGGCCGAAAGCGCAGGCAGCACGCCGACCGGACAGCAACCGTCGGCGAGCTGAGCCATCCTTCGAGTCACTAACCCGACACCTGCAGCCCCGCGGCCGGCTCGGCCGGCACGCGGGCGCTGAAGGTCTACGTCATCACTCCGACCGGACACCCATGCCGGTTGTGGAGTAGTCCAGCGCCGAGACTGGTCTCATCCGGAGGGTGACGGGTGAGTGTCCGTCTTGACCGGGTGGTGGGCCGCGCTTAGCCTCGGGATCAAGAAGGGATGAATCCACCGCAACGGTGGCGGATATAAGGATCGGCGGGTCGGTGAAACGGCCGACCGGCCGGCGAAAAGACGCAACCACGCTCGAGTGAGCTGAAGGAAGGACGACGGCGCCGTGCAGCGCCGTCGATAGACGGCACCGCACGCAAAACCCCGACGGCAGCGTAAGCCGGCCGGCAGGGCGCGAGCGGCGCCATCGTGGTCTCCGGGTTGGCGACGGCGACTCACGGTGAGCAAGCGAGGCAAGCAACGCTGGACAGCCGCACCCGCGGCGTTCACAGAGTTGGCGGAGCAGCGCGAGCACAGCGATACCGTCGCAACGGTAGACACCGGTACCGCCTCACCTGAGGTGGCACCGGCACTGCCGTACCCCAATGGCTGCCGGAACCTCGGCGGCGCCTTCAGCGATTCCAGTGGCGAGTCCCTTCGACCGACGGCCACAGTCCCCGCGTGGGACTCGAAGGAGAGGGGAGACGGCGATGACAGCGATGTCCGTTGGCCTGACCCTGATCGGATTGCTGATCGCCGGACTGCTGGCCTGGATCGGCCTGACCCTCTCCCGCCGGAAAGCCGCCGACAACTCGACCGCCCACCAGGCCGCCCAGCTCGAGGCGGCGCAGCTGGCGGCGAGCGCGAAGTCCGCGGCGGAGCTGGTACGACGGCAGGCCGAGGAGGAGGCCGCCGTACTGCGGACCCGCGCCGAGGCGGCCGAGCAACGCAGCGAGGAGATCCGCCGCGGCGCCGAGGACCGTGCGTCCGAGGTACGACGTGACGCCGAGCAGCGCGCCTCCGACGTACGCCGGGAAGCCGAAGCGGAAGCGCAGTCGATCCGGGACGACCTGCGTGAGCAGCGTCTGGAGATGGAGCGCCGCGACCACCGGCTGACCGAACGCGAGGAGCGGGCCGACGAGCAGCACCGCGCGATGGAGCAACGTCAGCTCGAGCTGACCGCTCAGCTGGCCGAGCTCGACCAGCGCAAGCAGGAGATCAAGGACCTCGAGGACGAGCGTCGCCGGATCCTCGAAGGGGTCGCGAACCTGACCACCGACCAGGCCAGGGCGGAGCTGGTCGCGTCGATCGAGGACGAGGCCAAGCGGCACGCGCACACGATCGTCCGTGACATCGAGCGGCAGGCCCAGGACGAGGGCGAGATCAAGGCCCGCAAGATCATCACCGGCGCGGTGCAACGGCTGGCGTCCGAGCAGACCAGCGAGTCCGTGGTGTCCGTCGTGCACCTGCCCAGTGACGATATGAAGGGCCGGATCATCGGGCGCGAGGGCCGCAACATCCGGTCGTTCGAGCAGACCACCGGCGTGAACCTGATCATCGACGACACCCCGGAAGCGGTCCTGCTGTCCTGCTTCGACCCGGTCCGGCGGGAGACCGCGCGGCTGACCCTGGACTCGCTGGTGCTCGACGGCCGGATCCACCCGAGCCGGATCGAGGAGATCTACGAGCGCAGCAAGGGTGAGGTCGCCGAGCTGTGCGAGCGGGCCGCCGAGGACGCGATGGCGGACGTCGGCATCACCGATCTGCACCCGGAGCTCATCCGCACGATGGGTCTGCTCCGCTACCGGACGTCGTACGGGCAGAACGTGCTCAAGCACCTGATCGAGTCGGCGCACATCGCCGGGATGATGGCGGCCGAGCTCGGGCTGGATCCGAAGCTGTGCAAGCGCGGCGCGTTCCTGCACGACATCGGGAAGGCGCTCACGCACGAGTCCGAGGGCAGTCACGCGATCGTCGGCGCCGAGCTGGCCCGCAAGTACGGCGAGAACGACGACGTCGTGCACTGCATCGAGGCGCATCACAACGAGGTCGAGGTGCGGACCGTCGAGGCGGTGCTGACCCAGGCCGCGGACGCGGTGAGCGGCGGTCGCCCGGGGGCGCGGCGGGAATCGCTGGAGGCGTACGTCCAGCGGCTCGAACGGCTCGAGGAGATCGCGATGCACCACGAGGGCGTCGAGAAAGTGTTCGCGATGCAGGCCGGCCGGGAGATCCGGGTGATGGTGCTGCCGGACGCGGTCGACGACATCGCGGCGCAGGTGATGGCGCGCGACATCGCGAAGCAGGTCGAGGAGGAGCTCACCTACCCGGGGCAGATCAGGGTGACCGTGGTCCGCGAGTCCCGCGCGACCGAGGTCGCCAAGTAGTCACCGGTTCCATGCCGCGCGGAAGCGTCTGTCAGTCGGCAGGGGATGCGTATTTCGCCCGCCATTCCGGGGGATCGAACGGCGAGCCGTACACGCGCGTCTCGCGGGCGATCCGGCCGTCGCGGAATTCGACGACGTTCGCGACGTAGTAGATGTCGCCTCCGTAGTCCGAGCGTCCGAGTACGACAAAGTAGTTGCCGGCACCGGTGATCCGGAGAACCTGGATCGACGGCGGGTTCGGGTACTCCTGTTGCATCGCGCGCATCCGGTCCCGGCCGGCGATGCGCTCACCCGACTGCGGCATCTCCAGTACGTAGTCGTCCGTGCGCAACTCGTGTTCGGCCTCGGCCGACAACGCCAGTTGGCCGTCCATCGGCCACAATCGTTCCAGTAGTTCACGATTCCCGTCCATGACTCACGGTCGCACGAACTCCTCCATCGGCCTAAGGTCGCCGGATGGAGATCAGGCCGGCCACCCGTTCCGACGTCGATGAGCTGATCGAATCCTTCGCGGAGGCGCCGGCCGCGCAGTACCACGTCCGGGGCCGTTGGGACGTCCAGCAACGTGACGACGGGCTGTTCCTGCTCGCCCGCCGCGACGGCGACATCGTCGGCCAGACAATGATCCTGCGCGCGTCGAAGTACGACGAGGTTCAGGCGGCCGCCGACCCGGCCGAGATCAACGGACTGCACGCCTTCGTCCGGGGCGAAGGTGTCGGTACGGCGCTCATCCGCGCGGCCGAGGCGGTCGCCGGGGACTGGGGCCGGCCGGCGATCGGGCTGGGCGTGAGCCCGGACAATCCGGCCGCGCGCCGCCTGTACGAGCGGCTCGGGTACGAACTCTGGTCCGGGCCGCGCGTCATCGACCGCTGGACCGAACAGGCGGCCGACGGCACGGTGGTCCGCACTTACGCGGACGAGTGCGACTACTTACTGAAGCGGTTCTGATCCTCGCGCAGATGCGTCGGCGTGACGTCGATCAGTTCGCCGGCGACCTTCTTCGGCGGGCTGGTGTCGTACTGCTTCTCGACCTCCGGGTCCATCAGCGGTGCGTCGGTGCGCCGCCGCCGCGTGTTGGCCAGCCGGTACGACATCCAGATCCCGGCGATCCCGCCGAGCATGATGATGATCCCAAGGGCGGTCAGGTTCAGCGTGTCGGACGTGTCCCGCACGGCGAACGCGATGATCGCGCCCACCACGACGAGGGCGATTCCGGCTCCGATCCGCATACCTGCTCCTTCCGGACACTCGCAGTCACTGATATCACCCCCTGTGCCCAGGTGCCGGAATCGGTATGCGTCAGCGGAAGGCCGCCTGGCCGGTGAGGGCCTGGCCGATCACGAGCTGGTGCACCTCGGACGTGCCTTCGTAGGTGAGGACGGACTCGAGGTTGTTGGCGTGCCGCATGATCGGGTACTCGCCGCTGATGCCGTTGGCCGCCAGGATCGTGCGGCACTCGCGGGCGATCGCGATCGCCTCGCGGACGTTGTTCAGCTTGCCGACCGACACCTGCTCGGGCCGGAGCGTGCCTTTCTCCTTCAGCCGGCCCAGATGGACGGCGAGCAGGATGCCCTTGTTCAGCTCGACCGCCATGTCGGCGATCTTCGCCTGGGTCAGCTGGTACGCCGTCAGCGGCTTGTCGAACACGATCCGCTCACCGGCGTACGCGATCGCGGTCTCCAGGCAGTCGCGGGCCGCGCCCATCGCGCCGAAGATGATGCCGAACCGGGCCTCGTTCAGGCAGCCGAGCGGGCCGGACAGACCGCGTGCCTCCGGCAACATTGCGCCGGCCGGGAGATGGACGTCCTCGAGCACCAGCTCGGAGGTGACGGATGCCCGCAGCGACATCTTCTGCTTGATCTCCGGCGCCGAGAAACCAGGTGTCGAGGTCGGTACGACGAAGCCGCGGACACCGTCGTCGGCCCGGGCCCAGACGACCGCGACATCGGCGACCGAACCGTTGGTGATCCACATCTTGGAGCCGTTCAGCACCCAGTCGTGACCGTCGCGGCGGGCGTTGGTGCGCATGCCGGCCGGGTTGGAGCCGAAGTCGGGCTCGGTCAGTCCGAAGCAGCCGATCGCCTCACCCGCGGACATCCGGGGCAGCCATTCGGTCTTCTGCTCCTCGCTGCCGTACTTCCAGATCGCGTACATCGCGAGCGATCCCTGCACCGACACCAGCGACCGCATCCCCGAGTCTGCCGCCTCGATCTCCAGGCAGGCGAGCCCGTACGCCACTGGGCCCAGCCCCGCGCACCCGTACCCGGTCAGGTGCATGCCCAGGAACCCGAGCGCTCCCAACTCCTTCGCCAGCTCCCGCGCCGGAATCGACGCCGTCTCGAACCACTCCGGCAACGCCGGCCGCAACCGCTCATCGGCGAACCGCCGAGCAGCCGCCCGAACGTCAATCTCCTCCTCGGTCAGCAGGGAGTCGACGTCGACAAGATCCAGCGATGCAGTCATACCCGAACGCTAATCGATCACTTGCGGTACCAGGGCCACCACCAGTGGCGCTTGCGGGGATGGCGGACGACGACGCTGGCATGGTGGGCCCTGCCGGTGACGTGGAGGCGGACGCCGCCGGGGCGGGGCGCGACGGCCTTGTTCTTGGCGCTGCTGTGGTTCGCCTCGACCTGGTCGATGTCGACGCTCCAGCCCTCGGGAATCACCATGACCACCGAGCTGTGGATGGCCTGCGCGTCGACGTGGATGTCGGCCCAGTGCACGACGGCGTCGGTGAAGTCGAGCTTGACCGACGAGTGCTCCGCGATCGCGGTCAGCCGCTCCGGCACGACCCACGCGCCCTCCCGCTTCTGCGCGCTGTGCCGCGCCCGGAGGGTGAGCTCCTGGGAGCTGCCGTGCGCGACCGGCAGCAGATCAGCGGTCGCGTTGCGGAGCTCGAGCTGGGTCTTGGCCGTGTAGATCTGGGTCAGCCGCTCGTCCAGCTCCTCGAAGTCAAGCCGTCCGTCGGTGTGTGCTTCCTGGACCACGGCGGCGGCACGCTCGCGGTCGTTGTCGGATGCCCGGTGACCGGGTGGCGGCTGCTCCAGACTCATGCGACCAAAGGTAGCGCCGCTACAGGTTCGACAGGAATCGGCCGACCACGGCCGACCAGGTCTTGTCCAGCTCCTCCGCATACCGCTCGGCGTCGGCGACCAGTGCGTCCGGATCGAACCCCATCGCCCGCAGTCGCTCCGGGTTCCACCGGCGTACCCGGTCTGCCGCGACCTCTGGATGGAACTGCACGCCCCAGCTCCGGTCGCCGACGCGCAGCATCTGGTTCGGGCAACGCTCACTCGACATCAGCAGTACGGCGTCGTCGGGCAGCCGCGTGATCTGGTCCTGGTGACTCTCCACCGCCCACACCGTCGACGGCAGGTCCGCGAGCAGAGGATCGTCCGCGGCAGCGGGCAGGACTGTCAGCGACGTCACACCCTTCTCCGGCAGCCCGTACTTCCCCTGCACCTCGCCGCCGAACGTGTGCGCCAGCAACTGCCCGCCCAGGCAGATCCCCAGCACCGGCACACGGTCGTGCGCATTACGCAGCAGCGCGCGCTCGGCCGGCAACCACGGCGACCGCTCGTCCTCGTCGGGCAGCATCCCGCCGCCGAGCATGATCAGCGCCGCATGACCGTCCACGCTGGTGGGAACCGGCTCACCGTCCCAGGCTCGGACGACAACGGGTGAGAGCCCACGGTCGTCCAGCCAGCCGAGCAGCTTGCCGGGGCCGCTCTCGCGATCGTTCTCGATGATCAGCACGGTGGTCTGTAAGGCGGTCACCGGGCAACGGTACGCGGCACACCGGACACCGCCGTACCGGAGTCGTGATTCCTGGATACTGATGCACTGGGGGTGCAGATGGAGCCGATCAGTGGATTCGTGCGTGCCGTGGTGGGCGACGTGGCCTTCATCTTCGGCAAGGGCATGGTGAACGCGTACTTCCTGGCCCGCCGCAACGGTGTGCCGAGGCCGCAGCTCGACCTGTTGGTCAGGTCGCACGGTCAGTACGTGCCACTGGCGATCCCCACTGGCACAGTGCCCGCAGTCGACCGGCTGGTCGGCCTCGACGAGGCCCGTCCGGCGCCCCTGGTAACGGTCGAGTTCACTCCGGGCGACACCGGCGCCGAGGCGCACCTCACTGCCAACAATCCGGTCCTGATCACGATCACCGACGTCAGTCACCGCGAGTACGACGCTGTGGTGCTCACCACGTCGCTCGGAGCAGCGGCGTATGCACAACTGCCACCGGGCTACTACCACGTCTCTGTGGTCGTCATCGACGAGTACGGCGAGCTCCTGCAGGGCTTCGGCGCTCAGCACAACCTGCGCGTCGACAAAGGGGACGACCTGATCGTCTCGGTGTCGATCCGTACCGCTGGAGTCGGTGAGATCGCCACTGCCCTGGAGACCGGGCCACAGCCGGTGCTGGTCGGTCAGGACGGGGATGTAGTACCGCTGCTCGACCTGGTCCGGATCGGGCGGGCAGCGGACTGCGACGTGATCATCGACCGCCAGGAGATCAGCCGGCACCACGCGGAGCTGCTGCGGATCGACGCGACCAGCTACGAGCTGCGGGACCTGGGCTCCACCAACGGGACACAGGTCAACGGAGTACCGATCCAGACCGCCATGGTCGGTCACGGTGACGAGATCCGGCTCGGGGCGCTCCCGTTCCGGCTCCTACTGTCCTGACCACTGTCCTGACCTGGAACAATGGCGCCGTGAACCCGCGCAGCGTCGTCATCCTCGGTTCGACCGGCTCGATCGGTACTACGGCGCTCGAGCTGATCGGGCGGAACCAGGACCGCTTCCGTGTGCTCGCGCTGTCCGCCGGCGGTGACAACGTCGCGTTGCTGGCCGAGCAGGCCCTCGAGTTCGCCGTCGAGGTCGTCGCGGTGGCGAAGGCCACAGTCGCGCAGGACCTGCAGCTGGCGTTCTACGCCGAGGCGCAGCGGAAGGGATACGCGCAGGGGGAGTTCCGGATCCCGAAGATCATCACCGGGCCGGACGCCTCCAGCGAGCTCGCGGCGATGCCGTGTGACGTGGTTCTCAACGGAATCAACGGATCGGTCGGCCTGCACGCGACGCTGGCGGCGCTGGACGCCGGGAACACGCTGGCCCTGGCCAACAAGGAGTCGCTGGTGATCGGTGGGCCGATCGTGACGCGGCTGGCCAAGCCGGGCCAGATCGTCGCGGTCGACTCCGAGCACAGCGCGATCGCCCAGTGTCTACGCGGCGGCTCGCCGGACGAGGTCCGCAAGCTGCTGCTGACCGCGAGCGGCGGCCCGTTCCTGGGCAAGCCCCGGAGCGAGCTCGCGAACGTCACGGTCGAGCAAGCCCTCGACCACCCGAACTTCGCGATGGGTCCGGTCGTCACGATCAACTCCGCCACGCTCGTCAACAAGGGCCTGGAGCTGATCGAGGCGCATCTGCTCTTCGGCATCCCGATGGACCGGATCGACGTCGTGATCCACCGGCAGCAGGCCATCCATTCGATGGTCGAGTTCTTCGACGGCGCCACGATCGCGCAGGTCGGCGTACCGACGATGACCGTGCCGATCGGGCTCGCGCTCGGCTGGCCCGACCGGATAGCGGACGCGTCGCCGCCGTGGAACTTCGCCGAGGCGAGCACCTGGACGTTCCAGCCGGTCGACGACGCCGAGTTCCCGTCGGTGGGCCTGGCCCGCGAGGCAGGCGCCCGGGGCGGTACGGCGCCGGCCGTGTTCAACGCGGCGAACGAAGTCTGCGTGGAGGCGTTCCGGGCCGGACGGCTGCCGTTCACCGGGATCGTCGACACAGTCGCCCGGGTGGTGACCGAACACGACGTACCCTCGTATGTGGAACTGTCCGTCGACGACGTGCTCGCCGCGGACGCGTGGGCCCGGGACCGGGCTCGTGAGATCACTGCCGGCAACCGATAGCAGCCAGGAGAACCAGAAGGCATGACCGTGCTTCTCACCACCATCGGTATCGTGCTGTTCGTCCTCGGGGTCCTGATCTCGGTGGCGTTGCACGAGATGGGCCACATGCTCCCGGCCAAGGCGTTCGGGATGAAGGTCACGCAGTTCTTCGTCGGCTTCGGCCGTACCGTCTGGTCCACCAAGCGCGGTGAGACGGAGTACGGCATCAAGGCCATCCCGGCCGGTGGTTTCGTCCGGATCATCGGGATGCTGCCCCCCGGCAAGGGCCAGGACCCGACCAAGGTCCGCAAGGCCAACACCGGCCCGATCCAGTCGATGGTCGAGAACGCGCGGTCGGCGGAGTACGAGACGATCGCGCCCGAGGACGACGGCCGGCTCTTCTACCAGAAGGTGTGGTGGAAGAAGCTGATCGTGATGGCGTCCGGGCCGCTCGTCAACGTGGTGATCGCGTTCGTGCTGTTCGGCGGGCTGTACATGCTCTACGGGACACCGGTCGCGCAGACCACGGTCTCCAACGTGACCGACTGCGTCATCCCGGCCAACCAGGCCACGCCCGACCGGCAGTGCACCGACACCGACAAGGTGTCGCCGGCCAAGGACGCCGGGTTCCAGGTCGGCGACAAGATCGTGTCCTTCAACGGCACCCGGATCTCCAGCTGGGACCAGCTCACGCCGCTGATCCGGGCGAACACCGACAAGCCGGCCACGATCGTTGTCGAGCGCAACGGTGCGCAGAAGACGCTGCAGACCAGCACGATCGTGAACCAGGTGCAGGAGAGCGCCACCTCCGACAAGCTCGTCTCGGTCGGCTTCCTCGGGATCTCGCCGACCGAGAAGGTCGAGCGGCAGAGCTTCGGCTTCGTCGTCGACCAGATGGGCAAGCTGACCGTCAGCACCGTGCAGGCGCTCGGCCGCTTCCCGGAGAAGCTGGTCGGGGTGGCGAAGTCGATCGTCGGCGGTCAGCGCGACCAGGACAGCCCGATGAGCGTCGTCGGCGCCAGCCGGGTCGCGGGTGAGGTCGCCTCCAGCGATCTGGGTGTCGGCCAGAAGCTCGCCACCGGGATCCTGCTGCTCGCCTCGCTGAACCTGTTCCTTGCCCTGTTCAACTTCATCCCGCTGCTGCCGCTGGACGGCGGTCACATGATCGGCGCGATCTGGGAAGGCATCCGGCGCGGCCTCGCGAAGCTGTTCCGGCGACCCGACCCCGGGTACGTCGACGTGGCCAAGCTGCTGCCGATCGCGTACGTCGCGGCCAGTGTGATCGTGGTGATGGGCGTGCTGCTCGTCATCGCCGACATCGTGAACCCCATCAAGCTCTTCAACGGCTGACCCTCACCCAACGGTTAAGGACTCATGAGCATCAACCTGGGCATGCCCGCGCTGCCGCCACCGACCCTCGCCCCGCGCCGCAAGACCCGCCAGATCAAGGTGGGCAAAGTGCTGGTCGGTGGGGACGCGCCGGTCTCGGTGCAGTCGATGACGACCACGAAGACGCACGAGGTCAACACGACGCTGCAGCAGATCGCGGAGCTGACCGCGGCCGGCTGCGACATCGTCCGGGTCGCCTGCCCGCGGCAGGAGGACGCCGACGCGCTGCCCGAGATCGCGAAGCACTCGCAGATCCCGGTGATCGCCGACATCCACTTCCAGCCGAGCTACGTCTTCGCCGCGATCGAGGCGGGCTGTGCGGCGGTCCGGGTGAACCCGGGCAACATCCGCAAGTTCGACGACCAGGTGAAGCAGATCGCGCAGGCCGCGAAGGACCACGGGACGTCGCTGCGGATCGGTGTGAACGCCGGCTCGCTGGACCCGCGGCTGCTGCAGAAGTACGGCAAGGCGACGCCGGAGGCGCTGGCCGAGTCGGCCGTCTGGGAGGCGTCGCTGTTCGAGGAGCACGACTTCCACGACTTCAAGATCTCCGTGAAGCACAACGACCCGGTCGTGATGGTCCGCGCGTACGAGCTGCTGGCCGAGCAGGGTGACTGGCCGCTGCATCTCGGCGTGACCGAGGCCGGGCCGGCGTTCCAGGGCACGATCAAGTCGTCGGTGGCGTTCGGCGCGCTGCTGTCGAAGGGCATCGGGGACACGATCCGGGTGTCGCTGTCCGCGCCGCCGGTCGAGGAGGTCAAGGTCGGCCTGCAGATCCTGCAGTCGCTGAACCTGCGCGAGCGCAAGCTCGAGATCGTCTCCTGCCCGTCCTGCGGCCGCGCCCAGGTGGACGTCTACACGCTGGCCGAGCAGGTCACCGCCGGCCTCGAGGGCATGGAGGTCCCGCTCCGCGTCGCCGTCATGGGCTGCGTCGTCAACGGCCCTGGCGAGGCCCGCGAAGCCGACCTCGGCGTCGCCTCCGGCAACGGCAAGGGCCAGATCTTCGTCAAGGGCGAGGTCATCAAGACCGTCCCGGAATCGGCCATCGTCGAAACCCTGATCGAAGAAGCCATGCGCATCGCGGAAACCATGGAAGCCATCGGAGACGCCGGCGAACCCACCGTCACCGTCAGCTGAACTGCACCAAGAGTGCGTCAATTTTGGTGCATAGACGGAGCCGGTCTTGGTGTAAAGTTTGACTCATGACGCGCATCTCAGTTGACGTGAACGACGAGTGGCTCGATGCCGCACGGGCTGAGCTCGGCACCGACAGCAAGGTGGAGACGATCAACGGCGCGCTCCGAGAGCTTGCCGTACGTCGGCGAGGGCGGGAGATCGCCAAGATCTTCGCGGAGGCGCCGATGGACTTCTCCGGTTCTGCGGAGGCATGGCGCTACGGAGGCGGTCGCGATCTCGAGGGGCTGGCGGAGCGTGCTCGGGAGGACCGCAGCGCATGATGGCCGGCACGATCTATTTGGCGGACACGTCTGTCTATGTCCACCAGTCACGGTCCGAGGACGTCTCTCGACGGTTCCAGACGCTGTTGATCGAGGGACGACTGGCGGCCTGTCAGATGACGGCACTCGAGTACCTGAACAACGCTCCCAGTCCAGAGTGGTACGAGAGCTTGTGGGGGGCTCTGCACGGTCAGCGATGGGTCGAGGTGACCAACGAGGCGATGACTCGGGCGTTGGAGGTGCACCAGCGGTTCGCGACGAAGAGCCAGCATCGGCAGTTCAGCTTGCCGGACCTGATCATTGCGGCGACTGCGGAGCTCGCCGGGCTGACGGTGTTGCATTATGACGAGGACTACGAGCGGATCGCGAAGATCACCGGGCAGCCGGTTGAGTGGGTTGCGCCGAAGGGATCTCTGTGACGCAGTACCTGGCGGTCAGTGCGGTCGCGGGTGAAGCGCGGTATGTGCCGGAGGGGATCCCGGTGGTGATCACGGGGGTCGGCAAGACGGCTGCGGCGGTTGCCGTCAGTCGGGCTCTGGCGGGGCGGGAGACTACGGATCTCGTGGTGCTCAACCTGGGGACCACCGGGGCGTTGAGGGATGGGCTGTCCGGGTTGTTTCTGCCGAGTGTTGTGATCAACCACGATGTGAATGCGGCGGCGGTTCGGGCTATCGGGTTGGATCCTCGGGACGAGTTGGTTGTCGAGGGTGGGGACGGGACGGTGCTGGCGTCGGGCGACGTGTTCGTGACCGATCCCGTCGTACGGGCGCGGTTGGCGGAGCGGGCGCAGTTGGTCGACATGGAGGCGTACGGCGTCGTGTACGCCTGCCAGGAGTACGGCGTACCTGTACGCGTCGTGAAGCACGTCTCGGACTCGGCTGACGAGGCAGCCCTCGACTGGCCGGCGCTGGTGGACGCCAGCGCGAAGGTCCTGGGGGAGTGGGTCAGGGTGGCGACCGAGGCGTAATCGCTACGGTGTGGAGTCTTGCGTGACATCGAGTCAGGCCCGAGACTCTAACCGTTCTGCTGACCAGGCGGTCGGCATGGGGTGGGGGGAATGCATGGCGCGTGTTGTGTTCGTTCACGGCATCGGTCACCAGTATCGATCCAGGGCACTCACGAAAGCCAAATGGTTTCAAGCGCTTGCTCAAGGTCTCGACGACAGTCATCTGCCGCCGTTGCCTGAGTCCGACGTGGACCTGGTCCATTACGGGAACTGTTTCCGGCTCGCCGGCGGGAAAGCCCCGGACGACGACCAGTGGATTCCGCCGCTAGGGCCTGGCGACCTCGGGCCCGGGTTCGAGCTCGAATTCCTCGAGGAGATTGCCGACGGCTTCGGCGCCGGCGACGAATCGCGCCTTCCGACCAAGGTCTATGTGCCTGAGCTTGTGCAGGCGCTGGTTCGCAAGCTGCAAGCATCGGAGTTCCTTCCGGATGCGGCGCAGCGAAAGATCGTTTGGTTCGTCCGCCAGGTGCACAGGTACTTGAGCGAGGACGACCTGCGAACCCGCATCCAGGAACGTCTCGACGCGACGGTGACGAGCGACACCAGAGTGATAGTCGGCCACTCGATGGGCAGTTTGGTCGCCTATGAAGGCCTGATGGCTCACCCCGAGTGGGGGATCGACACGTTCGTCACCCTCGGATCCCCGCTCGGGCTTCGAGTTCTGGCGCCCAGGCTGCGACCACCGGTGAACGACAGCGGCAATCGGCCATCGGTACGGCGCTGGGTGAATGTCGCCGCGAAGGAGGACGGCGTCGCCGCGGTGAAGGAGCTTGCCCCCGTCTTCGGGGACGTCGAGGACGCCGTGGTCACGAACGGCCGTCTGCATGCTCACGACATCGCTCGTTATCTGAGCACCTACGAGGCCGGCGAGGCGATCACCAGTGGCCTCGGGTAGCGCGATCGCCCCCGACCTCGTGGCCTTGGTCGCGGGCACTGCGCACTACCCAAAGTCCAACGGCAAGCTCGACGAGCTCCACGCGGTCGAGTCCGAGGTCGCCGTAGTCGCCAACGTACTGGCGACGGAGTACGCCGCTCGCCTGCTGGACGACGGAGGAATCGACCGAGACAGCGCGTCGTTGCTCCAGGCAATTTTGAATGTGCTCGGGGAAGAAGCGCAGAGCGAGGGTCAGCTGTCCCCGCTGGTCGTCTATCTGAGTGGGCATGGCTTGGAGGGCGTCGGCGATTACTACATCTGCACGTCCGACACCGATCCTTCCCCTGTATGGCTGCCGCGAAGCTCGATGCCTATGAAGCAGCTCGCGGAGATTCTCGGACACGGAAACGGACGCGAGATCGTAGTCGTCATCGACGCCTGCCAGTCTGAAATCGGCATCGAGCACATCGCGTCCTTCTCGCTGGAGAACAGGATCTCCGGTCGTCGTGTGGGAACGGTCTGGGGTATCGCCGCGACGAGTCGTGTCGAGGAGGCCGGACAGCTCGAGTTCGCGACGGCCTTCGCAGACGCGTTGCGAAAGCCGCAGGTTCGGAGGTCACAGCCGTACTTGCAGATCGCCGAACTCATCGATCAGATCAATCGCGATCGGGACAACGAGTTGGCGTGCGCAATACCCGGGACGTCGATCAGAGGCATTTCCAAGGTCTTCCAGAATCCGTTCTACAGTGGCCGGCTGCCGCTGGTGCCGGAGCGGGCGCTGCGCTTGTTCGGCGGACGGCGGCAGGCACGGCGTGATCTGCTGCAGTTCGCGCGCGCCGAGGGCGCCGACCAGCAGGCGGTCGTGGTTGTCTCCGGCGGGTCCGGCTCGGGCAAGTCGATGATGCTCAGCGTGCTGAAGAACGACCTCGATGAGGCCGGAACCGCGAATGTGGTCATCGATGCCCGAGGCCGCGGCGCGAAGGACCTGACGACGGAGCTGTTCGATGAGCTCGGTATCGTCCGGCCACCCTTACCGTCGGACCGGATCGTCGCACTCCAGGACTGTCCGGACGAGATCGTCGTCCTGGTCGACGCGCCGGAATCGATGGAGGAGGACGACCGGGACCTCTTCATCGCCGATGTTCTCCTCCCGTTGGCTCAGCGTCCCGGTCGGCTGAAGCTCGTCCTGGGCAGCGCGACGGTGCCGGATCTCCTCCGCGACCTCGCGCAGGAGATCGACCTCGACAGCGAGGCATACTTCGTCCCCGATGATCTGATCGACCTGGCGGTCAAGGTCCTGACCGCCGAAGGCTCCGGGCTCACAGGCAAGGACGGCGCCGAGGTGCGTCGGCTCGCACGGTGGGTCGGAGTCCAGTCCGGGCGGTCGTTTCGCACCGCCGACGATCTCGCTTCATGGCGTGCCCGGGATCCGTTGACGAAGGAGGAGGACATGCCGATCCTCGTTGAGCGCATCGCGCTCAGGCTGAAGGCGCTGAATCTGAACCCGGACCGAACCATGGGGCTGCTGGCTCCACTCGCCTTCGCCGAGGGACCTGGCATTCCCGATTTCGGACTGTGGCTCGATGTTGCGAAGCAGTCGGCCGGGATGGACTACACGTCCGAGGAACTGGTCGCTCTGCTGGATGCGCTCGACACCGATCTCGTCACGGAGGCCTACGCCGAACCTGAGCAAGCCTGCTGGCGGATGGCGTCCGACGAATTGGTGGCCGAGCTACGGAGAGGCCGGCACCTGGAGCTGATGCACGCCGCGTTCACCGACGCGTTGCTCGCCGCGGTGCCGCAGCTTCCCTCGGGGACTCGGCAGTGGGAACTGGCCACCGAGTACACGCGTCGGCATCTCGCGATCCATGCTGCCAAGGCCGGGCGGCTCACCGGTCTGCTCGATGATCCGGGATTCCTGCTCATCACGGACATCTCCAGAACCAAGCGGGCCCTCTACCTCGAGGATTCGAGGGCGTCGCACCCGGCCGAGTCGCCGTCCAGAAGCACACTGGTGCGCAGGCTGCTGGAAGCTCTTGCGCCCGCGGATCGGGCCGACGAGGTCGATCGGGCCGGACAGCTGGCCTATCTGGCTCACGTCGCGGGACTGGACAGTCTCGCGAGCCGTGCGGACAAACTCCCCGCGTCGTGGCGAACGGTGTGGGCCGCGCAGGCCGATGCGCCCCGGGCCACGAGGTTGGCCGACCATGTCGTGGGGAATGCCGAACTGCTCGTGATCGGCGGGTACGACGGTTCCGTGAGTTTCCATCGCCTGGGCGGTGAGACGACCGCGTTCGACAAACGAATGTCGGGGATGGTGACCGGTCTCGCCGTTGGCCGGGTCGACGGACGCGACGTCGTGCTGGCGGGTGACTTCGACGGCGACGTCCGTCTTTACGACTTCGGCGACTTGTCCGCACGGGACATCGCCACGAACTGCGGGTCGGTGATCGGCTGCGCGATCGTCGACGGCAGGCTCCTGGTCGGGACGATGACAGGTTGGGCGCTGTACTCGACAGCCGATGAGATCGAGCTGGAGGTCGACACCGGCGAGCCACAGTTCAGCGTGTTCGCCACTGGCACCATCGGTTCCGAGCCGGTGGTCGTCCTCGGGGGTCCGTCCGCGGTCTGGAGCTTGCGCACCGGACGCTCGATGGCGTTGCCAGCCGTCGAGCCAGGTCGTGGGTATTGGCCGACCGCGATCACGATGTGCTCGTCGAGTGGCGAGATTGTCGTCGGCTATCAGAACGGGGAGGTCCTGGCGTTCACCGGCGACGGACAGCGGCGACGGCTGGCAGGCCACGAAGGCAACAAGGTTTCGGCCGTCCTGCTGGCGGGCGCCGGGCCGACGCGCCAGCTGTTGTCTGCGGGGCATGACGGCCGGGTACGGCGTACGCCCTTGGGGGCCGACGCGCCGCCGGCAGCCGCGATGGATGTTGCCGAGCACCTGGACGATCTGGTGATCGGATCGTCCGGCTGGCTCGCCATCGCAGCTTCAGGCCGTGGGGGCGCGGTCCTGGAGTGGCGTGAAGGGCAGATGTTGTAAGGGAACAAGATGTGTGGGGGGACTCGAAATGCTCAACAAGGAATCGTCTGATGGTCAACTAGCCGATCAGGAAGGGGACTTGACGGCCGAGCGTCTGATGGCCGGTCTGTACACGTTGAACAGTCTGCTGCCGAACGACGGCCCGGCGGTCAATCCGCCGCACTTTGCGGACTTCGTCAGGGACATGGCCGCCGACGCGTACGCGCTGCCGGTGAGCAGGCCACTTCCAGGCTGGCTCGTCCATCCAGGAGTCGGT
The DNA here is from genome assembly GCF_036226565.1 of Kribbella sp. NBC_00709. GTDB lineage: Bacteria > Actinomycetota > Actinomycetes > Propionibacteriales > Kribbellaceae > Kribbella. The sequence continues at coordinate 6,444,744 of NZ_CP108996.1, forward strand.
GCGCTGCTGATCGCCTACCAGGACGGGTCGCTGCCGTACCTGACAGTTGCGGCGAAGAAGCTGGAGGACGCCGGCCGCATCAACGATCTCGATCGGATAGGTCAGCACGACATCTGTGACCGCGCGACGGTGCCTTGTCAGCTGTCGACACCGGCGGTCTGGACCCCGCTCTGGCGCAGCGGGACTTCACATGCCCTGCTCGTCACAGTCGCGTTGGACTTCGGTCATGATGTGGGCACGGCAGACGACTCCGCTGTGGACGACGACTCCGGCAGCGCGTGGATCCCGCTGTCGCCGGATCTCCGGAGCCAGGCAACGAAGGCAATGGAAGTGGGCGCAGCCTTCCTCGAGGACGCCGGACTGCCTTCCGTTGCCATCCCGGCAGCCGAGCCGGCCATGCATCGTCTGCCGCGCTCTCTCGAGCCGGAGATCTTGTACGCCGCACCCGCCGTCGCGCTCACCTTCATCGCCTCGCGGCTCGGTCTGCCTTCACCGACCGAGCTGGGAGTCGTGGTGCTGGGTGGCGGTAGGAAACCTGGTGAGTGGTCTGCCGTGGACGAGCATCTGGTGGACGCTCTGTATCAAGGCAGCGAGATGGATGCGGTCGTCTTCCGCACTGCCAAAGGCTGGACGCGCAAGTCGGCGCCCTCGGATTCGGGCGACGTCACCACTGACGCAAGCATTGCGGGCGCTGCTGCTCTGCTCTGGGGATCCGGGTGGGAAGCCGCACTGGAAGGTGCGCGGCAGGAGCTACTGAAGAAGGCAGGCTGGTCCTGGTCCACGATGGTCACGCCACGGCGGCGTGGGCAGACGAAAGACAGCCGCTCCGCTCTGCCCATGGTGGAGTCCGGTCTCGTCGGGAACCTCGTCCACAAGTTCGCCACTGCGAGCGGCGATTCGAAAACCACTGCTGCCATCGTCGGCGGACCACCAAGCAGCGGGAAGAGCGTGATTGCGGCACAGGTGGCGCGGAAGCTGCTGACCAAAGGGTGGAGGATCCTCGTTCTCACACCCGAGCGGCACGAACTTCCGTCCGCCGACGACATGACCGCGATCGTCAGGTCGGCGCTGCTGCTGGCCGATATCGAGCGGACCTTGAGGACACTCGTCATCCTGGAGGATCTGTATCCCGTCCGGAGCACCAACATCGGCGACGTGGTGGGCGGTGTCCAGATCGCACTCGCGGTCCCGGTCCTCGCCGTTGCGCGCTACGAAACTGCCAGCGGGAGCGAATGGGACTCCGGAGCGGTGGACCATTTTCCGTCCATCGCGGGCCAGCAGGCCCTGATTGCGCTCGCCAAGAAGTTGTCTCAGCAACATCCGGCGGTCTACGGCGCGAACCGGTCCGACGTCGCTCCACTCGTCCGGGCGGCCGGCGGCGACCTCGAGCTCCTGTGCCGGCTGCTCGCTGCCACGACTCGTACCGCGGAGGAGGAGGTCACGTCCCAGCGGTTGGTCGAGCTCCGGGACGAGATGATCAACCGTCTGTTCGCCGAGGCGCCGGAGCTGGCAGAGCCCATCCGGCTCCTCGCCGCGACCTCGTTGCTGGGCTGTCCGCTCAACTGCCGGCAGTTGGACGCGGATGTGGTGCAGAGCCTCGTGGACAGAGGCGCCCGGCGACGCGGCGACAGCTTGCTGCTGTCGAGCGTGTTCTTCAGCAAGCTCATACTGACCAGGGGCGCGTTGGACGACGTCGCGTCGCTCCGCGCAACAGTCGTTGCTCTCATCGGTGGCTACCTGAGCGACCTCCTGACCTCCGGGGAAGACCAGGCCATCGCCGATCTGGTCCGCGCCTGCCGTGTTTACGATCCGGATCTCCTGGTAGACCTGCTCGACTCCGACGCCATCGGTCGCGATCTGCGGTACTGGGTAGGCAGGGCCGACGTACGAACGGCAGCATTCGTGCTGCTGGCGTTCGAGTTCGTGTCCAAGCACAAGCAGACCGCTGGGCTGGTACTGACTCTGCTGCGGCGGGTGTCCGAGCGCTCGGATCTGTCGGCTCGCGAGCTCGGATCTGTCCTGCGCGTGGTGCATCGCTACCGGGAGGACCTCGAGCACTCCGTCGAGACCGGCGAGCAGGCCTACACGACCTTCTTTGATCGACTGGCTGATCCAGAGGCGGGGCTCGAAGGGATCCTGGCTCGGGCCGGCACGCTGTCCGAGCGGGTGGAGGTGGCCTATCAGCTGGCCAAGATGTCGAGGCCGGACCTCAATGCCCTGCTGCTGGACAACACGGCCGGCTTCCTGCACGGCGTGCGGCCGTCTGCCGAGCACTATCGCCTGCTCCGCAAGCTCGACCAGCATCTGGAGAGGTGCCGTCCGAAGGGCGTACCCGACGACGGTCAGCGCATGCTGAGTGCGTACGACCGGGTGCAGGAGTTGCAGGAGGGGCGACCGCCATCGGGCGCCGGCTTCGACGCACTGGCCAGCTGGATGTCGTTCCAGGTCTACTTCGGAGGCCCGAACGTCGACCGTGAGGAACTACTGACACGCAATCGGTTCGCCTTCCTCACCGCGCTGAGCAAGGCCGGCGCCGCGGAGATCGCCCAGGGCCTCGACGAGTTCTACATCAAGCGCGATGTGTTCACGTGGATGATCAACGTGCTTCTGTACGACAGCCCGCTCCCCGACTATCTGATCAACGCGCTCCGGAGCGCGCAGCCGGCCGAGGCGGCAGCGCTGGTCTCCGCCACCGGCAGGATCCACGGGGCCGTCATGCGGTACGTCCTGTACGAACCGACGGACGGGGTGCTGATTCCCCGCAAGGATCTCGCGCAGCGGCTGGCGAAGCACGTCGCGGACGCCAAGGGCATCAGCATGCTGCTCAGCAGTGTCCACCAGGTCGACGAGTGGTTCATGCCGGGGGGTGACGGCTTCGCATTCCACGTTGCGGAGAGCTTGGGGGAGGAGACGGCGCGGAACCTGGTCAGGATGGATCCGCGGTCATCGGTGCTGTACTACTTCTTCCGAGCGTTGTGGCTGTCCGGGGCGACGTACTGGAGCGCGGTGGAGCAGGAGGCGTTCGACGCGATCGTGACGTCGTTGCGGACATCCCGCTCGTTCGTCCGGCCCTGGGCGCCGCACCTCGCGCTGCTCGTTGCCGAAGACGACCATCTCGGCGAGGAGTTCCTCCGGGACCTTGGGGCTGAGGTCGACGAGAACACCCTGCTGCGCCAGATGACGGCACCGGCCCGGGCAGACGCGCTCACGCACCTGCATCGTCTGGGGCGCGCGCTGCATCCCAAGATCGCGCAGAGGTTCATCACGGCGTACGACGCTGACAAGCAGCTGCGACCGCTGCTGACGGTCCCACCACAGGCGCTGGTCGAATATCTTCGGGTGACAGCGGAGACCTTGGGGATCGGCGGCCTCGCCAATGCGAACCGGTATCTCGCGGACGAAATCAGGCGACTCGATCCGGAGTTCGACTGGGAGGCGAGATTTCGGCGGATCTACCGGCCTGCTGACCTTGCGCAGGGTCTGTTCAGTTTCGCGCGATTCGACCATGTCCGAGCGGTCGAGCTCGTCCATCAGCTCGGCGAAGGCGACGACGGTTCACCGAGTCACCTCCACCGGATGATGCTCCGGGCTGCGAAGTCGCCGAGCGAGCTGACCGATCTCTTGACCGCGTGTCGCCGGCTCAGCCCGCAGCTCGGAGACCAGTTGCTGACCGACCTGCGGAATACCCCGTGGGCGTGGCAGGTGTTCAGGGTGAACCTGCAATGGGAGCAGCAACCGCTGGAGCAGTGCCGCGTCGGCATTCAGCTGGCCCGGCTCGGACTGACTGCCTCCGGAGACAACGCAGCCTGGATGCGTGGTGAGCTGCTGGACAAGCGCTGGATGAAGGTCGCCCCGGTGATCAGCAGTCCGCATCTGATGAGCAGTGTGCTCCGTCTGTTGTACATCTGGGCGGCGCCATGGGCGCGCGAGCTCGCAGCAAGCCTGGATGTCGAGCGGCTCGTCAGGCGTCTGCAGAAGCTCGGTCCGGGCGACGTGGCGTACATCCCCGCGCTGATCAACGTCTTCTCGCTGGCGAGAGACACAGAGACGACGACGAGGATCATCGACATGGTCGGAGCCGCGGACCAAAGTGTGTTGGCCCACCGCCTCGGACTCCGAGGTGGCGGCGAGTTGCTCCACCAACTGACCCGTGAGGCGCCGGGCATGGTCCGCAACTTCGCGCCTGCTTTCGCCGAGGAGCTCGGAGCTGCTCTGCGGCGCCGGATCGTGGTCGACCAGGCTGCCTACTGGCGCGAGCTCGGGTGGGCGGCGGCCGCCCTACGACGGAGAGGTCTGGGAAATCTGATCCCGGACGACGGGCCGATTCTGCTCCCCAACCAGGCCTACGCCGCGGAGGTTGCGTGGGCTGCGACCTGGCTCGACCGTCCGGGGTTACTCGATGAGCCACTCCAGCGTGCCATCGACGATCTCGCTTCTCGCTCCGGCACCGGCGATCACGCCAATCGGATCGCGATGATCGCGATCGCCGCCGCGCGAGCGGACAGAGTCGAGTCGATTCTGGACGACGAGGCGAACGCGAGCCAGATCGGGCACGCGGGGTTGGGCATGCTCACCGTTGCTATCGAGACGGCCGCGCGTCATCAGGGCCTGGCAGCTCTCCTCGACAAGCTGAAGCCGACTCTGAACGAACGGGTGCGTAAGCCTGCGGCCGCGACGGACCCGTACTTGCCGGCTGTGAAGGCTTTCCTGGCCGGCGGCTGACCGATGCGGGCGCCGTTCGTCCGTCCGGGCGAGCGGCGCCCTAGACGCTCCGGTTTCTCAGCCACTCCAGTACGGCGGTTTCTCGTACTAGCCAGCGCATTACGCCGATGCCGCTCTCCAGCACGCTGCGGTTGGCTGTCAGTGCCGTGTCGACAGTCACCCACTGTGGTGTGAGCTCCAGCTCCGCTTCATACCCCTCCAGCTGCTGCTCGCCGACTGATGTCCCGCCGGAGCACTCGAAGTAGTGCGACGTCATCCCGAACACGTCGTACTCCGCCTCGATCGCGGCGACTTCCTCGCGGGTCGTTGCCAGCTCGGCTCCGACGGCGACCCCGTCGTACCCGCACTCCTCGTTGAACTCGCGCCGTAGGGCGGCCTCGAAGGACTCGCCGGCCTCGACGCCGCCGCCGGGGAACTTGTAGTCGCCGTGCCGCGAGCCGAGCAGCAGCAGCTCCGGTCCGCGGAAGAGCACGCCCCGGACGGCGGTCCGTTCGACCAGTCGTCCGCCTGGTGGGAGTTCGGGGGAACGGAAGGTCGCGAGCAGCATGCGGCCATTGTCCTGGACGAGGCCAGGGTCGTCGTCCTAGCGTCATGGCTCCGTACGCCACTCGCCTGGAGGTTCGCATGACCGGTTCGTCGCCCCTGTCGGCACTCGTCGCAGCACTCGCCGACGGATCGATCGAGGTGGTGGACCTGACGTCGCCGCTGTCCGCGTCGACGCCGGTGATTCAGCTGCCGCCGGAGTTCGGGCAGACGGCGCCGTTCGCGCTGGCGGAGATCAGCAGGTACGACGACCGCGGGCCGGCCTGGTACTGGAACAACTTCACCAGCGGCGAGCACACCGGCACCCACTTCGACGCGCCGAACCACTGGGTCACCGGCAAGGACCTCGCCGATGTGGCGTCGGTGCCGGCCAGCCGGCTGATCGCGCCGGCCGTCGTCCTCGACTTCACCGCGGAGGTCGAGAAGAACCCCGACTTCCTCGTCGAGGTCGACCACCTCAAGGCGTGGGAGGCGGAGAACGTCCCGCTGCCCGCCGGCGGCTGGCTGTTCGTACGCACGGGGTGGGACGCGCGATCGCACTCGCAGGAGGCCTTCCTCAACGCCGACGAGAACGGACCGCACACGCCGGGCCTGTCGCCGGAGTGCGCGCGGTGGGTCGCGCAGGAGTCGCCCGTCCTCGGAATGGGCGTCGAGACTGTCGGGACCGACGCAGGCAAGGCGCACTCGTTCGACCCGCCGTTCCCGTGCCACTCCTACTTGATGGGCAGCGACAAGTACGGGCTGACGCAGCTGCAGAACCTCGCCCAGTTGCCGCCGACCGGTGCTGTCATCATCGCCGGACCGCTGCCGATCGTCGGTGGCTCCGGCTCGCCCGCCCGGGTGCTCGCGCTGGTCGAACGCGGATGAACGTCGCGGTCGCCGTCGGAAGGGCGTTGGCAGCCGCTGGTGTCCGGCAGGTCTTCGGCGTGGTCGGGTCCGGCAACTTCCACCTGACGAACGCGATGGTGAGCGCAGGCGCGCGGTTCGTCGCCGCGCGGCACGAGGGTGGCGCCGCCACGATGGCCGACGCGTACTCGCGGATGAGCGGGACGGTGGCTGCGCTGTCGGTCCATCAGGGTTGCGGTCTCACCAACGCGATGACCGGGATCGCCGAGGCGGCGAAGAGCCGTACGCCGATGGTCGTGGTCGCGGCTGAGGCCACCGAGCAGCGGTCGAACTTCTACGTCGACCAGGAGGCGCTCGCCCGTTCGGTCGGTGCGGTGCCGGTGCGGATCACCTCGGCGGAGACCGCTGTCGCCGAGGCGCTGGGCGCGCTGGCGACGGCTGTTCGCGAACGCCGTACCGTGCTGCTGAACGTGCCGCTTTCCCTGCAGGCGTTGGAGACTGAGGCGCCGGTGGTCGAGGCACCGCCTCCAAGGGATGCCGTCGTGCCGGAGGCCACCGAGGTCGCTGCACTGACCGACCTGCTGCAGCGGGCGGAGCGTGCGGTGTTCGTTGCGGGTCGCGGTGCCCGTGGACATCGAAAGGCCCTTGAAGAGCTCGCGGAACGATGCGGCGCGCTCCTCGCGACGTCGGCGGTCGCACACGGCCTGTTCCATGACAACCGATGGGATCTCGGTATCTCGGGCGGTTTTGCCTCGCCCCGTACCGCCGAACTGATCCGCGACGCGGACCTCATCGTGGGTTGGGGATGCGCGTTGAACATGTGGACGATGCGGCACGGTCAGTTGATCGGACCCGACGCGACCGTCGTGCAGGTCGACGACGACGCGTCCGCGCTCGGCGCGCATCGCGAGATCCACCTGGGTGTCACCGGCGACGTCGACCTCACCGCCACGCTCGCCCTCGAGGCGTTCGGCGAGCAGCAGGTGGGTTATCGCGCCGCCGAGCTCGGGAGCGTGCGCTGGCGGGACGTCGCGTTCGACGACGAGAGCACGGGGGAGCAGATCGACCCACGGACGTTGAGCATCGCGCTCGACGACCTGCTCCCGGCCGAACGTGTGATCGCCGTCGACTCCGGCAACTTCATGGGCTACCCGAGCGTGTGCCTGTCGGTGCCGGACGAGAACGGGCTGTGCTTCACCCAGGCGTTCCAATCGGTCGGGCTGGGGCTTGCGACGGCGATCGGCGCCGCGCTGGCGCAGCCGGACCGCCTACCCGTCGCCGTACTCGGTGACGGCGGTGCGCTGATGAGCGCCGCGGAGCTCGACACCGTACGCCGGCTCGGCCTGCCGATGCTCGTGGTCGTGTACAACGACGACGCGTACGGCGCAGAGGTGCACCACTTCGGGCCGGAGGGGCACCCACTGGAGACGGTGACGTTCCCGCCGACCGACATCGCCGCAGTCGGACGCGGATACGGCTTCGAGGCAGTGACCGTACGCAGCGCCAAAGACCTCACGGCAGTCGAGGACTGGCTGGACGGACCGCGCGTGGCGCCGATGCTCGTGGACGCGAAGGTCGTCGCGGACCATCCGTCGTGGTGGTTGGAGGAGGCTTTCCGCGGCCACTGAGTATCCTGGCTTGACCTTGACCCTGGGGGCAAGGTTTAGCGTCGGGGTGAAGGAGGCGGGATGCGGATCAGCGATCTGGCGGCCGAGGCCGGTGTGACGGTCAAGGCGGTGCGGTACTACGAGGCGCAGGGGCTGCTCAAGCCGCGGCGGGAGTCCAACGGCTACCGGTCGTACGAGGCGGACGACGTGGTAGTCGTCCGTGAGGTGAAGGCGCTGCTGAGTCTCGGACTGACCGCGGAGCAGACGTACCCGTTCATCGAGTGCCTGCGGGCCGGCAACGAGCGGGCGGACGTCTGCCCGGCCTCGCTGACGGCGTACCGGACCCGGATCGCGGAGGTGGACCGGCGAATCGCCGAGCTCACCGATCTGCGGGCCCGGCTGACCGACCTCCTGACCGACGCCGAGAGCTGGAGGATGAACCAACTATGAGCGACCTGCGTACCGTCGACGAGGCAACTTTCGACGAGGTGGTACTGCGATCCGACAAGCCTGTACTCGTGGACTTCTGGGCCGAGTGGTGCCCGCCCTGCCACCAGATCGCGCCGGTGCTCGCCCAGATCGCCGCCGACCGCAGCGATCAGCTGACCGTGGTGAAGCTGAACTCCGACGAGAACCCGGCCGTCTCCGCCCGCTACCGGGTGATGGCGCTGCCGACGCTGATCCTGTTCCACCGCGGCGAGATGATCTGGTCCGTCGTCGGCGCCCGCCCGAAGGCGCGCCTGCAGAAGGAACTGGACGACGCGCTGCTCACAGTGCCGTCTGCTGGTGGAACGCAATCCGCCACTCACCGCTGACGTCGGTCCACACCGTGCTCGCGTACGCCGGGAACTGTGCCTCGTCGCCGTCGACAAGCACTGTCACCTCGACCCGGTAGGTCACGATCGCGGTGTGGTCGTCGACGACGATCACCCGCTCGCCGGTCCGGTCGGTCTTCAGGTACGGGTTGACGTTCGCGGTGATCCCCGGAACCGCGGTCGCCTTGTCGATGATGCCGAACTTGGTGACCGCGATCGCGTCGTCCAGCAGGTACTTCTCGTAGAAGTCCCCGTCCCCCTCCCGATTCGCCTTCCACAACAGATCCTCGAGCTCCAGCAACTGCTCATTCACAGACATACCGCTACTGTGACGGACGCCTAGGACACCCGCGGGCCTAGCTGTTGAACTTGTACAGCTCCACCAGCACGCCGTGCGGCCCCGCGACGTACGCCGACGTCGTGCCCCAGTCGGTCTCGGTCGGCTCGAGGGCGATGTTGCCGCCGCGCCGGCGGATCTCCTCGACGTCGGCGCGGAGGTCGTCGCTGCTGAACTGGAGCAGCGTGCCACCGTGCGCGCCGAAATCGTCGACCATCGCACCGGTGTGCAACGCGATCGTCATCGCGCCGGCCTTCACCTCGGCGTACCCCTCGCCGGCGTTGCCGGAGACGTCGAGGCCGAGGACACCGGCGAAGAAGTCGGCCAGTTCCTGGTTCTTCTCGCGGGTGTCGGTGAGCAGGCCGAGGTGGTCGAAGCGGAGGTTCATGGCGGACTCCCTGACGATTGACGGTTAGCCATCTAGGATGCTAGCAATATAGCCATGGCGGACGACGGTGGCAAGAAGGTGCAGTTCAACGTGTATCTGCCGCCCGGGTTGGTGCGGCGGGTGAAGCACAAGGCGATCGACGAGGGCGCGAGCCTGTCGGCGTTGGTCGAGCAGGCGCTGGCGGAGTACCTGGACAAGCATGGGGAGGCGCGGGGATGAACGACCTGAAGAACGCAGTGATCAGGCCGCTGCGGTTCACGGCGGACGTGGACGCGATGCGCGCGTTCCTGGAGGCGCTGGGACTGCGGTCGCGGATCGAGTCCGAGCGTGGCGGCTGGGTCGACATGCTGACCGGTCGCGGGATGGTCGCGCTGCACGACGCGGCGAGCAGTAGTACTGGCGGCCAGCCCGGGCAGACGAACCTCTCGTTCGAGGCGGACAAGATCGACGAGCTGCGGGACCGCCTGGAGCAGGTGGGGTTCGTCGACGCGACGGTCTTCGACGAGGCGTACGGACGGGTGCTGTCGGTGACTGGGCCCGACGCGGTCGTCATCTGGGTCGACG